>JAGREN010000050.1 GCA_020446505.1 Novosphingobium sp. | reverse complement strand
AAAACCGCCATTTCGGCGTCGGCTCAGCTCGAAATATCGACATATTCCTTCACCTCGCCTCCTGGAACTGGCGGTTTTTGCTTCCAGCCGTGACCGCGCGGAATTAGTCCACGCCGCCTAGTCATCAGGCAGGGGTGTGGAAGCGTAGGCGCTTATCAGCCAGCCGGCGTCGTCCGGCTCCCAGACCGCGAGGAACAGCGAATCGAACTTCATCGTGACGACGTCGATGTGCGATTTGCCGGTCATCAGCGCGTAGCCCTTGCGCAGTTCGACCTCGAGATCCCACGAGTGGGTCGCGACGATCGACGGATAGACCGAGCTGCCTCGCATCCGCGCAAAGTATTCCTCGCGCGTTTCGACGAGGCCCGAAATATGCGCGTAGTGGAACCAGTCGGCTGTCATCGCTTCGAGCGCGTCAAAGTCCAGCGCGACGATAGCCTCACGCCTCGCCTGCTCGGCGGCAATCAGGCTTTCGGCGGTAAGATCGGCCATTCCGGTTCCCCTCGCGAGATGGTTTGGTGCAGCTATGGACAGCGCCTGTCGGGTGCTGCAAGTGCTTTAGGGTTAGATAATTGCACAAGGGGATGCGGGCATGAGTGAAACGGCCAATGTGCTGGTCGAGCGCGAAGGCGACGTCGCCGTGGTGACGCTCAATGCGCCCCAGGTGCTCAATGCCTTCACGCCCGGCATGGCGCTGGAAATCGCCGACGCCATGAACGCCGCGGTGCTGGCTGGCGCGCGAGCCCTGCTGGTCACGGGTGCGGGGCGTGGCTTCTGTGCAGGAGCCAATCTTGCCGATGCAGGAGTCGGCGCGGGCAAGTCCGACGTGCTCGGCATGATGGAAACCTATTACAAGCCGCTCGCCCGTGCGTTCGTCGACGCGCCGGTTCCGGTGGTAACGGCGGTGAACGGCGTAGCTGCCGGGGCAGGCGCATCGCTCGCGCTGGCGGGCGATGTGATCGTCGCGGCGCGAAGCGCGAACTTCGTGTTCACCTTCGCCAACATCGGCCTGACCCCGGATTGTGGCGGCACCTGGCTCGTCGCTCATGCCGCCGGTCGGGTGAGGGCGCTCGAAATGGCACTACTCGGCGGCAAGATGAGCGCCGAGAAGGCAGAGCGGTGCAATCTCGTCACCGAGGTCGTCGACGACGACATGCTGATGGATCGCGCCCGCGAGATCGCGACGAAGGCTGCGGCGATGCCGACCAGAACTCTGGCGCTCATCAAGCAGCAGGTGCGCGCTGCGCTGGAACAGAGCTTCGAGGCATCGCTTCAGGTCGAGGGCGAATGCCAGCAGCAGGCAGTGCTGACCGAGGATTTCAGGGAAGGCGTCATGGCCTTTGCCGAGCGGCGTCCACCCGATTTCAAGGGGCGGTAACGCCTTTCCCGGCGATCATCGCACGCAGAGTGCCGCTGTCGATCTTGCCGGAGACGAGGCGCGGCAGGTCGTCCGCCGATTCCAGCATCAGCCACAGGCGCGGCACCTTGAACGCGCTGAGCATGTCTCGGGCCGAAGCCGCCACACCGGCCAGTGTGGTCTGCCCGTCAGCGACAATTGCCGCGCCAAGCCGCGCTTCGCCGTCGAGGGTGATGTCGCAGACGACAGCGCGCTCCACGCCGGGTAGCTGTTCCAGTGCGGCAGCGGTCTCCGCCGGATAGACGGTTGCGCCGGCAATCTTGACCATCTGGTCGCCGCGCCCGGCAAACCACAGGAAACCGTCCGCGTCGATGCGGCCCCTGTCGCCGGTGTCGTACCAGAGGTCGGGCGTGAACACCTCTTCTCGTTCCCGCCCGCAGATGCCTTTCAGAATGTTCGGGCCGCCGATCTGGATTGCGCCGGTCTGGTCCGCGCCGAGCAGTTGCCCACTATCGGGATCGACGATGCGCGCCTGCGCGCCAGCGAAAGGCTTGCCCATCGAGCCGAGCTTGCCCTCGGGCAGAAGCTGGTCGAGCGGCCATCCGCACCAGGGACCGAAGCTCTCGGTCATCCCGAGCAGCGGCGCGCGGGCGCCCGATGGCGGAGCCTCGCCGGGCATGATCGCATCGAGGCTCCCCGGCTGAAGCGAGGAGAGATCGGTCGCGGCAAAGTCGGGTTGCGCCGCCATGCGCGCCGCCTGATCCGGCCAGCCGCGAAACAGCGTGACCTTTTCGCGCGCGAGGAATTGCAGCGTTTTACCGGGTTCGGGCTCCGCCTCGGTCATCAAGGTGCAGCCCGTATTAAGCGCGGACATCAGCCCGGTTGCGAAGCCGCCCGTCCAGAACAGCGGCATCGGCAGGTAGAGACGAGACTCCGCTGTGATGCAGCGCGCTTTGTTGCCGCTGGCATTGGCTCGAATTGCCGCGCCGTGGGTGTGGACTACGCCCTTGGGAGTGCCACTGCTGCCCGAGGTGAAGATCACCGCCATTTCGTCTGCTGGCAGCAGGCGCTCGGCAAGCGCGTTGGACACGGCGACAGCCTCGGGAGAGGCTGCGGGCAGCTTCTCGTCGCTCCACCAGATATTGCGAAGCGAGGGTAGCGCGGCGCGGTCAAGCGCAGCCAGTTCATCGCGCATGTCGCGGCCCCGGATTTGGGGCTGCGCGATCATGTGACGGACCGCGGCAATTGCCAGCTGCGCCGCAATTTCCGGTCCGCGCAGCATCGTCGAGAGTGGCACCAGCACGGTGCCGATCCGCATTGCCGCACAGGCCCAGACCAGCCAGTCGGCGCTGTTCTCCGCCATCAGGGCGACGCGGTGGCCCTTGTTGACACCTGCTTCGACAAGTTCGGCGGCGCGGGCGGCGCTGGCATTATCCAGTTTGCTCCAGGTCAGCCGATGCTGCGGATCGATGACGGCAACATTGCTCCCGCGCGATGCAGCATTCCCGGCCAGCAATGCAGCAATCGTCTCAGCGGGCACTGGCGATCTCCACCAGTTTCTTCAGATCGATCTTGCCGCTCGACAGTATCGGCAATTCGTCCTCGGTCATGGTCAGGAAGCGGCGCGGCACCTTGTAGGGGGAAAGTCGCTCGCGCAGCGCCGCAGTCAGCGCCGCATCATCGACCGGCTCGCTGCCGATCATCACTGCCGTGACGGCCTGCCCGCGCGCAGGGTCAGGCACGCCGATGACGATCGCCGTGCGACCGCCGGTCACGTCGCTGAGCACGCCTTCGACTTCGCGTGGCGAGACCTGCGCGCCACTGGTGCGGATTATGTCGCCGGTGCGGCCCTTGAAGTAGCAGTAGCCCTCGGCGTCCACGGTGAACATGTCGCCCGAATGGTACCAGCCCTGCTCGTCGAAGGTGTCGTGCCGCTCGCGTCCGTAATAGCCTTGCATGACATTGGGGCCGCGCAGCCACAGCTCGCCTTCCGGGCCATCCTGTCCGGTTTCCGGATCGACCACGCGGATATCCACGCCCTCGACCGGCTTGCCATAGGAGCCGCGCATATGTTCGGGCAGGTCGTCCTCGGTATCGCCGACGATGCACACGCTACCGGCTTCGGTCATGCCGAGCAGGTTGTGGCGCAGTTCCGGGTCCTTGGGGCGCACCTCGGGCGGCATGATCGGATAGAGGTTGCCGCGCCGCATGAACGACAGGTCGCGTCCGGCAAAGCTGGGATCCTGTTCGAGCGCCAGCATGGTCGAGGCGACGCCGTTGGTCATGGTCGGGCGTTCGCGCTCGATCAGGTCGAGCATCTGGGCAGGCCGCGCCGAGGAGCACAGCAACTTCGCGCCCGCGATCAGGGTGGCGAGGAAGGAATAGGCCAGCCCGCCGACCCAGAACCACGGCGCATTGGCGAACAGCACTTCTTCCTGCGTATATCGGCGCGTCACGTCCTGCTGACGCATGTTGCGGATCACCTGCCCGTGAGTGTGGATCACGCCCTTGGGCGCGCTGGTCGAGCCCGAGGTGTGGACCAGCACCAGCGTATCGGCTGGCGTGACCTGCTTGTCGGCAGCGAGCACCGGCGCGTCAGGTACGTCCTGCTCTTCCAGCGATCCAGCACCAAACCAGACCCGGCGCAGCGATGGTATCTCGGGCACCATCAGCAGGCCGTCCGGTTCCTGCCCGAGCACGCCTGTCATCACTTCGCGAAAGTCGCGCCCGCGATAGCCCTTGGCGGCCACGAGATATTCGCAGTCCGCGCGGGCGAACATGCCTGCCAGTTCCTGCGGCGTGGACATGGTGCTGAACGGCAGCGCAACCGCGCCGATGCGGGTAATGCCAAGGAAAGTGACGGCAAAGTCCGAACTGTTGCCCATCAGCATGGCGACGCGGCTGCCGCGTCCTGCTCCCGCCGCGATCAGCGCCGCAGCGACTTTGCGCGAACGAGCCTCGGCATCGGCATAGGTCAGCCGGTCATCGTCGATGACGACGAACACCTTGTCGCCCAGACCAGCCTGCTGCGCGAGAACTCCGGCGATGGTGTCGGGATTCAAGATTGGTCCTCGAACAGGGCCTCCAGCTCGACCTTGCGGATCTTGCCCGAGACGGTGAGCGGCATTTCGTCCAGCACGCGCCAGTGGCGGGGCACCTTGAAGTGGGCGATCTGGCTGGCGGCGTGCTCCTCGAAGGCGGCGACGTCGGCTTGCGCTCCCGGTGCGAGCGTTACCACCGCGCCGACTTCGTGACCAAGCCGCTCGTGCGGCACCTTGACGACGGCGGCGAGCGCGATGCCGGGATGCGAAAGCAGCGCGTCCTCGACTTCGGCGGGATAGATGTTCTCGCCGCCCCGGATGATGACTTCGCGCAGGCGTCCGGCAAAACGGACGTAGCCCTGTTCGTCCATCGAGCCGAGATCGCCGGTGCGCAGGAAGAGGTCGGGCCGGATCGTTGCCGCCGTGGCCTCGGGATTGCCCCAGTAGCGCATCATGTTTCCGGGGCTGCACGCGCAGATTTCGCCGACCTGACCCAGCGGCACCGGCTGGCCCGTCTCGCTGTCAGCGATCATCACTTCGGTATGGGGCGAGGGGCGGCCGATCGTCTCGCACAGCTTGTCGATCGGATCGTCGAGCACGGTATTGGTGATGCCGCCGCTCTCCGACTGGCCATAGCCGATGGCGCTGGTGGCCCCGGTCTTGTCCTGCACGGCGCGGATGATCGAGGGCGGGACCGTCGCGCCGCCGAGCGTCACCAGCCGCACCGCCCGATCGGAAGGCAGGTCTGGCGAGGACAGGATGTCGTGCCACATGGTCGGAACGCCGCCCATGCGGGAGGGCCGGATTTCGCGCATCAGGCGCACGGTCTGGTCGCGGTCGTAGCGTTCGAGCACGGTGAAGGCGCTGCCAGTGGCGAGCGCGCCGACGATGATCGCGATGGAGCCGCCGATATGGTGGTACGGCACCGCGTTGAGCCACACGTCGTACTCGTTACCGCCATAGACCGCCGGGCGAATCCAGCCGCCATATAAAACGCATTTCTGCGAAAGCAGCGCGCCCTTGCTCTTGCCGGTGGTGCCGCTGGTGAACTGAATGAGGTAGGGCGCGTCCGGCCCCGGATCGGGCAGGTCGCCGCTTTGCTCGATCTCGCCGATGGCCTCGACGTCGGTCAGCGGAACGACCGGAAAGCTGGCGATCCCGGCAAGGCGGGTCAGCAGGTCGGCATCGCGAAAGCCAAGGCCCGCGAAGCCGAGCGAAGGCTCGACCAGGTCGCAGGCGTGGCGCACCTCCGCATCGGTCCAGCCGGTGTTGAAATGAGCGACCACCATGCCCGCCAGCGCGCAGGCATGCTGGACGATTACGCTCTCGACGGCATTGCGCGACCAGATCGCAATCCGCGAGCCCGGCTCGCACCGCTGCCTGAGCCAGCGCGCGACGTTTTCGGCGCGGCCAACCATCTCGGCATAGGTGATCGGCGCTACGCCTCCGCTGTCCTGCGGCACCAGCATGGCGGGGCGGTCGCCGAATTTGGCTGCCTGCCTGCGCAGCATTGCCGCCAGCGATCCTTCGGGGATCGGCGGTTCGTCGCCGCCGTAGCGGATCGAGAGAGCCGTTCCGGTCGCGGTATCGGTCACGCTCTGGGTCACGATGGCCAGTCTCCGCTCAGGGCAAGGTCTGGGTCCAGTCCGGGGAAGCGGACGGGCCGCTTCTCGCGCACGGCAGCAATGCCCTCCTTCACGTCCTCGCCGCGCAGGACTTCGTCGAGCAGGCGTTCGGACCGGGCGAAGCTGGGCGTGAAGCCGTCCATCAGATCCTGGTACATCTGCATCTTGACCGTGCGCATGGCGAGCGGCGAGCAGTTGGCGGCAAGGTCGCGGGCATAGGCCATGGCGTGATCGAACACTGCATCCGGCTCGAGCGCAGCATTGACGAGACCGATGGCGGCTGCCTCGTCGCCCGAGAGCATGCGGCCAGAAAGCATGATGTCGTTCGCCGGCCCGACTCCGACCAGACGCGAAAGCATCCAGGTAATGCCCATCTCGCCGACGATCCCGCGACGGACATAAGGCGCGCCGATCTTTGCATCCCGCGCGGCGAAGCGGATGTCGCAGAACATCGCCTGCTGCAGACCGATGCCGAGGCACGGCCCGTGGATTGCGGCGACGATGGGTTTGCCCACCGAAAGCGGGAACCAGTATTCGCGGCTCTCCGCCTCTCGCAGGGCCTCGCTCTCGGCATCGGGCGCGCGGATCAGCGAAAGGTCCGCGCCAGCGCAGAACCCGCGTCCCGCGCCGCGCACCACAATGGCGCGCACCTCGGGATCGCGCCCGAACCTTTCGAGCGTGTCGAAATAGGCGAGGCGCATCGCCGGGGTCCATGCGTTGAGCCTGTCCGGCCGGTTGAGCGTAATCAGCCCGACCCCGTCGGCGACTTGGCTAAGGACCGGTGTTTCCTCTCCCGGCTCGCTCACGGGTTGGAAGACGCCGTCAGTTCGGCCACGTTGTCGCGCATCACCTTGCGCGTGTCCTCGGCGTTGAGGCTCGACAGGCTGTCGAGGAAGTCGAGTGGCTTCTCGACGCCTTCGGTATGCGGCCAGTCGCTGCCGAAGATGATGCGGTCGATGGGCACATATTCGACCAGTTCCTCGACGTTGTCTTCCCAGAACGGCGTGACCCAGATGTGCTCGCGGAACTGGTCGACCGGGTTGGTCTTGTAATAGCCCTTGGTCTGGGCATGACCGCGGAACAGGCGGGTGAGCAGCGGCCTGATCCAGCTTGCCCCGTTCTCGACCGATGCGACGCGCAGGCGCGGGAAGCGTTCGAATACCTTGTGGCAGACCAGCGCGGCGAAGAAGTCCGGCACCGCGCGCTGCGAGGTGACGACCTTGTGCATCGGCGAGACGCTGAAGGCGCCATAGCCGCCCCAAGGCTCCCACATGTCGCCGAGGAAGTCGTAGCCGTCGTTGCCGGCATGCGGGGCGACGACGAGATTGGCTTCCTGACAGCGCGCCCAGAACGGATCGTATTCCGGCGCACCGGGCGAGGTCGTGCCGGTGGCGGTGTAGACCGGGCCATTGCGCAGCGAGATGACTTTCGCGCCTTGCCGGATCGCCCACTCCACTTCCTCGACGGCCCAGTCCGGATCGGACAGCGAGACGACCGGGACGCCGAACAGGCGGTCCTTGTAGGCAAAGCCCCAGTCTTCCTCCAGCCAGCGGTTGAAGGCGCGGAAAGTCGCCAGCACGGCCGGAATGTCGGGCTGCATCGGCACTTCAAAGGTGACGCCCAAAGTCGGGAACAGCCATGTCGCGCCAACGCCCTGCTCGTCCATCACGGCGAGGCGGGCGTCGCGGTTCAGGTATTCGGGGCGGCTACTCAGCGGTTCGAGATCGCCCATCGCCGTCTTGAGATCGGCGCCGTCGAGCTTGGCCGCGAAATAGTCGTGCAGGCAGCCCGGCTTGGCGATGGGATCAAAGGTCGGGTTGGGAATGAACTGGTAGAGCTTGTCGCCCAGCATGAGGCGCTTGCGCCCGTTCATCTCGATCCACTTCGGGCCGCGGCGCTTCCATTCGGCAGGAAGGTGCCGGGTGAGCGCGTCCTCGGCCTCGTAATAGTGGTTGTCCGCGTCGAACACGGCATAGCCGAGACGAGGGTCGACCTTCACGCCTTCAGCCTGTTCGGGAAACCGCTCCAGAGTTGCTTGCGCGGTCATGATCGCTCTCCTTGAATTATGGTCGCAGCCTAGACCCGCACTGCCGAATCGGCAATTACGGAACCTTGCTGCTGACGCCTTTCAATTATCTAACCATTAGCCGTCAAGGAGGCAACTGCCCATCGGTCGGGCTTGCTCGTCGGTCCGTATGTCACCATGCCCGAGTTGCCATTTGACAATTGCGGTCGCTTGGCGAATAGCGGCCATCGTAAAGGTTATATGATTGAGGGCCGAGGAGCCGGGCGAATGAGTGACAGCGATCCCAAGGTCGGCGCAGGTTTTGCGCACGAGGATCTTTCCAACAGCGTGACCTATGAGGTGGTGGAAGACCACATCTGCCTGATCTCGCTCAACCGCGAAGATCGTCGCAACGCTATCGCCATCCCCGGCATGAACGACCTGCTGCACCAGCATTTCGAGCGTGCGCAGGACGACGACATGGTCAAGGTCATCGTGCTGCGCGCCAATGGTCCGGACTTCTGCGCCGGGGAAGACACCCGCAAGACCCCGATCGAAAGCATGGGCCTCAAGAAGGGCGCGCGCCTGCCGCAGTCGATCCGCATGCGCAACATGCGCCACACCTACGAGACATTGCAGCGCGGCATGATCTGGGGCGACAAGGTGACCATCGCGGCCTGTCAGGGCAACGTCATGGGGCTGGGCATGTCGCTCGCTCTCGCCTGCGACATGATGGTCTGTTCAGACAATGCCCGCTTCGCGCGCCGCCAGTCGCGCATCGGCTTTGGCGCCTTCGACGGCCAGCTGCCGATTGCCCTGCTCAAGATGGGCCTCAATCGCGGCATGGAAATCCAGCTTACCGGGCGTTCTGTCTATGCGGACGAGATGAAGGAATGGGGCATCGCCAATTCGGTCGTGCCGGCAGACCAGCTCGATGACGAGGCGATGCGCTTCGCTCGCGCCGTTGCCGCGCTGTCGACCGACGGCCTGATGCTGAGCAAACGGGCCATGCACCAGTACCTGCACGGCCTCGGCATCGCGGCCTTCCAGAACTTCGCCTCGATCGGCCACCCGCTGTTCACCAACATCGTCTGGCGCGACGACGAGTTCAACTTCCTCAACGAGCGCAACAAGGCAGGCGATAACAAGACCGTCTGGAAGAAGCTCAACAAGATCTTCAAGGATCTTGGCTTCGACTGATCTTGCTGGCGGGACCCAGTGCTGCAATAGCGGCTGGATGACATCCCGCCCGCTCCCCGACCCCGAGAAAGTCCCCGGCTATCGCCGCCGCGTGGTCATCGAACCTTCGCCCGGCTCGGTTACGTCCGAGCTGGAAGACGACTATCACCGGATGGTCGTGACACTTCGGCACGATGGCGAGACGATCACCGGCGTCGAGAGCGAAATGAAGCGCGGGCCGTGGACGACCTGCGAGGGGGCAAGGGCGGCGCTGGTCGATACCTTTGCCGGAAAGCGGCTCGACGATCCGTCGTTCAAGCGAACCAAGGCGCTGAACTGCACGCACCTCTATGATCTCGCCACGTTCTGTGCGGCCCATGCTGGCGAAGACGCGCGGATCACCTACGAGATATTCACCAGCGATCCTGTCGACGGGCTGGTGGTCACGCGCCTGCGCCGCAACGGCGACATGCTGCTCGAATGGACCCTGGCAGAGGGCAGGTTCGTCACGCCTGAAGTTGTGGCGGGCAAGGTGCTCACCGGCGTCAGCGACTGGATAGCGACGCTCGATCCGCAGACCGAGGAAGCTGCCCGCGTGCTGCGCTGGGCCTCGATGGTTGCAGGCGGTAGAGGCATCGCGATGCCTGCCGGGATGGTCGGCAGCGACATTGGCATGATCGGCTCGTGCCATACCTTCCAGCCGGGCCGCGCCGACGAGGCACGCCGCAAACCCGGCGCCGACGTCGATTTCAGTTCCGGCGCGGGGCCGCTGGCCGACCGGGCGGACCTGTTCGAGCGGCAGTGAGCCTCACCTAAACGGCGCCAGCAGGCCACAAGCGGTCTATTTCGGCCTGGCCGAACCAGTCTGCGCAGAATTCGTAGATGGGCGCATAGGCCTTGCGCGCGGCTGCTGCCAGATCGGGATCGAGATCGATCGGCCTGGGTGAGACATTGACCATTTTTCCGAACTCGGCCTGCCGTGTCTCGATCCCGAGGAAATCGCACAGTTTCGAGATCGCGTCCTGGGTGAACAGGCGCTCATAGAATTCGACATGAACCTGCGTGCTGGGCAGTGCGGTTTTCAGATCAGACAGGATGCGCCGGTAGTCGGCCCGCTCCCGGATGTAGGGCGTATCATAGAGCCGCGCGAACAGGTCGTTGTCGTTGCCTCTCACGGCAACGTTGAGATGGCCCCGATTTATCTTCCGGAAATGGCGGGCCGCGGACCAGGCGCGCTGGACGGGGTCGCGAAGCAGGAGCACGACACGCAGATCGAAGCGGGGTTCGAGCAGCTCGCGGATATACCCGAAGTCGTCGGCCGACAGCGCGGCGTAGGACGGCGTGATTTCTCCGACCACCGGGTACTGGCGCGACCATTCCGCAAAATACCTCGCATAGACCTCGGGATCGGAAATCATCGCGACCCGCTCTCCCGGGCCGAGAACGCGGCCACCGGCCTTCGTTAGTCCCAGCCGGTCCCTGAGCTTGCGGTGCCAGCTCCTTGCGGCGTGCTCGTATCTGGCCCGCTCGTAGAACTCGCTGAACATGTCGGGCCTGAGCGCGGCGTCGAAGACATGCAGTTCCTTGGGTGAGGGCAGGAAAACTTCCGGATGGGTCCGAAGGTGATCGTAGAGCCAGGACGTGCCGGCCTTCTGACAACCGATGCCGAGAAGGAAGCGCGGAGGGGGTGGCGTCATGCCCCTTCGGGTAGTCTACAATCAAACGGTGCCGCAAGCGAAAACCCGTGAGCCAGCTGCGAAGCCGGATGGGCAGCTGTGGCGAGGTAACGCGGCCAGCCTACGCATGAACAAGGCTCCGGGAGTGAGCCCCGCCAGCGGGCTACTCAATCCTCCTTGATCGGGCTCGGCAGCGCCGCTGCGGGGGGCGCCATCCACGGTTCGTCCACGGTGAGAGGCGGCACTTCGCCCTGCCTGGCGCCGTGTCTGGCGAGCAGGTCGATATATTCCTGCATGTCCTCGGGGCTCCAGAAGGCTGCCACGCCCGGTCCTTTCAGCACGCCGAGCAGTTCGCAGCCTTTGGGCCCCGCGATCCACGGGCCGAAGCGGTCGCCGTGGATCAGGTAGATATGCGCGCCCTTCTTGCACAGCCGGTCGCCGACCATGACCTCACCAGAGAGAACGTAGACGACGTGGTCCGACTGATGCCCGTGGCGCAGCGAGATCATGCCGGGATCCCACCTGTTGTAGAAGGTGAACATGCTGGGCGAGGGCAGCAGGAACCGTTCCCAGATCGAGGCGCTGCGTCCGTCATCGAATTCGATGCGCACGACTTCGCGTTCCTTCACCTCCTCGGTATCGACGATGCGTGGTCCACCGAACATCCCTGAGTCTCCCTCCTAGATCACGCCCTTTTCGCGCAGGCTTTCAATCGTCGCTGCATCATAGCCAAGTTCGCCGTAGATCTCGTCGTTATGCTCGCCCAGCAGCGGCGCGCGGTGCGCGATCTGGCCGGGCGTTTCCGACATCTCGAACGGAGTCTGGATCACCGGAGCAGGCTTTGGCAGGCCGGGATAGTCGACCGGCTTGAGGTATTCCATCGCCTTGATGTGCTCCTGTTCCAGCACCTGACGCGGCGAGAGAACCTCGGCGGCGGGAATGCGGTTCGCTTCCAGCACTTCCATTGCTTCGTCGAATTTCTGGGTGTCGCACCATTGCTGCATGCGGGCGTTGAGCACCTTGCCAGCGGCGGCACGCTGTTCGTCGCGGGCATAGCGCGGGTCGGTGATCCAGCCTTCCTCGCCCACCATCTTGCACCAGCGGTGGAACAGCGGTGTGCCAGTGACCTGCACGAGGATCCACCGGCCCTCGATCTCGAACAAGTCGCACGGGCCCACCGCAAGTCCGCGATTTCCGATGCGGCCGTGGTCTGGCTCGAGGATCGCCTGATCGATCAGCAGGGCGTCGGATACGGCAAGCGCGGAGAGCAGCAGCGAGGCTTCGACATGCTGGCCCTCGCCCGTCCTGTCGCGGTGGATGATCGCCGCCATGGTCGCGATGGCGAGGTTCTGGGCCGTGGCATAGTCGACGTAGGGGACCATGAAGCGGTAGGGCTGTTCCTCCGGCCCGGTGCGATAGACCGCGCCCGACATGACCTGCCCGATGCCGTCGAAACCGATGCGGTTGGAATAGGGACCGCCACGCCCGTAGGCCGTGGCACTGGCAAGGATGATGTCTGGCTTGACGCTCTTGAGCGTCTCGTAGTCGAGCCCGTGCGCTTCCATCACCCGGTCGGGCATGTTGATGATGACGACATCGGCGGTTTTCACCAGCTCGTGCGCGATCTTGCGCCCTTCCTCGGTGCTGGTGTCGAGCGTGATGCCGCGCTTGCCGCGGTTATTGGGCAGGTAGCCTGCGCCGCTGCCATCGGGTAGTTCGAGCGGCTGGACATAGCGGTCCTCGCCGCCCTCGCGCCGCTCCACCCTGATGACGTCCGCGCCGAGGTCGGCAAAGATCGCGGCGCACCACGGTGCGGCGATGAATCGTCCGAAATCCAGGACGCGCAGCCCTTCGAATACCTGTTTCACATTCTGCTCCTATCGACCCTTCCAGACGGGATCGCGTTTTTCGATGAAGGCTGTCGGGCCTTCCTCCGCATCGTCGGTCTGCGCGCAGCGCACGCGGTAGCTTTCGGCCAGCAATTCGGCCTCGTAGATCGGCAGCGACAGACCCTTGCGGATCGCCATGCGGGTGCCGCGCACGGCCAGCGGCGCGTTGCGGTTGATGATCTCCGCCAGTTCCCAGGCACGGTCCATCAGGGCGTCTTTCGGCACGACCTCGGTAATCAGGCCGATCTCGTAGGCGCGCTGGGCGCTAAGCTGTTCGTGCTTGCCCATCAGTGCCATGCGCATCGCGATCGGCAGCGGCAGGACACGCGCCATGCGCACCATTTCGCGCCCCGAGACGACGCCGATCGAGACGTGCGGATCGAAGAAGGTCGCATGGTCTGCGGCAATGGCTACGTCGGCTGTCGACACGAGATCGAGGCCCGCGCCGCAAGCAACGCCGTTCACCGCGCAGATGATGGGCTTGGTCATTTCCATGTAGGGAGGCGTGGCTTCCTGCGGCACTTCCCACTGGCGGCGGTTGGCCAGCATCGGCTCGCCCCACATGTCGATGCCGGTGATGTGTTCACCCTTCTTGGTCAGTTCGAACACGTTCATGTCCGCGCCGGTGCACAGCGCCTTTTGCCCCGCGCCGGTCACGATCAGCGTCCAGACCTCGTCGTCTTCCTCGACCTCGCGATAGAGCCGGGCGAGCTCCTTCATCATCTCGATCGAGACGGCATTCATCTTGTCCGGGCGGTTGAGCGTGATGCAGGCGGCATGCCCGCGCTTCTCGTAAAGCAGGGTATTCCAGCTCATGTGTCGTCTCCCTCGCCGCCAAGACCGGGCAGGCGCCTGTTCGAATCGAGAATCAGTGGCGTATTGGCCAGGCGCTCCACGGTGCGCCCGCCCGCGCGGTCGAGATCGACGCACAGGTCGATGGCGAGCTTCGCCACGCCGACCGCATCGGCGGGCTTTGCGGCAAGGCGGCGGCAGAAATCGAGCGCCTGCTTGTCAAAGCCTTCCGGTTCCCAGACGGCCTGAACGAGGCCCGCCTTGAGCGCGGTTTCCGCATCAATGCGCTCGCCTGCCATGCCCAGCCACTTGGCCCAGCCTACACCGCACAGCCGCACGATCCGGCTGGTGCCTCCGCTGCCCGCGATGATGCCCATGTCGACCTCGGGCAGGCCGAAAGAGGCACGGCTCGAAGCCAGCCGGAAATCGACCGCGCCTGCCATTTCGAGGCCGAGGCCAAGGCACATGCCGTCGATGGCCATGACGACCGGCTTTTCGACCGCCTCCATCTCGTCGAGATAGCGGTGGATGTTGCGGCGATAGTCGCGGCGGAATTCCTGCATGCCGCGCGTGGCGGGAAAGCGTTCGTGGTGTTCCTTGATGTCGAGGCCTGCGGTGAACACCGGCCCTTCGGCACGGATCAGCAGGACACGCAGGTCGTCCCGGTCACGCAGGTCATCCACCGCGCCGAACAGCACCTCGCGCATGGCGATGGTCATGGCGTTGCGCTTTTCCGGGCGCGCGAGCGTGACGACGATCACGCCGTCGCGATCTTCGCGCAGGATGTCGCCTGTCATCGACGGCTCATGGCTTGAGCGCGAATTCGAACAGCAGTCCGAAATTGGCCTCTGGATCGATGGCAAAGCTGTCGGGTTGGGTTCCGGCGATGATCGGCAGGCCTTTGCTTTCGAAATGAGCCTGCGCCTTGGCGAGGTCCGCAACGCCGATGATACTTGAGCGGATACCTTCGCCAGTGCGCATCATCTCGCTCAGCAGCGGGCCGGGGCCGCTGGGCTGAAGCAGTTCGACGACGTGGTCGGAAACTTCGTAGCCGCGTGCGATTGCGCCGAGCGCCGGACGCTCCGCGTCATAGACCTTCTTCGAACCGAACAGGTTTTCGAGGAAAGTGCCGGTGGCGTCGAGGTCGGCGACGACATGGGTGTAGCCGACGATGCCGGTCATGCCTGCCGGGTGTTCGTTGCGCCAGTAGCCGGGGTCACGGGAATGCGTCTGGACGTTCGGCGCGTCAGGGCCGAAGAAGGTGCCTTCGTAAAGCTCGTAATCGACGCCGAAACCGTCAGCCGGATTGGTGTGGAAGGCGACTTCCAGATCGCGATAGATGCGAATGTTGTTGGCCGCGACGGCAGCGCGGCTTTCCTTCATCGGCGCTTCGTATTCGACGCCGAGCCAGTGCGCGCCGTTGCGCGTGTTGAGCATGAAATTGAAGGGTCCGAAGAACTCGGTAATGACGCCGCCGATCTCGATCAGGCAGGCGTTCCAGTTCGGCCCCGGAAGGTCGAGCATGAAGTTGCCGTCGTAAACGTCGACGAAGTGCTTCACCGCATCCTGATAGTTGTCGATGACGGCGTTCATGTGGCTGAGGCGCCCTGGCGTAACTTTGGTCAATCTGGCTCTCCCGTCCGGCCATGTTCCATCCCGGAAATCGGCCCGCCGGGCCTCAATTTCATCGCCGGGCTTGACTGTCAACGGCTACATCGGAAACGTGAAATGTCTGATCCGACTCCGCCTCTGGCGGTTCGGATCGTTCGGCACCGGCCCACTCCCCCGCCCGGCCACCCAAGGCATATCGTCTCGTTGGGTGGCCGGGCGGGGGAGTGGGCCGGTGCCGCTATCGAAATTCGCAATGGCGCGAATTTCGCAAGGAAATCAAAGGGGAGAGCGATGCAGGCCAAACGCGATCAGGATTTCTTCTGGGAAGGGATCGACCGGGGCGAGCTGCTTGCCCAGAAATGCGACGCGTGCGCGACCTTGCGCCATCCGCCTGCGGCGCGGTGCGCTGCCTGTGGTTCGGACGAATGGAGCGCGGTGCCGCTCTCTGGAGAAGGCCGGATCCTCGCCTTCATCGATTCGGTCCACCCCTCGCGCCGCGACGAGAATTCGCGCTGTGTGTGTCTTGTCGATCTGCCCGAGGGGCTGCGGATGGTCTCCAGCCTCATCGACCCGGAAAACGCGGTCAACGGCGCGGCGGTCCGCTTCGAGATCGCTGACTATGACGGACAGATGCTGCCGCTGATCCGCACCGTGGAGGCCGGGCAATGAGCGCCGCCGGACAGACCGCGATCACCGGAATCGGGCAGACCGCCTACACCAAGGAATCGGGCCGCACCGTCATGTCGCTGTGCGCCGAAGCCAGCGCCCAGGCGATTGCCGATGCCGGGCTCGAACCGGGCGACATCGACGGCCTGGTCAGCTTCACAATGGACACCAATTCGGACCACGATCTGCAGACCGCGCTCGGCCTGCCGATGGTGCGCTACACCGCCAAGGCGCCGTTCGGCGGCGAGGGCGCCTATGCCACCTTCCAGCTTGCCGCCGCCGCGATCGAGAGCGGACAGGCGAACAACGTGCTGATCTTCCGCGCGTTCAACGAGAGGTCGGAATCCCGTTTCGGTCAGCCCAGTTACAACGCCGGATCGATGCGCGGCTTCCACAAGAGCCTTGGCCTTGTCACGCCGGGTCAGGTCTATGCCCTTTGGCACAAGCCGTTTCTCGATGCTCGCGGCATGACCAACGAGGATCTTGGCCTGCTCGTCGTGCAGATGCGCGCGTGGGCGGCGAACAATCCCGCTGCATGGTTCTACGGGCGGCCGATCACGCTGGAGGACCACCAGCGGTCGCGCTGGATCGTCGAGCCGGTGCTGCGGCTCTACGATTTCTGCCAGGAGACGGATGGCGGCGTAGCCTTCGTCGTCTCGCGGCTGGACAAGGCGCGCGCTTCTGGCAGGCCGGTGGTGCGGGTGCTCGGCGTGCAGCAGTGCTGGCCGCTCGGCGAGACGATGATGTACAATTACTACAAGCAGGACCTCGTATTCCCGGAGGATACCGTGCGCGTGGCAGAGGCGTTGTGGGAACAGACAGGCCTGTCACCTGCCGAGATCGACGTCTCGACGATCTACGACAATTTCTCGTCCTCGATCCCGATCTCCTACGAAGGCTATGGCCTGTGCGGGCGGGGCGAGGTGGGCGATGCGATCCGCGCAGGCGAACTGGGGCCGGGCGGTTCGACTCCGGTCAACACCAATGGCGGCCTGATCGGCGAAGCCTATCTCCACGGCCTCAACAACGCGGCGGAATGCGTGCGGCAGATGCGCGGTACCTCGCCGAACCAGATAGCGGAGGCGAAGATCGCGCTGTGCGCGGGGCGGCAATGCGGCATGGTGCTGGCGCGGGAGTGATCTAGCCCGCGCCCTCGTTTTCCTTGGCTGCCTTGCCCGCGCCAAGCAAGCGCCGACCCTCGAGCATCGGCATGCCCGGTGACCACAGGCCCACGACCTTGTCCGCAGCCAGCGCCTCGATCTCGGCCCCGGTGTAGTCGAGTTGGCCAAGGATTGCCTCGCTTCCCTCGCCCAGCACGATGGGGCCGTGCGGGATATGGACGGGCGTGTCCGACAGGGCGTAGGACAGGCCAACCTGATCGAACCTGCCAACGATCGGACTGTGGAACCGGGCGGTCAGGCCCATCGCCTCGATCTCGGGATCGTCGTGGAAATTCTGGCCGTAGGTCGGATCGCTGACTTCGCACGGCACGCCTGCTTTATCGAGCAGGGCGAACCATTCGGCAGCCGGGCGCGTCGCGAATGTCGCTTCAAGCACGGCTCTGAGCGCATCGTCACTGGCCTTGCGCTTGTCGGCATCGGCGAATTGCTCGTTGGCAAGGTCGGGCAGCACGCCAGCCAGCCGCCGCCATTGATCCTCGGTCAGCACCGCCAGCGCCAGCCAGCCGTCCGCGGTGGGATAGAGGCCGTAGAGGGCGGTGAAATACATCTGCATGCCGTCGAGCAGCCAGCGGTCCATCGCCTCGCCATCGGGCCGGGCCATGACATGCGACATGTTGAGCATCTGCGCATTGACGATGGAGGTGCGCAGGAACTGACCCTCGCCCGTGCGCATCCGGTGGCGCAGGGCGTTCATCATGCCGATGGCCGACAGCAGACCATTGCCGGTGTCGCCGTACTGGGTCATCGTCCAGATCGGCTTGCCGCCGCGCGCCATGCCGCCGTCCTCGTATTCGACGCCTGCCTGACAGGCGCCGGTCTGTTCGTTGCCGGGCAGTTTCTCGTCGGGGCCGGGCAGGAAGCCGAGCGTGTGGCAGTAGATCAGGTCCGGCCGCACCGCCCTGAGGCTCTCGTAGTCGATGCCGAGCCGCTCTGCCGCTTCATAGCGCATGTTGTGCTGGACAATATCGGCGCCTGCCACCAGCCGGTGCAGCACCTCGCGCGAACCGGGATGCTTGAGGTCGATGCACAGGCTGCGCTTGGAGCGGTTGCAGCACATGGCGATGTGGTTGCGGTGCCAGTAGGCGTCATGGAACGCGCCGACCTTGATGACGTCCGCGCCAAGATCGCCGAGCGTCTGGGTGCCGTAGGGGCCGGCAAGCGCCAGCCCGAAATCGATCACGCGCACGCCGTCGAGCGGAGGTTTCGCTGCGGCTGGAGCGGCGCTTGCGGGAACAGGGCGGGGCTTCGAGGCAAGCTGCGCGGCTTCGGCGCGAATTTCTTCCTCGTGCTGGTTTGGCAGGGGCGCGACGCCGGACGGTTCGCTGGGCGAGACCGTGTATTCAATGAAGCGTCCGGCCTGCCGCACCGGTCCGAACACCGGATCGTCGACTTCGCGCACCGCGCCATAGTCCATGAACAGCGGATCGGTCAGCGCCTCTTCGGGAGGGCGGGCAATCTGCAGGGGGATGTCGGCAATCGCTCCGGCCTTGACCCATTCCTCGCTGTCGAACTTGGCGACCTGCGGGGCTATCTGCTCGTTGTAGTAGGCGACGACGAAGGTTTCCTCGATCGCCGTGCCGAGGCGGTCGGGATCGTCGCGCGTTGACAGATCGGGCGTGGCGTTGAGCGTATCGCCGGCCGACGCGCCGAGCATGAAGCGCGGGTTGGGCACCCATTGGTGAATCCAGCGACCGTCCGCGCACCTGAAATGCCCCTTGGGCGCCTTGCTGCCGTAGATCCAGGTGGCGAATCCGGGCGCTTCGTAGTCTTCGGCGCGCTGCCACACGGTCTGGGCGGCATAGGCGCAGCCCTGCATCATGCTGGTCTGGATGTGCTGTCCGCGCCCGCTGTTCTCGCGCGCGATGAGCGCGGCGCAGATGGCAGAGATCGCGCCGTAGAAGGTGCCAAGCGAGGCAGTCGGCACGCCTGCAAGCAACGGACCTTCGCGCGGCGGCCCCTGCTTCAGATCCCAGTCCACGTCGAAGTCGGGGAATGGGTCCGGCGCCTTGGCCATGCGGTAAAGCGATGTCTCCGGCCAGGACCGGTGTTCCCACTGCAGACCCATGCGGGCTGCTACGAGGAGGTCGTAAGCTGGCCGGTCGCGGTTTGAGGTGTCGCGGTAGCCGTCGATCGAGGTGTGGATCAGGCGCGGGTTGATCTCGCTGAGCCTGTCGTAGTCGACGCCCAGTTTTCGCGCCGTTCCCACCGGGTAATTCTCGATCAGCACGTCGGCATGGGCGGCAAGTGCGAGAAACACCTCGCGGTCGGCATCATCCGTGAAGTCAAGGGCGATGGACCGCTTGCCGCGATGCCATGTGCGGTATCCGAGGCGACAGCGGCCGACCTCTTCCAGCCAGTCGCCGCCCGGCGGCTCAATACGGATGACGTCGGCGCCATGATCGCCGAGCATCATGCCGGTCATCGGCCCGGCAATGCCGCGGCTGAGATCGAGCACGCGCAGGTCAGAAAGGATACCGCTCATGCTTGTCTCTCCCGGTAACGATCAGCCCCGGTGTTCAATCCTTGTCGAGATTGAGCACTCGCCGGGCATTGTCGCGCATGAATGCCGGCCAGACTTCCTCACGAAGGGGGAGTTCGTCAAGCTCCCGAAAAGTTCGTTCGAGTTCGAGGCCGAACGGGAAGTAGCCTGCGTAGATGAATTTTTCCCGCCCGCGCGTGTTGGCGAAGTCGATCACTTCGCGCGGCAGGTGCCTGGGCGCGAAGCCCGAGGTCGAATAGTGCAGGTTCGGCCATTTGAGCATCAGCTTGACGGCAAGGTCTGCCCACGGCTCGGCACCGTGGCGCATGACGATCTTCAGCTCGGGAAAATCGTAGCAGACCTCGTCGAGATAGCCGGGCCACTGCGGCATCATCTTCACGCGCGGGCCGGGCACGCCGACGGCGACGAACACGGGAATGTCCAGTTCGATGCACTTGGCATAGATCGGATACCACAGCTTGTCGTTGATCGGGATCTGCGGGTGGACCCCTGCCGGAAAGGTCGTGACCGCGCCGATGCTGCCTTCGCCATGCATGGCGACGATCTCGCGGATCTGGTCCATGCCGCGATTGCCGTCGATCGCGAGACTGCCGACGAACCGGCCGGGATAGCGGCGCAGGGCCTCAGGCGTCTGATCCATGCTGTGGCTGACAAGGCCGACCTCGATGCCGTACTGGTCCATCAGCGCGATGGTCTCGGCGACCGAGTCGAACTCGCTGTCCTGGTCCAGTTCCTCGGGCACGTCCTTGAACATGTAGCCATGAGGATGATGGGCGGCCTTGTCGCTCTGGCGCAGGGCGGCCACTGCGGGTGTCACCCGGTGCGAACGGAAGCCGATCAGCGTGTCGACGATGCCGGAATGGACGGTGCGCATGGGGTCGTCTGCTCTCCTTCAGACTGGCGATGGGCCGGAAGGTGCGGCCTAGCCAGCCGCCTTTCGCGGTTCGCCCTGTTCGGGCACGGGCACCATGTCGATGGGCATTCCGGCCTGATAGGCGCTGAACACCACCTTGCCGCTTTCTTCGAGGTGCTCGCGCCAGAATGCCTCTGCTCCGGCGGCGTCGCCAGCCTCGACAAGGCCGATCAGTTTCTCGCGGCTGCGGATGTTCAGCTCGCGCATGCGGCTGCCCCCTGCCTTCGAATAGGTGCGCACGGTCACATCGACGTGCTGGGCGGCGACGATGTCCTGAATCAGCGTTGCGAACATGTCGAGCGTCAGGCTGCCGCAGTAGCGCGTAAGGATCAGCGAGAAATCGTTGGTCAGA
The DNA here is from genome assembly GCA_020446505.1 of Novosphingobium sp. Taxonomy (GTDB): domain Bacteria; phylum Pseudomonadota; class Alphaproteobacteria; order Sphingomonadales; family Sphingomonadaceae; genus Novosphingobium. The sequence continues at coordinate 56,521 of JAGREN010000050.1, read as the reverse complement.
TGACCGTAAGCGACAGGATCGTCGAGCGCCTCTGTCGCGCGCCGGATATTGTCGCGCATGGCATCGACCGCTTCTGCCGAGCGGCTTTCAGCCAGCATCCGCGCCGCGCCTGGCTCGATCAGCGTGCGCGCCGTCCAGACATCGCGCAGGGTCGCGCCCTTCATCTGCAGGAACGCTCCGACCTGACGGGCGAGCACGGTCGGCTCCGGCTCCTGCACGCGGGCGCCGCCGTGCTGGCCACGGGTGACGACAATCAGCGATTCGGATTCGAGCATGCGCAGGGCTTCGCGCAGGGTCGGGCGGGAGATATCGAACTGTTCCTGCAACTCGCGCTCGTTGTGCAGCTTGTCACCGAGACGCAACTTGCCGGTCACGATCTCGCGGCGCAGTTCGGCGGCGACTCGTCCGGCGATCTTTACCTTCGGCTGGGAGCGATCCGCGCCGCCCGGCGCCGCTTCGTCGGCAGCGCTCTTTCTCAGCTTCGACATGGACGCTCGTGGCCTGTCAATTGTTGCTCCCCCTGTATTCTCCGGCTTACGCCGCGCCAGCATCCGTAACCGGCGCGAACTTGTAGACGGTAAGCCGACGCTCGGTAAATTTCCAGCCATCGTCAGTCAGCATCAACTTGTCATCATAGCGGCCGAGCATGATGATCTCGCCATTCGGACCGCTGGCTCGCTCTTGCACCGCAAGGCTGGTCGTCGCGGTCTTGCCGTCCTTGCCGATGTTCACATCGGTGATCGAATTGTGCTGCATCAACCAGTCCAGACCGCCCAGAGCCGGGCCGAAGAAGGCGCGCAGGGCTTCCTTGCCGACCATCGGGCCGGTCTGCCCGAACAGTTCGAGCACGCCGTGGACTTGCGCGTCATCGACGAAATAGGTCAGGAATTCGTCGATATCGAGGCGGCTTGCAGCGCCCGAATAGCCATCGACTACCTCGCGCACGTCGGCCTTTGCCTTGCGTTTGCCCATGTCTGTGCCCTTTCGTCAGTAACCCCGGAACGCCGGCGCCCTCTTTTCCATGAAGGCCATGCCTGCTTCCTTGCCGTCGTGCGACATGGAGGCACGCGCGTTCTGCATGGCTTCGGTCGAGACCGTGTCTTCGAACGACATGCGCTCTGCCGCGTTGAGATTACGCTTGATACCGGCATAGGACATGCCCGGACCATTCGCGAACCTGGCAGCGATCCTGGCCGCCTCTGCATCGAGCGCGTCGTCGGCAAAGACCTTGTTGGCAAGGCCATAGGCAAGGGCAGTCTGCGCATCGATCTTTTCATCGAGCAGCATGAATTCCCGCGCCTTGGCAGGGCCGACCAGCCGTTGCAGGAGAAAGGCCGATCCCGGCTCGCCGCAACGACCTGCGCTGGCATAGGAGGTCTTGAAGAAGGCCGTCTCCGAAACGATCCGAAGGTCGCAGGCAGTGGCAAGCGCCAGGCCGCTGCCTGCCGCCGGGCCGCGCATGACCGCCATTGTCGGCTTGTTCATGCGGAACAGGTTGATGAAGATCTGGCTGTCCTGCAGCATGCGCGCCGCGACCTGCTCGGGCTCGAACCAGATCGGATCGTCCTTCCACTTGTCGGACAGTTCATCGCCATCGCCCATCGCCGACAGGTCGTGCCCGGCGCAGAACCCGCGCCCCGCGCCCTGCAGGACGAAGACCTTGACGCCGGGATCGCGATTGGCGCGAGCGACAAGCTGGTCCAGTTCCTCGACCATGGCCCAGGTCAGCGTGTTCAGCCGGTCGGGCCGGTTGAGCGTGACGGTCATCACGCCGCCCTCGTCGGTGACGAGGAGATCGGTGTTGTCGCTCATGCCTTTGTCCTCTCCCAAGCCGGCCCGGTCAGACCTTGCCGGCTGCCTTCACCGCGGTGTGATCGACCAGCACGAACTGTCCGGTCTGCACATAGGCCGAGTTGTGGCCGAGGTGGTGGATGTCGAAGCACGACTGGATCGCGGCATACTGGCCCTGGATGTCGAGCGTCTGGTTGACGACGCGCTTGGCCATTTCGAGTGCATGCGGGTGCATCTGCGCGATTTCGAGCGCCATTTCGCGAGCGGCGTTGTCGAGTTCCTCGACCGGCACGACCTTGTTGACCATGCCGCGACGCTCCGCCTCGTCGGCAAGGATCGGCTTGGCGGTGAACAACATTTCCTTGGCCTTGCGGGCGCCCAGTTCCCAGGTGTGGCCATGATATTCGACGCCGCCGATGCCCATCATGACGACCGGATCGGAGAAGCGTGCGTTCTCGGCCGCGATGATGAGGTCGCAGGGCCAGACCAGCAGCAGCGCGCCGGCAATGCAGGCGCCCTGAACGGCAGCGATCGAAGGCTTGGGAATCTCGCGCCAGCGCCGCGAATAGCCAAGGTAACGCTTCGATTCCCAGCGATAGAGGCCGAGCGTGCCGGTTTCCTTGATCGAATCGCTGATCGAGCTGAGCGACTTCTCGTCCCTCACGCCCGACATATCGTGTCCGGCGGAGAAGTGCGGTCCTTCGGCGCGCAACAGGATCACGCGAACCTCGTCGTCAGCCGCTGCCCGCTCCCAGCAATCGTTCAGCAGGTCGAGCAGCTCCGGATTCTGCGCGTTGCGCCGTTCCGGGCGGTTGAGAGTGATCGTGGCAACGCGATCTTTCACGTCGTAGAGTACCAATTCGGACATCGTCCATCTCCGCTTTGACAGGTTTTGCTTTCCCGACGGGAATCGGGCAGACTATTGGCTCTGGCACATGCGCTTGGCAATTTCCAGCCGTGAACAGGTTAGATAATTGCAGAGCCGTAATTACGGATTACGCGACGGCACTTGCACAATTCGATGCATGAGCGATCAATCGGGTTTGCGCGCGATCAATGATTGATACCGCATGGTGCATTTTGTAGGCGGCGGCGACTGGCGCCCGCGATGCGATTTGCGCCACGATTCGGCCACCGAAAGTTAAATGGCATTTTGCCGGGACGAGGAACAGAGATGGATATGGTTTCGAGCGAAGCGGGGAAGAGCGCAGGCGTGAAGGAGTTCGACGTCGTTGTCGTCGGAGCCGGGTTCGCGGGCCTTGCCGCGCTGCACTACCTGCGCGAGAAGATGGGCTACAAAACCCGCGTGATCGAGGCCGGCTCGCAGGCTGGCGGCACTTGGTACTGGAACCGCTATCCCGGTGCTCGCTGCGACGTGGAGAGCCTGCAGTATTCGCTCGCGATTTCGCCCGAGGTTGAGCAGGAATGGAACTGGAGCGAGCGGTTCGCCACGCAGGACGAGATTCTGCGCTATACGCAGTTCGCGGTTGACCGGCTGGATCTCGCCAGGGACATTGATTTCAACACGCGTGTCGCTTCGGCCATCCATAATGACCAAGACGATAGCTGGGCTGTCACGACCGAACAGGGCGAGGTCTATCGCTGCCGCTGGTTGATCATGGCGGCAGGCCCGCTGTCGACGCCGAACATTCCCGACTTCCCCGGTCTCGATACCTTCAAGGGCGAATTCTACCATACCGGCATGTGGCCCAAGGAGCCGGTCAGCTTTGCGGGCAAGCGCGTCGTGCAGATCGGCACCGGATCGTCCGGCGTGCAGATCGCGCAGGAAATCTCCAAGGATGCCGCGCAGCATTATGTGCTGCAACGCACCGCCCACCACATCATCCCGGCCGGCAACCGTCCGCTCAACCCCGGCGAGCAGGAAGAGATCAAGCGCCGTTATCCGGAGCTTCGCGATTTCTGGCAGACCCTGATCGGCGCGACCTTCTACCAGAGCCTGCCCAGCGATCCCCCGCTCGTCCCCGGCGACAAGTCGATCTTCGATGTCACGGCCGAGGAACGGAAGAAGATCTTCGACGGTGCCTGGGCCTATGGCGGCTATGCCTTCCAGCGCGCCTTTCCCGACGCGCTCAAGACCAAGGAGGCAAGCACGCTGGCAGGAGACTATATCGCTTCGAAGATTCGTGAGACGGTCAAAGACCCCGCAACCGCCGAGAAGCTGATCTCCACGCAGTATTTCGGCACCAAGCGCGTGATCCTCGACACCAATTACTATTCGATCTTCAATCAGGACAATGTCGAACTGGTGGACGTGAAGGGCGATCCGATCGACCGGATCACGGAAACCGGCGTGCGTCTGAAGTCAGGCCGCGAGATCGAGGCGGACATGATCGTTTGCGCCACCGGTTTCGACGCGATGACCGGATCGCTGACTCGCATGGAGATTCGCGGGCGCGACGGCCTGCTGCTCAAGGATGCGTGGGCGGACGGTCCGAAGTCCTACCTTGGCATCATGATCAATGGATTTCCGGGCATGTTCGTCATCGGCGGACCGCAGAGCTGCTCGGCTCTCGCCAACGTCATTACCGCCAACGAGCAGCAGGTCGACTGGATCTGCAAGGCGATCACCTGGCTCGACGACAACGGTTATACGTCCATCGAGCCGACGATCGAGGCGGAGAATGCCTGGGTCAACCGCTGCAACGAGCTTGCCGACGCGACGATCTATACCAAGGGCGACAGCTGGTATCTCGGCTCCAACATTCCGGGCAAGCCGCGCCGGTTCCTGCTCTATGTGGCCGGCTATCCGGGCTACAAGGCGGAAACCGAAGAGGTGGCCGCCAAGGGTTACGAAGGCTTCGTGCTCGACAAGGCCAGGGAACTGAGCTGATCGCGAAGTAGCGCCGCGCCGGGCCGTTGCGGACCCGGTGCGGAGCGGCCTGCGGCCACCTTGCAATTCAGTGCACTCTAATTAAAGGTGCCTTGCACCGAGCGGAGTCCTGAAAAGCCAGATGCCTTACGAAAATGTCCTGATCGACCGGCGCGACGACGGCGTTGCCGTGCTGACGCTGAATCGTCCTGATGCCATGAACTCGCTCAACGGCGACCTGATGCGCGAACTGCCCCATGCTGCCCGGGAACTGGCCGAGGACGAGGACGTGCGCTGCATCGTGCTGACCGGTGCTGGCGACGTGTTCTGCGCGGGCGGCGACACCCGCGCCATCGGCAAGATGGCCGACGATCAGGTCAAGAGTGCGGCTCCGCCCAAGTCGAGCTTCGAAAAGCGCACAGCCTGGCTCGCCAAATGCTCTCAGGCGAGCCGCATTCTGCACCAGGCGCCCAAGCCGGTGATCGCGATGATCAACGGCGCCTGCGCGGGTGCGGGCCTCAATCTCGCTGGTGCCTGCGACATCCGCTATGCCGGGGCGTCGGCGCGGTTTCGCTCCGCCTTCATCGCCATGGGCCTGTCGAGCGACTACGGCGGCAACTGGCTGTGGACCCAGATTCTCGGCACCGGCAAGGCGCGGCAACTGTTCTTCATCGACAAGAAGCGCAATGCCGAGGAAGCGCTCGAATTCGGGCTGATCGACCAGATCTGCGCCGACGACGCGCTCGAGGCCGAGACGATGGAATTGGCCAGCAAGCTCGCCTCCATGCCTGCCAAGGGCATGTATTATGCCAAGACTAATCTCAACGCGGTGCTGCACCAGACGCTGGAACAGGCGATCGAGTTCGAATCGCGCAACCTGATGCTCTGCCGCGCCGCGATCACCGAGATGCGCAAGCGCCAGGAGGCGAAATGAGCGCGCCGACTACCACTGCCCTGACGATACCTGGTCTGGTAACCGACGCGGCGAAACTGTGGCCCGACGATCTCGCGACCATCGACGGCGACCTGCATCTGACATTCGCGCAGCTTGAACAAAGAATGTTGGAAACAGCCGCCGCCTTCGTGGCTGCCGGGCTCAAGCCGGGTGAGCGCGTCGGGCTGTGGGGGCCGAATTCGGCGGCATGGATGATCGCCTGCCTCGGCATACAGGCTGCGGGCGGAGTGATGGTTCCGCTCAACACCCGCTTCAAGGGCGGCGAAGTGCAATTTGCGCTCGCCAAGGCGAAGGCGATCATGGCGGTCGCAGCCCCGGAATTTCTCGGCGTGCGTCATGCGGATATTGTGCGCGGGCTGGACCTGCCGCTGTTGCGCAAGACTGTCGATCTGAGCGGCGATGGCTGGCAGGCTTTCATCGCCGGGGCATCGGCAGCTGACCGTAAGGAGGCAGAGGCGCGCCTTGCTGCTCTGAAACCCGAAGACCTGTGCGATATCATGTTCACCAGCGGCACCACGGGTGAGCCAAAGGGCGTGCTCTCCGCGCATGGCCAGACGGTCAAGACCGCGCGGCTGTGGGCCAAGGCGACCTCGTTCGGCTATCGCGACAGGTTCCTGCTGCTGTGGCCCTATTTCCACTCTGCCGGATACAAGGCCGGCTGGGTCGTCTGCATGGCTATGGGCGGTGCGGCGCTGCCCGAGCCCGTGCTCGACGGACCGAAACTGCTTGAGCGGGTGGAGCGCGACAAGGCGACCTTCATGCCGGGGCCGCCGACTCTGTTCCAGACCCTGCTGGCCATGCCGGACCGGAAGCCGGGCGCGCTCGATTCGGTGCGAGTCTCGGTGACTGGCGCGGCCTCAGTCGGCCCGTCGCTGATCGAGGCAATCCAGAACGATCTGGGCGTTCCCACGGTGCTGACCGGCTACGGCCTGACCGAGTGCAGCGGCACCGCGACCATGTCGAGCGTGGGCGACCCGCCCGAGACGATCGTCAACACCGCGGGCAAGGCGATCGAAGGCGTCGAGGTCGAGATCATGGACGACGACCTCAACATCGTGCCGCGCGGCGAAACCGGCGAGGTCATGATCCGCGGCATCAGCGTCATGATCGGCTATCTCGACGATCCCGAAGCGACGAAGGCGACGATCACGCCCGACGGCTGGCTCCACTCGGGCGACATCGGCTTCATGGACGAACAGGGCTATGTTGCGATCACCGACCGCAAGAAGGAAATGTTCATCACCGGCGGCTTCAACGTCTATCCGGCCGAAGTCGAACGCATGCTGATCGCGCATCCGGCCATTTTCCAGGTCGCGGTTGTCGGCATTCCCGACGAACGCATGGGCGAGGTGTGCTGCGTCTATGTCGTTCCGAAAGAAGGCATGACCATCGAAGAGGACGAGCTGATCGCCTGGAGCCGCGAGCGCATGGCCAACTACAAGGTGCCGCGCAAGGTGGTGGTCTGCGACAGCTTGCCGACCACCCCGACCGGCAAGGTCCAGAAATTCAAGCTGCCCGTATGAGCACCTCGACGCAGGACAGACCCGTGACCGACTATTCGAAAATGTCAGAAGACCAGTTTCGCCAGATGGTGCGCGACTTCATCAGCGAGAACCTGCCGCCTGAAATGGCCGCGCGGTGGAAGAAGATGTACCACCCGTACAAGCCGGACGTGGTCTGGTGGACGAGCAAGCTCAACGAAGTGGGCTGGTCGGTGCCCGGCTGGCCGGTCGAATACGGCGGGCCGGACTGGACCATTGCGCAGCGCCACATCTTCGAGGAAGAGGTATTCCTCGCCGGGTGCCCCGCGCTCAGTCCGCAGGGACTCACGCTTGTCGGGCCGGTGATCTGCCACTACGGCACGCCCGAGCAGAAGGACTTCCACCTGCCAAAGATCCGCTCGGGCGAGATCATGTGGGCGCAGGGCTTCTCCGAGCCGAACGCCGGATCCGACCTTGCCGCCCTGCAATGCCGCGCGGTGCGGGACGGCGACGAATACGTTGTCAACGGCCAGAAGATCTGGACCAGCGAAGCGCACTATTCCGAATGGGTGTTCATGCTGGTGCGCACCTCGACCGAGGGCAAGAAGCAGGCGGGCATTTCCTTCCTGCTGATCGATCTCGATACGCCCGGCATCACCATCCGTCCGATCATCTCGATCGACGGCGGGCATGAACTGAACGAAGTGTTCTTCGAGGATGTGCGCGTTCCAGCAAGCAACCTCGTCGGCGAGGAGAACAAGGGCTGGACCTATGCGAAGGAACTGCTGGCCGAGGAGCGCACCTTCAGCGCCGAGGTCAAGCGCCACAAGGGCCAGCTTCGCCGCATCAAGAACATCGCTCGCGAAACCAAAATCCGCGGTCGTCCGCTGATCGAGGACCCGCATTTCCAGCGCCGTCTGGCGCAACTGGAGATCGAGGTTCTGGCCCACGAAGCGACTCTGTGGCGCGTGGTGGCGGAGGAAGAGGCGGGTATTCTCGGCGCCGCGCCGACCCCGTCGATCCTCAAGGTGCGCGGCACCGAACTGGTGCAGCGGCTTGGCGCTCTGATGATCGAGGCGCTGGAAGAAGCGGGCCTGCCCTATTACGCGGAGCACGACTATTTCCTGACCGAGCCCGCCGATCCGCCGGGACGTCCGGATGCCTATGGCGTCTCGTCGGACTTCATGTTCCGCCGCTCGCTGACGATCTACGGCGGGTCGAACGAGGTCCAGCGCAATATCATCGCCGGCCAGCTGCTGAGGAATTGACGCGATGGGCATGAAGGTACTTCCCACCGAAGAACAGGTGATGTTCCGCGACGCGGCGGCGCGCTGGGTCGAGCAGGAAGCTGGCTCGGGCGCGGACATGGCTGCGCAGTGGGGCCAGTTTGCCGAACTCGGCTGGCTGATGGTCGCCATTCCGGAGGATCAGGGCGGGCTTGACGGCAACGTCTACGACAACGCCATCATCGCCGAGGAACTGGGCAAGGGGCTGGTCGCGGCGCCCTATGTCGGTGTCGCGGTGACTGCCACGCAACTGCTGCTGGCACTGGCGCCCGAGCGCGCCGAGGCTGTGGCTTCCGGCGAGGAAATTCCTCTCGTCGCGCATGTCGAGGCGGGGCAGGGCGGCGATCCGTCCTGGGTCGAGACTACGGCAACGCAGGCGGGCGACGGCTGGTCGCTGACGGGCACCAAGACCGCGATTATCGGCGCACCGCTGGCGACGAGCTTCCTCGTCTCGGCAAGGACGCCTGACGGCAAGATCGGCTTGTTCGAAGTGGCCGCCGACGCGGCGAAAGTGCGCGAATACCTGCTGTTCGACATGCGCCCTGCTGGCGATCTAGTGCTAGATGCAACGCCAGCCACGCTGATCTCTAGTGACGCGCTTTCCGCCATCGAATTCGCCCTCGATTGCGAACACGTCGTCGAAAGCGCCGAAGCGGTTGGCGTGATGCAGACCGCTTTCGACCTCACGAAGGACTATCTCAACACCCGACAACAATACGGCCAGCTAATTGGCCAGTTCCAGGCGCTTCAGCATCGGCTCGCCGACATGTTCATCGAGCTGGAACAGGCGCGTTCGGTGGTCTTGCGCGGGCTCGATGCGCTGGTGCGTAACGGCCCTGACCGGTCCGCAATGGCAGCGGCCTGCCGCGTCAAGGTCGCGCAGGCAGGCCACTTCGTCGGCGCGCAGGGCATCCAGCTTCACGGCGGCATCGGCGTGACCGAGGAATATCCGGTCGGCCACCACTTCCGCCAGCTTATCGCTTTCGAGATGCGCCACGGCGGTGCCGGCGCGCAGGTCGAACGCTATGCGAGCATGATGGAACTTTAATTTCCGGACGTTCACTGCGCGGAACTTAAGCCCGCGCGGCGTTTGAGCGTTGCTTTCCCGTCGGCTTCAGCCTGGACGGGTAACGCACTAACGCCCCTTGAATTCGGGCTTGCGCTTTTCGAGGAAGGCGCTGGTGCCTTCGGCCTTGTCTTCGCTGGCGAACAGCAGCTGGAAGATCTTGTTCTCGAAGGCGAGGGCCGTCGGCAATGAGGCTTCCGCGCCCATGATGACGGCCTGCTTGCTGCCCTCGATGGCGAGCGGAGGCAGGCGCGCGATCTTTTCCGCCAGCTTGAGCGCGTGGCCCTGCACCTCGGCTTCAGGCACGACTTCGGAGACGAGGCCGATTTCGTAAGCGGTCTGCGCCGGAATCTGGTCGCCGGTCATAAGCCAGCGCATTGCCTGATACTTGCCGGCCGCGCGAACGAACCGCTGGGTGCCGCCAGCGCCCGGCATGATGCCGAGCCGCACTTCGGGCTGGCCAAGCTTGGTCTCGTCGCCTGCGATGATGATGTCGCAATGAAGCGCCATCTCGCAGCCGCCGCCCAGTGCATAGCCGTTGACGGCCGCGATGATCGGCTTGCGGCAGGAATCGAGCGCGTCCCAGGCGACCCGCGAAAGCCGGAACTGTTTGCTCAGAATGTCGCGCTTGTTGAGTTCGGCAACGTCCGCGCCCGCCGCGAACACTTTCTCGCCGCCGGTCAGCACGATGACGCGGGTCTCGTCGTCTTCGTTGAGTTCGTGCAGGATCGCCGCGATCTGCTGGCGCACGTCGAGGCTCAGCGCGTTCATTGCCTCGGGACGGTCGATACGAATGACGGCGACGTGATCGGATGGACGGCTCAGCGTGACTTCGGCCATGGGTGCTCCCGGTAAACTCTTATTTCGGCACCTTGAGCGTGCCTGGCTTGGGCGGATCGGCGGGCACCCCGGCATAGGCCTGGGCAATCGCCATCCATGCCTTGGCATTGTCGCCTTCCAATTTCAAACCGGTATCGGCGACGTTGCGCGACTGGACCACGACCAGCGCGAAATCGAGCGCGGTGCCTTTGACCAGCCCTTCGGCGTCCGGGTTCCAGACCCATTCCTCGCCCGAAGGGGAGGTCAGTTCCACGCGTGCCACAGGCGGACGGTCGATCTTGCGATTGGCGAAAGTCCAGCCCTGCGTGCGCACGCCCAGTTCGCAGATGCCCTTGATGCGTTCCTTTGGCTCGCGGGTCTTGCCCAGAACGTCCCACACGCGCTGGCCGTGCGCCCAGGTTTCCATCTGCCGGGCTCCGGCAAAGGAATCGGGCCGCATCGGCGGGCCGAACCACGGCAGCTTGTCGTCGCCGACTACCGCTTCGAGCTTGCCGATCAGTTCGCGCCAGCCCTTGCTCCACAGCGCCAGCAGGTCCGCTCCGGCCAGATGCCCGAACAGCTCGCGCGCCACATCGTAATGCGTCTTGCCCTCGGCCTGATAGGCGCGCACGCTCTTGACGAAATCGGGCCAGCCTTCGGGATCGGTGGCGGCCTTGCCGCCCCACCCATCGACCTGATGCAGGTGCATCACCTGATCGGCGATCGTCCAGTCCTTGTAATCGGTGACAAGGTTCCATTCGGCTTCAGAAAGGCCCTGAAGCAGGCCTTCCAGCTCTTCGCATTCCTCGCGCAGCCAGGCGATCGCGTCAGACATCATCTACCTCTCAACGGATTACGCCGGTCCGACCCGAAGGGCCGAACCGGCGCGTCCTCTCCCAAGGAACTCAGGGCGTCGGCCGGCGGTGCGGCGTCGGCGCGGGCGGTTCGGGCAGCTTGACCGGACCATGCTCGCGGCTGGCGACCATGATGGTCGATGTCGCGTTGATGTTGTCGTTGCCGCGCTGGTTGGTGCCGCGCAGGACGACCTCGATCACCGGGCCGAGCTTGGGATCGATCCGCTTGTCGACGATCTCGCCGGTCATCCAGGTCACGTCGCCCGTGTAGTTGAAGCGGCGGAACTCGAACTTGATGCGGTGGATGAAGGCATCGTCACCGGCATAGTTGGTCAGGTAGTTCGAAACGTGGAACTGACGGACCGCGCCGATGTCGTACATCATCTTCACGCCGACCTTGTCGGCAAGATCCTTGTCCCAGTGGACGCGCTGCAGCGAATCCCACGCATTGAACTCGTCGCGGGTGTAGAAGCCGCGCAGCTTCTTGCGGCCTTCATAGGCGAGGCGGTTCGGCCAGCAGCCGTAAAGGATCCAGCCAGTGCCCATGTGCATGTTGATGAGGTCGGTGATCTGGAACGGACCCTTGACCATCTTGGGCAGCGAGGTGCCGACTTCGACATCTTCGTAATAGAGCGTGTCGGCGCCGCGACGATATTCGTTATCGTAGCAGTCCTCGATCTCCTTCATTTCCTCGTCGGTGTAGAAGGCAGGCTCTTCCTTGGCGTATTTCGACTTGCTGTCGGTGCGCTTCTTGCGTTCGGCGTGGACGAACCAGTCGACGCCATCGACGTAGACCTTGTCGTTCTCGTCCCACATGCACAGGCCGTTGGTGACGATGGCCGAGCGGCCGGCATATTCCGATTCCTTGACGTCGACCTGCTTGACGTAGCGCGAACGCCACAGCTTCACGCCCTCGGTGATCGGGGCCCAGTAGAAGTTCTCGCCGCCCGAGTGGAACAGCTGCACGCCGCGCAGGGCCTTGGAGGTTGCCTTTTCCCACTCCGGGTCTTCCATGAGCGCATTGCCCATAATGCCCATCGACTTCTCGAAGGCAGGCGGAGCAATGGTTTCGCCCCAGCGGGTGTTTTTCGCGTACTCGGGATCGCAGTACAGCGGGTTGTCGTCACCGATGCAGTACGAGAAGCGGCGCATCGCGTCTGCCGTTGCGATGGTGTTCCACGGCTCGTCGGTGAAGCCGGTGCGGACGGTGGGATTGGGGAAACCGATGCGGTCGCGCATCAACTGGATCGATTCGTCGGTCAGCATGCTGCGGACGAGGCCGTCGTCCTTTGTCTCTTCACTCTTGGTGGCCATTTTTCAGCTCCTCGCCGTAATAGGGTGTCCTCTATTGGCGCGATTCGGGGGGCATGTCGAGTCCAAATTGGCTAATAGAGGGTCCTCTATTGCACTTCCGTCATGACGGAGATAGGGCAAACGCGTGTCCGAGACTGCATCCAACCCGGTGATTCCGTCGCTACTCTCCGCTGGCAAGGAGCCTTGCGTGCATTTCGCGGGCCATTGGCACAGCCGTGACTGGATGGTGCGGACCGCGCGTGAGGTGCTGGCAGCCGCTGGAACGGATGGTGCTCTTGCGCTTGTCGCTCGCAATCGTCCAGCGCATGTCGCGACAATGGCAGGCGCGCTCGATGCGGGCCGTCCATTGACGATGATCCATTCCGCGCAAAGCCCGGCTCGCCTCGCCGCCGACATCGAACGGCTTCGCCGTCCCGCCGTAGTGGCGCAGCGTGAGGACTGGACCGAGGAAACGCTTGCGGCTGCGCGTGCCGTCGGCTGTGCCGCCATTGCTGTATCGGGTGGGCAGGATAGCGCACAGGTCGAAGTGTTGCTGCCGCGTGGAGACAGTCCTTTTCAGGAACCGCCAGCCGGGACCGGGCTCGAACTGCTGTCGTCCGGTACGACCGGCGCGCCCAAGCAGGTGCCGCTCAGCCGCGAGACGATCGCGCGCACGCTTGCTGCCAGCGGCACCATGTATGCGGGCAGCGACGGTGCGAAGCCGCAGATCATGGCAGCCCCGCTCGGCAACATATCCGGCCTTGGCTATGCCATGCCGCCGCTGATGAACCGCCAGCCGCTCGTCCTGCTCGACAGGTTCCGGCCAAGGGAATGGGCGGAGGCGATCCGTGATTTCAAGCCGACGCGTGGCTCTCTCCCCCCTGCGGGAATCCGCATGATGCTCGACAGCGACGTTCCGGCGGAATGGCTGTCCTCGCTCGAAGTGGTCGGCGTAGGCGGCGGCAAGGTCGATCCCGACGAACAGGCCGCATTCGAAGAGCGTTTCGGCGTCGCCATGACACTTGCTTATGGCGCGACGGAGTTCGCAGGCGTGGTCGCAGCCTGGACGGTCGACCTCTACCGCGAATTCGGCGCGGCCAAGCGCGGCAGCAGCGGGCGCGCGATCCCCACGGCAAAGTTGCGGGTGGTCGATGCTGAAACCGGAGTGCCACTCCCCTCGGGCGAGGAAGGCGTTCTCGAAGTCCAGGCCGAACGCATCGGGCCGGACTGGATTCGCACTACTGATCTTGCCCACATCGATACCGACGGCTTCCTGTTCCTGCATGGCCGCGCCGACGGCGCGATCAACCGGGGCGGGTTCAAGGTGCTGCCCGAGACCATCGCCGATGCCCTTTGCCAGCATCCCGCCGTGGCCGATGCGGCGGCGCTGGGCATTGCCGATTCGCGGCTGGGCGAGGTGCCGGTCGCGGCCGTCGAACTCGCGCCTGGAACATCGGCCACCGCCGAAGAACTGCGCGCGTTCCTTTCCGACAGGTTGCTCGCATGGCAGCAACCGGTAGACATCCGCATTCTTGACGCGCTACCGCGCAATCAATCGCTCAAAGTCGCTCTGGGAGAGCTGAAGGTGCTGTTTCAATGAAGATCGTCGAATCCGCTGAGCTTGCCAGCTTCCGCGAGCAATGCCGCGACTGGCTGCAGGACAACGTCCCGAAGAACCGCCCCGACGACGGCGATGCCATGCGCGAGTTCGACCTTGCCTGGCAGGCCAAGCAATTCGAAGGCGGCTGGGCCGGCATCAACTGGCCCACGGAATATGGCGGACGCGGCGCATCCGTGCTCGAACAGCTGATCTGGCACGAGGAATATGCGCTGGCTGGCGGCCCGCCATCCGGCTGCATGTTCGTGGCGCTGAGCCATGCCGGGCCGACCATGATCGTCTCGGGCAACGAAGAGCAGAAATCGAAGTATCTGCCGACGATTCTCAACGGCACCGAAAACTGGTGCCAGGGCTTTTCCGAGCCGGGCGCGGGATCGGACCTTGCCAGCCTGAAATGCAAGGGCGAGATCGACGGCGACGATCTCGTCATCAACGGCACCAAGATCTGGACGACCTATGCCCAGCACGCCCGCTGGCAGGAACTGCTGGTGCGCACCGATCCCAACGAGACGCGGCATCGCGGTCTCACCTGGATCGTCGGCGACATGAAGGCTCCCGGCCTCGAAGTGCGCCCGATCAAGACCATGGCGGGCCTCGAACACTTCGCCCAGTGCTTCTACGATGACGTGCGCATCCCGCTGAAGAACGTGGTCGGCGAGGTCAATCAGGGCTGGAAGACGGCGATGACCACGCTCGGTTTCGAACGCGGCACCGGCACCGTGGCGCACCAGATCGAACTGGCAACTCGAGTCGACCGCGTGATCGAGGCGGTGAAGTCGTTCCCCGGCGGCGCGGACGATGTGCAGCTTGAAATGCTCGCGGGTCTGAAGTCCGAAGTCATGGCGCTTCGCTCGCTGACGGCAGCGTCGATCTCGCGCGGCATGCACGAAACGGTGCCGGGCGCGGAAGGCAATATCGTCGCGCTCTATTTCGGTGAACTGACCCGCCGGGTGAATGCAGCTGCCTTCGACCTGCTCGGCCCGCACTCGCTCGAACGAGCGGGCTACAACTATCCGGCGCACTTCCTCGAATGCTTCAAGTGGGCAATCGGCGGAGGCACCTCCGAAATCCGGCGCAACACCATCGGCGAGCGTGTGCTCGGCCTGCCGAAAGGACCAAAAGCGGTATGATCGTCGATCTCATTCCCGATGAAGACCAGAGCGCGATCGAGGATACGATCGTCTCATTCCTTGCAGACGTGCTGCCGGTCGAACGGCTGCGCGACGCGAAGGCTCATGGCGGTGCGGCGGAAGCCGAAGTCTGGGGTCAGATTTGCGAGCTTGGCCTGTTCGGCCTCGGCCTGCCCGAGGATCAGGGCGGTCTTGGCCTCGGCCTGCCCGAAGAGGCGCTGGTCGCCCGTGCGCTGGGCCGCAATCTCGTTTCGCCCGGCGTGCTTGCCCAGCTTTGCGCGCCGCATCTCGCGACCGACGAAGCCACGCGCGATGCGCTGATCTCGGGCGAGGCGCGCGCCACCTTCGGTATTGCCGATGGTTATGTGCTTGATGGCGAGGGGGCTGAATGGATCGTCGTCTTCGGTCCCGGCGGAGCGTCACTGCGTGCCCGGTCCGACCTGTCGCTGGCAGCGACTGACGGCGGGCTCGATCACACCATGACCTTCGAGCGGATCGAGGGCGGGGCAGGCAACGCCCAGCCTGCGCTTCGCCTTGAAGTTCTGATCGCGGCCTACCTCACTGGCATTGCGCAGGCGACGACTGACATGGCCGTGGACTATGCCAAGCAGCGCGAGCAGTTCGGCCAGCCGATCGGCGCGTTTCAGGCGATCAAGCACTCATGCGCCGACATGGCGACGCGGGCTTCTGCTGCCGACACGCAGACGTTGTTCGCCGCCACCGTGTTCGGTGCTGGCATGGACGATGCGGTGGAAGCCGCCGCTGCCCGTACGCTCGCCAAGCGCGCTTCATTCGAGAACGCCAAGGCCAACATCCAGACCCACGGCGGCATGGGCTTCACCGACGAGTGCGATGCGCACCTGTTCCTGAAGCGCGCAATGGTGATGGACATGCTGGGCAGCGATGCCCGCGCGCGGCGCGCGGCGCTGACGGCCTGACCTGAGACCGAATACTGAACTGGAATGGGCGGTCCCGTTGGGGCCGCCCTTTTCGCGTCAGTTGCGCGAGGATACCAGTCCGCGCCCGATGACGTGTGCCTGGATTTCCGCCGCGCCCTCGAAGATGTTGAGGATGCGCGCGTCGCACAGCACGCGGCTCACCTGATATTCCAGCGCATAGCCGTTGCCGCCGTGGATCTGCACGGCATTGTCGGCATTGGTCCATGCCACGCGCGCGCCGATCAGCTTGGCCATGCCGGCCTCGATGTCGCAGCGTTTGCCGCTGTCCTTGTGGCGCGCTGCCGAATAGGTCAGCTCGCGGGCCATGACCAGTTCGGCCACCATCATCGCCAGCTTGTCGGCAACGCGCGGGAAGCGGATCAGTGGCTCACCGAACTGCTTGCGGTCGAGCGCGTAGCGCAGCGCGAGGTCATAGGCGTTCCAGCCCACGCCGATGGCGCGCGCGGCCGTCTGGATGCGGGCGCCTTCGAAGGTCTGCATGAGCTGCACGAAGCCCTTGCCCTGCTCGCCGCCGAGCAGCCCTTCCGCCGCGACCGGGAAGCCGTCGAACGACAGGGCATATTCCTTCATGCCGCGATAGCCGAGCACTTCGATCTCGCTGCCGTCGAGCCCTTCGTCGGGGAAGGGCGTCGCTTCGGTGCCGCGGGTCTTGCTGGCCAGAAGCATCGACAGGCCCCGGTGGCCGGGCGTATCGGGATCGGTGCGGCACAACACCGTCATCAGATCGGTGCGCGCGGCGTGGGTGATCCAGTTCTTCGCGCCCTGGATCGTGAACGAGCCGTCGTCACCCATGATCGCACGGGTGCGCACCGAAGCGAGGTCGGAGCCGGTATCGGGTTCTGTGAACACGGCAGTCGGCAGCACAGAGCCGTCGGCAAGGGCAGGCAGCCACTTGCGCTTCTGCTCCTCGGTGCCGTTCTCGCCGATCAGCTCACCCGCGATTTCCGAGCGGGTGCCGAGCGAACCGGCGCAGATCCAGCCGCGCGACAGTTCTTCGGAGACGAGCACCATGGCGAGCTTGCCCATGCCAAGGCCGCCGTACTCTTCCTTGATGCAGACGCCGAACACGCCCAATTCGGCCATCTCGTTGACCACTTCATCGGGGATGAGGTCGTCGGCGAGATGCCATTCGTGCGCCTTGGGCGCGATCCGGTCCGCCGCGAAGGAGCGGAACTGGTCGCGGATCATGTCGAGAGTTTCGTCGCCGAGCGATTCGTTGGGGACCATGCCGTCCGCCAGCATCTTCGCCAGAGCAGCGCGCGTGGTGGCCGTATTTCCCTCTGCGAGGAACTGCGCGGCTGCGGGATCGGCGGCGAGCGCCGAGGCGGCGTCGGTGAGGCCAAGCTCGCCGGGGCGCACGATCTCGTTCTGGCTCATCGGCACGCCGCCCAGAAGCTGCGCGAGATATTCGCCAAAGCCCACGCGAAGGGTCAGTTCCTCGATCTCGCCGAAGTGACCGGCGGCCTTGGCGCGTTCGGCCCAGTCGGCAGTCGCGGCGAGCGCCTCGGCCGTTGTCGCGATCCAGGCGAAGCCGTGGACGATGCGCTGCTCGGCATCGGCCCTGGCAGCGTCGATCTTGCCCTCGGGCGCGATGGCGGCGGCAGTCTTCGCCCGCGCGGCTTCGGCATAGGCGCGAGCGGCTTCGGCGGCGCTCGATGCAAGGGCGATCCAGTCAGTCATGGTAACGTCGCTTTCCGTCAGGTCAGGAGGGTCAGGCCACGAGGCCCTGGTCATGCAATGCGCCGATTTCGCCGCTCGACAGGCCAAGCAGTTCCGCCAGCACTTCGTCGGTGTGCTGGCCGATCGCGGGGCTGGGTGCGGCTGGTTCGCGCTCGTCGGAGGGGATGCGCGCGAAGGCTCCCGGCGTGGGGTAGGTCATGCCGCCGGCATGGGTGACGTCCGAGAAGATCGGATTGTCGCCGAACAGGCGCGGCTCAGTCGAGAGTGCTTCGTGAAGCGAGCGGTAGACCGACCAGGTGCAGCCCGCCTCGTCGAACATCGGCCCCAGCTTCTCGAAGGGGAAAGTCGCGATGGCCTTTTCGAACACCGGATCGACCCTGGAGCGATGGGTGAAGCGCGCACCTTCGTCCTTCGCCAGCGAAACGCCGAGTTCGCTTTCCAGAGCCGTCATCTCGCTTTCGATGCCGAGCGCGGAGACAAGGCCGTTCCACTGCTTCGGCGTGATCGCCACGAGCATCACGCGAACGCCGTCGGCACTGACGAAATCGCGCCCGAAGGCTCCAAACAGGTTGTTTCCGCTGCGTGATCGGTCAGCGCCGGTTGAAAGCACTTCGGCGACATTGCCGAGGTTGCCCATGGTCGCTGCCGCAAGGTCGGAGAGCGAGAGACGCACTTCGCGGCCCTTGCCGGATTTCGCCCGCTCGCGCTCGGCAGCGAGCAGGGCGAAAGCGCCGTAGCCACCTGCGAGCAAGTCCCATGCGGGAAGAACGTGATTGACCGGGCGGTCATCGTCGGCAGGCCCGGTCATGTAGGGAACGCCGACGCTGGCGTTGATCGTGTAGTCCACGGCCGGGCTGCCGTCCGCCCAGCCCATCACGCGCAGGGCGATGAGGTCCGAGCGCAGGGCCGAGAGAGCCTCGTAGGAAAGGAAGCCGTTGACCGGGAAATTGGTGACGAACAGGCCGTCGCCGCTGGTGGCGATGCGCTGCGCGAGTTCGCGCCCTTCGGGCTTGCCGAGGTTGAGCGCAATCGAGCGCTTTCCCTTGTTCAGCCCTTCCCAGTAGAGGCTCTGCCCCTGCTTGCCGAGCGGCCAGCGCTTGGAATCCGGCCCGCCGCCGATGGCATCGAAGCGGATCACCTGTGCGCCCATTTGCGCAAGGTAGAGGCCGCAGCTCGGCCCGGCGATGAACGCCGCGCCTTCGACTACGGTCATGCCGCTTAGCAGGTTGTACATGCAGTCGTCCCTCAGTCGGCGGTGTAAACCGACAGGCCCAGCATGGCGCGGCGGCGCAGCCACAGCGCGGGGCGGTAGCGGTCCGATCCGGTGATTTCCTGCATGGTGCGCATGATGGTGTGCAGCTTTTCCAGCCCGAGCCAATCGGCGATTTCCATCGGACCCTTGGGATAGTTCTGCGCCAGCTTCATGGCGAGGTCGATGTCGGCAGGCGTGCCCACGCCGATCTGCGCCAGTTCGCAGCCGAGGTTGGCGATCATGCCGAGAATGCGCTGCAACACGAAGCCGGGTGAATCCTTGATCGCCTCGACCTTGAAGCCCTTCGAGCGCAGCCAGTCCGCCACCTGTGCGGCCAGTTCGCCGCCACCGGGTGCAGCCATGACGGTGAGGTGCATGTTGGTGCGCGCGGTGCAGTCCACCGCGACGGTGGTCTTCGGATCGAGGCCGAGCCTTGCGCAAGCGGTCGAGCAATCCTCGCCGATGGGCGCGATCAGGGTAACGTCACTGCCTTCGGTCCAGCCCACGTCCTTGCCGAGCGCGTCGAGATCGGCGGAGGCCTCGCCGATACGGGGGCTGAACGAAGGCGGATTGGCCGATGCCTCGGGCGAGGTCGGGAAGCCCGCATCGCCCGAATAGTCGAAGAAGCCCGACCCGGTCTTGCGGCCGAGGTTGCCGGAGTAGCGCATCAGCGCGTGCAGCGTCGTCGTCTTGAGACGCGGATCGTGCTGGTAGCCTTCGTAGATGTAGGTCGAGGCCGGGAAGTTCACGTCGATACCGGTCAGGTCCATCAGCTCGAACGGACCCATGCGGAAATTCATGGCGTCGCGCATGATCCGGTCGACCGTGCCGGGATCGCTCACGCCGTCCTGCACGATCTGCAGGCCTTCCTGCGGCAGCGCGCGGCCTTGAAGATTCACGAGGAAGCCGGGGCCGTCCTTCACGACGACGGGATCCTTGCCGATCTTGTGCGACAGCGCGACGGCGCGGTCGGCCACTTCCTGGCTGGTGCCGGGCGCGACGACGACTTCGACCAGACGCATCAGCGGGACGGGGTTGAAGAAGTGCAGGCCGCAGATGCGGTCCTTGGTCTTGCAGCCCGCCGCGATCTCCGCGACCGACAGCGACGAGGTGTTGCTGGCGATGATCGCATCGGGAGCGACGACACCTTCCAGTTCTGCGAACAGGCTCTGCTTGGGTTCAAGCCGCTCGATGATCGCTTCGATCACGGCTTCGCACGGCGCGAAATCGGCCACGCCGTCGGCGAGTTTGAGCCGCGCCTTCGCGCTTTCGGTCGCGCCCGGCTCCAGCTTGCCCTTGTCTTCCAGCTTCTGGATGAAGCCGAACATGGTCGCTGCCGACTTCTCCAGCGCCTCGCGGTTGAGGTCGTACAGCACGACATTGAGGCCCGACTGGAGGCCGATCTGGGCGATGCCCTGACCCATCGGTCCGGCGCCGACGACGCCAAGCGTTTTCACGTCACTCATTGAATCAATCCTGTCCCTGTCAGACCTTGAGGCCGGCTTCGCGCAGCAGTGCCTTGGCGATGATGGTCTGCTGAATCTGGCTGGTGCCTTCGTAGATGCGCATCAGGCGCACGTCGCGGTAGAAGCGTTCCACCTTGTATTCGGCCATGTAGCCGGCGCCGCCGTGGATCTGCACGGCGCGGTCCGCCACGCGGCCCAGCGCCTCGCTGGCGAAATACTTGGTCGAGGCGACATCGGCGGAAACCTTGTCGCCTTCGTCGAAGCGGCGGGCGACGTCCTGCGTCATCAGCCATGCGGCATAGGCATCGGTGCGGCTGTCAGCGATCATGCCCTGCACGAGCTGGAAGGCGCCGATCGGCTGGCCGAACTGCTTGCGGTCGACCGCGTACTGCACGCTTTCCTTGACCAGACGGTCGCACATGCCGCTCGACAGGGCGGAGAGGTGGATACGGCCACGGTCGAGCACCTTCATCGCGGTCTTGAAGCCGCGCTCGGGGACGCCGCCGATGATGTTGGAGGCTGGGATGATGACGTCGTCGAAAATGACGTCGCAGGTCATCGTGCCCTTCTGGCCCATCTTCTTGTCGAGCTTGCCGAAGCTGATGCCTGGCGTGTCGGCGGGCAGGATGAAGGCAGTGACGCCCGCGCCGCCCTTCACGTCGGGCTGGGTGCGCGCCATCAGCGTGAACATGCCCGCGCGCGGCGCGTTGGTGATGTAACGCTTGGTGCCGTTGACGCGGTAGTTGTCGCCTTCGCGGATGGCGAGGGTCTTGATCGAACCGGCGTCGGAGCCTGCGTCAGGCTCGGTCAGCGCGAAGCTGGCGAACATGCCTTCGGCCAGCTTGGGCAGCCATTCCTGCTTCTGCTCCTCGGTGCCGTCCATGACGATGCCCTGGCTGCCGATGCCGACGGTCGTGCCGATGACGGAGCGATAGGCAAAGCTGGTGCGGCCCAGTTCGTAGATGACCTGGATTTCCTCGGACGATGTCAGGCCAAGCCCGCCGTATTCCTCGGGAACGGTGAGGCCGAACAGGCCCAGTTCCTTCATCTCCTCGATGATTTCGGCGGGGACGGCGTCTTCTTCCTCGACGCGGTCCTCGTTGGGAATGAGACGCTCGTCAACGAAGCGACGCACTGTCTCGCGCAAGAGGGCGAAGGTTTCCTGATCCAAAGAGGCTCTCCGGTTTGGCCCCGCAATACGATCTGCGGGTTAGGGGGCGGGAATTGGGGCCGCTATTGCGAGAATCGCAACGATATGCAAGGCCCGCCGTCCTTGCAGTGACCCTATGGACAGGTGATGTGAATGGCCGCGCTTGACGGTATCCGCGTGCTCGATTTCGGACGCTATGTGTCCGGCCCTTATTGCGCGACCCTGCTCGCCGATTTCGGCGCGGACGTGATCCGCATCGAGAAGCCGGGCGGTGGCGAGGACCGGTTTATCGGCCCTGTCGCGGAATCCGGGGACGGTGCAGGGTTCCTCCAGCTTGCCCGCAACAAGCGCTGCATGACCTTCAATCCGCGCGCCGAAGGGGCGAGCGGGGTGCTCTCGCGTCTGGTCGCCAGCGCCGACGTGGTGGTCGCCAACGTGCCTGCCAACGCCTTGAAGCGAATGGGAATAGATTATGCATCGTTGTGCAGAATCAAGCCGGACATCGTGCTCGCCAACATCTCCTCGTTCGGTACGCGAGGCCCGTGGGCGAGCCGCCCCGGATTCGATTCTGTCGGTCAGGCGATGAGCGGATCGCAGTACCTGACCGGCACCGGAGAGGTGCCGTTCCGCACACCGATTACCTGGGTCGATCACTCGACCGGATTGTTCGCCGCCTACGGCGTGATGATGGCGCTGTTCGAGCGCACGCGCACCGGCAAGGGGCAGGAAGTGGACGCCAACCTGCTCGGCACCGGGCTGGCTTTTGCGTCCACCGCGATGATCGAGGAAGCGATGACCGGGATCGGGCGCAAGGCGATCGGTAACCGCAGCTTCCTCAACGGGCCGACCGATTCGTTTCGTACCAAGGACGGTTGGATCGTAACGCAGATCGTCGGCAATCCGATCTTCGCACGCTGGGCCGAACTGATGGGCAAGCCGGAATGGGCTGACGATCCGCGATTCGGCAGCGACGAGGCGCGGGCAGAGGAGGGCGAGTTCCTGTCGAAGACCATGCAGTACTGGTGTTCGACCCGCACTTCGCAGCAGGCACTGAGCGAACTGGCCGCCGCGCACCTTCCCGCAGGCCCGGTGCTCTCGCCAAAGGAGATTCGCAGCCACGAACAGGTCGAGGGGCTGGGCATCGTCCAGCCGACCTTCGTGCCGAGCATCGGCAAGGAAGCGCCGCTTACCCGCGCGCCAGTGGAACTCGGCGGCCATCCTGCCGAAATCCGCACCCCGCCGGCGGCGGTCGGCGCGCACAACGCCGAGATCCTGGGCGAACTGGGCTACAGCGAAGCGGAAATCGGCGCGCTGAAAACGGCCGGGGTCGTCTGAATGATCAGTGCTTGCCCGGCGGCGGCAGGTCGTCGTCCTTGAAGAACATGCCGATGCGCAGCGATTGCGTGGGATCGACACGGTACTTCGTGAAGTCGGTCACGCCGGTTTCGGCCAGCAGCGTGTCGTCGATGAAGAAATTGCCGGTACACTCGCGTGAGGGCCGCGTCAGGATCTCGTAGGCAGCATCGGCCATGATTTCCGGCGTGCGGCAGTGCTTGAGCTGGTCGGCGTCTGCGGCAGCGAACTCGATGGCGGCAGTGGCGATGCCGTAGCGCGGCCACAGGGAATTGAAGGCAATGCCTTCGCCGCGGAATTCCTCCGCCATGCCCAGCACCGTCATCGACATCGCATATTTGCTCATGGTGTAGGCGACGTGCGGCGCGAACCAGGCCGGGTCGAGATTGATCGGCGGCGACATGGTCAGGACGTGCGGATTGTCCGACTTGCGCAGGTAGGGGATCGCTGCCTTCGACACGAAGAACGTCCCGCGCGCGTTGATGTCGTGCATCAGGTCGTAGCGCTTGGGCTCGGTTTCCGTTGTCGGCGTCTTGCTGATGGCAGAAGCATTATTGATCAGCACGTCGATGCCGCCGAAGTGGTCGGCTGCCTTGGCCATTGCGGCTTCGACAGCATCGACATCGCGGATATCGAGCACGATCGGAAGCGCCTTGCCGCCTGCCGACTCGATCTCCTCAGCGGCGGTGTAGATCGTGCCTGGCAAGTGCGGATGTGGCTCTGCTGTCTTGGCGGCGACGACGATATTTGCGCCGTCGCGAGCTGCGCGCAGGGCCACGGCATGGCCAATGCCGCGGCTGCCGCCGCTGATGAATACAGTCTTCCCGCCAAGGCCCATGCCTGCCTCCATGTTGCGCTGCGTCATTGCAGGATCATTCGGGGTTTGCAATAATAAAGGACACTCAATAAGGCTTGCCCATGCGAATCCAGTCGATCCCTGCTGTATCCGGACGCGCCCTGCGGCAGAAAAAGGATGGTCTATGAGCGAGCCTGCAGTGTCCGGACAGAATCGCTCGGTTGTCGACCGCGCCGCCGAGGCATTGCGGGTGCTCTCACTGGACAGCTCGGAAGGCACGTTTCTCGGTTCCGAAGACGACATGATCGCCAAGCTCGACGTCAGCCGGGCAACACTTCGTCAGGCTGCGAGCCGAGTCGCGCAGGAAAATTTCGTCACGGTCAGGCGCGGCGTCGGTGGCGGCTACTTTTCGGCTCGCCCCAGCACGATGAATGTCACGCGCATGGCCGCGCTGTACCTGCGCGCGCATGATGCGGACTTTACCGAGATCACCCACGGCATCGGCCCGTTGAAAGCCGAACTCGCGGTCCTTGCGAGTCGCAACCGCGATCCGGTTCTGCTCGCCCGGCTCGAAGAATTTGCCGCGCAGGACGAGGCCGCACCCCTGGAAATGGCGCACGGTTATCGCGCCTTCCTCAAGAGCGAGCGCGAGTTTCTCCAGCTTATCAGCGCTCTGGCGGACAATTCGGTGCTGAACCTGCTGATGGCGATCCTCTACGATTTCGCCGCGCTCGCCTCGCGCAGCGAAGACGTGCTGATCGACCGGCCAGAGCGCGTGCAGGCCTATCGCCGGATGCGCGCGCGCCTCGCTCGCGCGGTGATCGATGGCGACGCCGAACTGGCGCAGCTCACCAGTCGCCGTTGCTCCGAGCTCGTCGACGAATGGTTCGAACAGGATTTCAAGGGCCGTACTTTTGACGGCGAGACGATGGACTAGCGCAAAGTCCGCAACTATGGCCGCGTCAGGGACTGGCGCCCGATAACAAGCAGGAAAGCGACAGCAAGGATGTCCGAAACGACCGAACGTTCGTGGCTCAGCGAACAGATCGACCTTTACGCCAGCATCGATCCCGATGCGCCCGAACTCGAAGTCGGCGAGACTTGGTACACCTGGCGCGAGATCATGGATGCGAGCGAAGCCCTCGTCGCGATCCTCGAAGCCAACGGCATCGGCCCCGACATGCGCGTCGGCATGATGCTGCGCAATTCCGCGCCGATGGTGCCTGCGTTGATCGCCATGTTCCGCTCGGGCCGCTGCGTTGCCAGCATCAATGCTTCCGCGCCTGACGACAAGCTGGTGGAAGATCTGCTCAAGTCGAAGGTGCCGGTTGTCGTCGCTCTCGATGAAGAGTGGCAGCGTGCGGGCCTCAAGGAAGCGGCTGCGAAAATCGGCGCGCTCGGCGTCGTGCTCCCCGCTGAACTGACCGAGAAGCCGCGCCTGATCGATGGCCTGCCCGGCGACAAGGCCAAATGGGAAAATCCCGACGCGCCCGGCGTTGCCATCGAGATGCTGTCGAGCGGCACCACCGGCACGCCCAAGCGCATCCCGCTGCCGCGCGACCGGTTCGCCAAGGCGCTGCAAGGCGCTGCCGCTTTCGAGAAGGGCCGCGATCCGGCACAGAAGCCCAAGTTGCGCAGCGGCGTGCAGATCATCACCAACCCGCTCGCCCATATCTCGGGCATCACCCATGTGATGAACAATTTCCTCGGCGGCCGGAAGATCTGCGTGATCGAGAAGTTCACCGTCGACGGATTTGCCGGGGCGCTGGTGCGCCACCGGCCCAAGGTCGCGGGTGCGCCGCCCGCCGCGCTGCGCATGCTGCTCGACGCGGACCTGCCCGACGATACTTACTCCAGCCTTTTGGCCTATCGCACCGGCACCGCACCGCTCGATCCCGATCTCGCCGATGCGTTCTACGATCGCTACGGCGTGCCCGTCCTCCAGGCCTACGGCGCGACTGAGTTCGCAGGCGGCGTCGCTGGCTGGACCCTGCAGGACTTCAAGGACCACTGGAAAACCAAGCGCGGCGCGGTGGGCCGGGTGAACAAGGGCGTCGACGCCCGCATCGTCGATCCCGAAAGCGGCGAAGTGCTGGCACCGGGCGAGCAGGGCCTGCTCGAACTGCGCGGCGGCAATTCCGGCTCGAAGGACTGGACCCGCACCACCGACCTTGCCGAACTGGACGAGGACAACTTCCTCTATATCCGCGGCCGCTACGACGGCGCGATCATCCGTGGCGGTTTCAAGATCCAGCCGACCGACGTGGCGACAGCCATGGAAGCCCATCCCGCGATTCGCGAAGCCTCGGTCGTCGGCCTGCCCGACAAGCGCCTTGGCGAGGTGCCGGTCGCCGGATACCTGCTCAAGGCCGGAGCCAGCGCGCCCAGCGAGGAGGACCTGAAGGCATTCCTCAAGGAACGGCTGATGCCCTATCAGGTGCCGGTCCAGATGCGCTGCATGGAGGATTTCCCGCGCACGCCTTCGCTCAAGGTCTCGCAGCCGGAGCTTCGCAAACTTTTCGAGAGCGCATAAGACGCGCGCCCCACCGTCATAAACACGATTTTCAAGGACACATCATGCGTAGAGCCGCCATCGTCAGCCCCGTCCGTACCGGCGTGGGCAAGTTCCTCGGCAAGCTGTCGGGCATTCCCGCAGGCGAGTTGGGCGCGATCATCATCCGCGCGCTGATGGAGCGCAGTGGCGTTGACCCGGAGCGGATCGACGACGTGGTGTTCTCGCAAGGCTACGGCAACGGCGAGGCTCCGGCGATTGGCCGCTGGTCGGCACTCGCGGCCGGCCTTCCGGTCAGCGTGCCGGGCTATCAGCTTGACCGTCGCTGCGGCTCCGGCGTTCAGGCCGTGGTCGATGCGGCCATGATGATCCAGACCGGCGCAGCCGATGTCGTCATCGCGGGCGGCTGCGAATCGATGAGTCAGGTCGAGCACTACACGATCAAGGGCCGCACCGGCGTGAAGGCGGGCGGTATCGAGCTGTTCGACCGGCTCGCGCGTGGCCGCGTCATGTCTCAGCCGGTCGAGCGGTTCGGCGTCATCACCGGCATGATCGAAACGGCTGACAATGTCGCGCGCGACTACGGCATCACGCGCGAGGAATGCGACGTGTTCGCCGCGCGCAGCCAGCAGCGCGCCGCCAAGGCCTGGGCGGACGGCAAGTTCGACAAGGAAATGGTCCCCATCACGATTCCGCAGCGCAAGGGCGATCCGATCGTGTTTGCCGAAGACGAAGGCGTGCGCGGCGATTCGACGCCCGAATCGCTCGGCAAGCTGAAGGCCATGGAAGAGGGTGGCGTCGTAACCGCCGGCAATGCCAGCCAGCAGAGCGATGCGGCTTCGGCCTGCCTTGTCGTCGCAGAAGACAAGCTGGAGGAACTCGGCCTCACGCCGATGGCATGGTTCCATTCGTGGGCGGCGGCTGGCTGCGAGCCATCGCGCATGGGCATCGGCCCGGTCCCTGCGGTCGAACGCCTGTTCGCCCGCACCGGCATGGGCTGGAACGACATCGATCTGGTCGAGCTCAATGAAGCCTTCGCGCCGCAGGTTCTCGGCGTGCTCAAGGGCTGGGGCTGGAGCGAGGACGATTCGCGCCACGAAATTCTCAACCCCAACGGCTCGGGCATTTCGCTCGGCCACCCCATCGGCGCAACCGGCGGACGCATCCTCGCGACCATGCTCTACGAGCTGGAGCGCATGCAGGGCCGCTATGCACTTGAGACGATGTGCATCGGCGGCGGGCAGGGCATCGCCGCGATCTTCGAGCGCGCCGCCTGAGCATAGCCAGCGCCTGATACGTCAGTATCTTTGGGTGCTGGGAAGTAAGATCAGCCGCCGGAGTAGCCCTGAAGGTTCTCCGGCGGGCTGGCCTGTTCGTCGATCAGGAAGAGCTGGCTCCTGGAGCGGTCGATGAAGTTCGCTTCATCCTCGGCCATCATCTTTTGGACATCGGCGGGAAACAGGGTCGCGCGGACCTCGGCGTAATCGCCCTCCACATCGAACCAGAATTCGGTGATGCAGTCGAACTGGTCCTCGCCAGCGAACTGATCGACGATGAAGTTGCGCTTGTAGCCGACGAGATAGGGCGTGTGCGCTTCGGCCAGCGGGATGTGGTTGGTCTCGTAGTATTCGCGAAACTCTTCACGCGTCATTCCGTCCTTGCGGCGGATCAGCATCGTCAGTTTTATCATCGCGCTTTTGTCCTCAAGGCTCCGGCGAAACCTGCACGAGCAGCTTGCCCCGGTTGCCGCCGGTGAACAGCTTGTCGAGCGATTGCAGCGCGTTCTCCAGGCCCTGGTCGACGTGGTCCTGCCACTTCAGCTTGCCTTCGACCACCAGCCTGGCCAGCCCTTCGACTGCTTCCTGGGCGCGGTGCATGTAATCGGTGATGATGAAGCCTTCGATACGCAGGCGGTGCATCAGGACCGGCGCGAAATCGCGCGGGCCGGGGACGGGGCCATCGTCGTTGTAGGTCGCGATCATGCCGCACAGGGCCAGACGACCGTGGTTGTTCATGCGCGCAATAATGGCGTCCATGATCTCGCCGCCGACATTCTCGAAGTCGACATCGATGCCATCGGGACACAGTCGGTCAAGCGCCGCACCGACGTCCTCGCTGCGATAGTCGATGGCGCCGTCGATGCCGAGTTCCTCGACCAGCCAGCGGCACTTTTCCGCGCCGCCGGCAATGCCGATCACGCGGCAGCCTTCAAGCTTCGCAAGCTGGCAGACGATCGAGCCGACAGCGCCTGCCGCCGATGTGACCACGACGGTTTCGCCCGGCTTGGGCTGACCCACATCCTTGAGGCCGAACCATGCGGTAATGCCGGTTCCGCCGAACACTGACTGGAATGCCGTGAGCGGCACGCCGGGGATCGCCGTCAGCTTCTTGCACATCGCAGCAGGCGTAACGCTGTGCGTGCCCCAGCCGCCGAAATAGCTGACAATATCGCCGGGAGCGAGATTGTCAGAACGCGACTGTTCGACAACGCATATGTTGCCGCCACGCATTCGGTCGCCGATCCTGACGGGCGGCATGTACTGGTCGCGATCGCTCATCCAGATGCGGTTGGTGGGGTCGAGCGAGAGGTAAATCGTGCGCAACAGCACATCGCCGTCCGCCAATTGGGGGATAGCGTTCTCGACGTATTCGAGGTCGTCAGGTCCGACATCGCCGTCGGGACGGTGGCGAAGCACCCATTCTTTCATCGTTGCCATGCGTCTCTCGCCAAAATGACTGCGGCCAGCCCGCCGTAAGGCAGACTGGCCGCGCTGTGTTTCAGGGTATGATCAGTTCGGGCGGCTGCGATAGAGGCGGCCCGGACGAGCACCGGTGTCAGCATCGTTGCGGCGCGTAACCTCACCGTTGACCATGGTGGCGAGATAGCCGGTCGAAGGCTGATGCATGCGCGGCGCGCCGCTCGGCAGGTCGAAATACATCTTCGGCACGCCGACGTTCAGGTTTTCGTAGTCCAGGATATTGATGTCCGCCCGCTTGCCGACCTTGAGCAGGCCACGGTCGTTCATGCCGTAGAGCCGCGCGCTGTCGTGCGTCATCTTGCGGACGACATATTCGAGCGGCAGCTTCGGGCCGCGCGTGCGATCGCGAGTCCAGAAGGCGAGCTGGAAGGTCGTCTGCGAGGCGTCGCAGATCAGACGGACGTGCGCACCGCCGTCCCCGAGGCCGCTGATGACATTGGGGTTGGACATCATCTCGTAGGTTTCGTCGAGGTTGCCCTCGTTGTAGTTGAGGAAGAACGAGATCGCGGAATTGGTGCCGTCGCCAGCAGTGATGTGATCGTAGAGGTATTCGAGCGGAGTCACGCCCGCAGCGGCGGCAAGCGCGCCGATCGTCTGATCGGGCAGCGGTTCGTAGTCCACGCGATCGCGGATCAGGATGAACCTGGGCGAAGTCATCGGCATGCGCGAAACCATCCGCACGATCATCGGGTCGCTGCCCGCGGGCGGAGCATCTTCCTGAGAGAGAATGGCCGCGCGCCGCGCCGGGTCGCGCATCGCCGTGGCACGCTGCGCCGCTGGCAGGCCTTCGATCTCGAGGTAGGCGGGCTTGAACTTGAAGGGGTGATGCGAATCGAGCATCATGATCGAGCCGACACCGCGCGAGGCGCATTGCGGGTGCATCTCGAGCGATGGGTTTTCCTTGAGGATACGGTCGGTTTCGCTGACGAGGAACTTGCGGTTTTCCGGCTCGTCGGAGAACTCGATGACCGTGTAGGTCGAAGGACGGCCCGCTGCGCGAGTCAGGCGAACCAGACGCTCCATCTCGGCGACCCGGTTGTTGGTCATGTCGTCCTGATCGATGATGTTGCCGATCGCGCCCTTGGGGATCATCTGGAACACGCCGTGGCCCGATGAGCCCATGGCGCTGGCGATGGCGAGCAGTTCGTCGTCATTGGCAAAGGTGCCGGGCACGTGATCGCCAATGCTGGACAGGTGCTCAAGCAGCCGACCGCTCGAAAAGCCGACCGCGCCCGCATCCATGGCTTCGCGCACGAGGCGGGCCATGACTTCGATGTCTTCGGGAGTCGCC
Organism: Novosphingobium sp.; assembly: GCA_020446505.1. GTDB lineage: Bacteria > Pseudomonadota > Alphaproteobacteria > Sphingomonadales > Sphingomonadaceae > Novosphingobium. The sequence continues at coordinate 26,180 of JAGREN010000050.1, read as the reverse complement.
TTCTCGTGGTTGATGGCGCGTTCGCCCATCGCGAACACGCGCAGCGGCGCGTGGGTGATGTGGCTGGCGACGTCCATCGAGAACCTGTTCTGCTCAAGGCGATCGAGATAGTCGCCGAAGCTGCGCCAGTTCCAGTCCAGTCCTTCGTCGATGACGATGCCGGGGATTTCCTCGACGCCTTCCATCATTTCGACCAGCGGACGCCGGAATTCCTTTTCGACCGGGGCGAAGCCGACGCCGCAGTTGCCGCCGATCGCCGTGGTCACGCCATGCGAGAAGCTGGGGTCGATGGTGTCGTCCCAGACGAACTGGCCGTCGTAGTGGGTGTGAAGGTCGATGAAGCCGGGAGTGACCAGGGCGCCATCGGCGTCGATCTCGTTGGTGGCAGTGCCGGAAACCTTGCCGATTTCGGCAATGACGCCGTCCTTGATGGCGATATCGGCGTTGAAGCTGTCGTCGCCGCTGCCATCGGCGATCTTGCCGCCCCTGATGATCGTATCGAACATATCACGTCTCTCCCGAATAGGTCGCTTGCGACCATAGCAAATGATCCATGCCGTATCAATAATCCGCGAACGCGATCCGGCGCGCGCTCAGGCCTCGTCAACGCATGGTTGCAAAGGCCTTGCGCAGTTCGGCCACGAAGGCTTCCGGCTGTTCGAAAGCGGCAAAGTGTCCGCCTTTGTCGAGCTCACCCCAATAGACGATATTCGAATGGCGATTTTCGACCCAGCGCCGCGCCGGAACGAAGATTTCGCCGGGAAAAGCGCTGTATGCCGTTGGCAGATCGTTCATGTCGCTCGGCCACTTGTTCAGGCTCTCCCAGTACATGCGCGCCGATGACGCGCCGGTGGCGGTCAGCCAGTAGACCATGATGTTGTCGAGGATCTCGTCGAGCGAGAACGAGTCGGCAGGGCTGTCCGTCGTGCGGTCGGTCCAGCCGTGGAATTTTTCGTAGATCCACATGGCCTGCCCGACCGGCGAATCGACCAGCGAATAGCCAAGCGTCTGCGGCTTGGTGGACTGTTCCTCCGAATAGCCGCGTTCCTTCGCGCTCCAGTGTTGCATCTTTTGCAGCTTGGCTTTCTCATCGTCGGTGAGATCGGCCATCTGCGTATCGGTGCGCGGCGCCCCGACGATCATGTTGAGATGGATCCCGGCCAGACCTTCCGGCCTGTTGATCGCCATTGCCGTGGTAACTGCCGAACCCCAGTCGCCGCCCTGCGCGACATAGCGGTCGTAACCGAGGCCGAGCATCAGTTTGTGCCAGGCTTCGGACGTGTGCTGCACGCCCCAGCCGGTCCCCGTCGGCTTGCCGGAAAAGCCATAGCCCGGCAGCGAGGGGATCACGACATGGAACGCCTGATCTGCCGTGCCGCCGTGCGCGGTGGGATCGGTTAGCGGGGCGATGACATTGAGGAACTCGATCACCGATCCGGGCCAGCCATGCGTAAGGATCAGCGGCAGGGCATCCTCGTGCTTCGAGCGGACATGGATGAAATGGATGTCCAGACCGTCGATCTCGGCAAGGAAGTTGTCGTGCGAATTGATCTGCGCCTCGCACCGTCGCCAGTCGTAGCTGTTGCGCCAATAATCGACGACACGCCGTGCCTCGGCCAGCGGAACGCCCTGCGTCCAGTCGGTCACCGTCTCCTTTTCGGGCCAGCGCACCAGATCGAGCCGCTTGGCGAGATCGTCGAGTTCGGACTGGGGAATTTCGACAGTGAACGGGCGTGCTTCAAATGCCATGTATCTCTCCGGAAGGTGATGTTCTCTGGTTTTGCCTGTCAGGCCGAATAGGCAAAGCGCATGTCTTCGCCCGCGTTATAGCGCCCTACCCATTCCTCGAAATAGGCTGGCACCTTGGCGCTGCCGGGACGGTGCCACGGCATTTGCGAGGTGAGGATTCCGTTTCGCATTTTCTTGAGTACGGGCTTGGGAATCGCGTTCATGCCTTCGCCCAGTCCGTAGGAGCGCGACTCAGGCACGTTCTCGTGAAACACCTCGTAGATTTTCTCGGCCAGCACCTTGGTGTGACCGAATACGCTGCGCAATTTGAAGAAGCGCGTGAACGGATTGCGCACGATGTCGTTGTAGATGACGTGGGCAGAGGCCCGATGTTCCATCTCTTCGACGAAGTGCCAGAGGAACAGCGAGGATATGCGCGGATCGCCGCCCGTGAACAGAAGCTCGCGCTGCTCGATGATGTTGCCGAACAGCGGCGTGAAGGTCGCCTCGATGTTGGCGCAGTAGGACAGGTGATATTTCAGGTCGCGTTCGGCGTAGAGCTTTTCGTACTCGGCATCGCAGAAATCGAGCGCCTCCTGCAGACCGGGATACTGGTCGACAAGCGCCTTCGCATGTTTGCGGTGGGCCTGGCTATGCACCATCTCCTGTGCGTTGAAGGCGCGAATTTCCTCGGTAATCTCGGGCTTGCGGGAAATCTTCTCGGCAGCGTTCATCGCCTTGCAGATGTATTTCTCGAACGCGATTGCCTGAAACGTAACTGCATTCATCATCACGGAAAACCCGGGATTTGCCGGATTCCAGATGAAGTCGCAGCCTTCGAATTCGAACGGCATCTTGCGCACGACCAGGTTAGTCATTTCCAGTGTCCTGTTTTTCGATTTCGATTCGATAATTTGTACGTCATAGCCACTATGATGCATCGAGTATCGTAGAATCGATCAGCGATCCCAGACCAGCGGAAGAGATTCGACTGTCAGCACGCCGCCGCCACGCATGGGCACCGGCTTGCCTTCCGCCAGACGGAAAGTCGGCAGGCGGCTCAGGGCTTCTTCCAGCAGCACGACCATCTCGATCCGCGCCAGATGGCGGCCGAGGCAGCGGTGCGGGCCGGAGCCGAAAGCGATGTGGTTGATGCGCTCACGGTCGATATCGACCTCGTCCGGGTGATCGAAAACCCGCGGGTCGATGTTGGCGGCAGGATAGTTGAGCAGCGCCATGTCACCCTTGCTCAGCGGCAGGCCGCGCCAGACCTCGTCCTTGGCGATGATCCTGACGACGGGGGCGACGGCGTGGCGGCGGATCAGCTCCTCCATCGCGTGCGGGATCTTGTCTGGCTCGCGCCGCAACCGCTCCTGCAGCGCCTGATCCCTGGCGAGGTAGTACATGATGAAGGACATGGCATTGGCGACGGTATCGAGGCCGGCGAAGAACAGCAGCTTGCAATAGCCGAGCACCATGTCGTCGCTGACCGGCGCGCCCTCGATCTCCAGATCGAGCAGATAGGAGATGAGATCGTCGCGCGGATTGGCCCGACGATCCGCGATCACGCCCGCCAGAAGTTCGGAGCCGTCGTGGACGGCCTTGAGCCTGATCTCCTGATCGGGTTCGCTCGCGGCTGCCTTGGCCATGTCGCGGTATTGCCGGAAATGCGCGCGATCGAGCCCCATGATGTCGATGAAGATCAGCACCGGCAGCTTCTCGGCGACCGTATCGAAGAAGTCCGCCTCGCCCAGCGGAGCAATCGCGTCGATCAGTTCGACGGCCAGCGCCCGGATCTGGTCGACCCGGCGATACATCTGCGTCGGCGTGAACACCTTGTTGAGCGGTGCCCGGAACGCGGCGTGGTTGGGCGGGTCGAGCTGGAGCGGGATGTTCTTGGGTGGTTCGGGCAGGTCGGGCCGCGCAGGTATGCGCATGTAGCCGCTGCTGAACAGGTCTGTGCGCGCAGCGGCATCGACGATGGCCTCGTGCCCCTGAACGACCCAGTAGCCACCGAGGGCCGTGGACCAGAATGCGTCCGGCGCTTCATCGCGCAAGTCCGCCATCGCCTGCGGGATGCCGCCGGGCTGACCGTAGCGACGGTCCGAATAGTAGTCGAAGTCGATAACCAGCGACGGGTCGATGCCCTTCGGGACCGGATGTTCTGCGAGTGTCGCCATTGCCATCGTACCCTTTATTCAGTTCGTGTCCCACACCAGCGGCAAGGTTCCGATCGAAAGAACTGCGCCTCCCCGCATGGTGACCTCGCCTTCCGGATCGAGCCGGAACGTACCGATGCGCTTCAGCAGTTCCTCTAGCAGCACGACGATTTCGATACGCGCCAGATGCCTGCCCGCGCACCGGTGAACGCCTGCACCGAATGCGATGTGGTTTATCCGCTCGCGATCTATGTCGACCTGGTCGGCATGGTCGAAAACCCGCTCGTCGATATTGGCGGCCGGATAGTTGAGCAGCGCCATGTCGCCCTTGCGCAGGTTGAAGCCGCGCCAGCACTCGTCCTTCATGACGGTGCGCTGTACCGGAGCGACGGCATGACGGCGCAGCAGCTCTTCCATGGCATGCGGAATCTTCTCGGGCTCGCGGCGCAGGCGCGCTTGCAGGTCCTGGTCCATGGCGAGGTAGCGCAGGCAGAACGCCATGGCATTGGCGACTGTGTCGAGCCCCGCGAAAAACAGCAGGATGCAGTAGGACAGGGCGAGTTCGTCATCGACTGGCTGGCCGTTGACTTCCATCCGGGTGATATAGGTGATGAGATCGTCGCGTGGTTCGGCCCGGCGTTCGCGGATGCACTGCGTAACCAGCCGGCGCGCCTCGCGCCCGGCATCGATCCGCTCCTGCATGTCGGTCGAGCTGATGCCAGCCGTCGCAATGGTGCGGTAGGTTTTGAAATCGGCGCGATCCAGACCCATGAGGTCGATGAAGATCAGCACCGGCATCCGTTCGGTCACGGCCTCGAACATGTCGGCCTTGCCAAGCGGCGCGACACTCTCGATCAGGTCGATCGCCAGATCCCGGATCTGGTCGACCCGGCGGTACATCTGCGTTGGCGTAAATACCGTGTTGAGCGGCGTGCGCAGGGCGGCGTGGTCGGGCGGGTCGTAGTTCAGCGGCGCGGACTGATGCATCTGCGCGTCTTCGGGGCGTTCGGGAATGCCCATCTTCACGCTGCTGAACAGGTCGGTGCGCTTTGCCGCGTCTACAATCGATTCGTAGCCCTGAACGACCCAGTAGCCACCCAGTGCCGTGCTCCAGAACACGTCCGGCGCGGCCTTGCGCAGCTCGACCATGGCTTCGGGTATTCCGCCCGCGGTCCTGTAGATTTCATCGTCGTAGAAATCGTAGTCGATCACCAGCGCCGGATCGATGTCCCTTGGTACGGGGTGTTCCGCCAGTGTCGCCATGACCGTCGCTCCTCCTGCCTCAGCTCGCGTCCCACACCAGTGGCAGCCTGCCTATCGACATCACGCTTCCGCCGCGCATCGGCACCTCCTCGCCCGGCGCGAGCCGGAAGGTCGGCAGGCGCGAGAGCAGTTCCTCGAAGAAGATCACGATCTCGATCCGTGCGAGATTGCGTCCCAGGCAGCGGTGGTGCCCGGCACCGAACGCGACGTGGTTGATGCGTTCGCGATCGACATCGACTTCCCGGCCATGTTCGAACATGCGCTCGTCGAGGTTGGCGGCGGAGTAGTTGAGCAGCACCGGATCGCCTGCGCGGAAATTGAAGCCGCGCCATTCGAAATCGTGCGTAACCGAGCGCATTACCGGGGCGACCGCATGACGGCGCAGCAGTTCTTCCATCGCGTGCGGGATCTTCTCCGGCTCGTCGCGCAGACGCTGTTGCAGATCCTGATCGAGGGCGAGATAGCGCACCGCGAAGGTCATGGCGTTGGCGACCGTGTCCAGCCCGGCAATGAACAGCAGTTCGAGATAGGCCAGCGCCAGCTCGTCGGTGATCGGCTCGCCCTCGACCTCGAGATCGAGCAGTCGGCTGATGAGGTCTTCGCGCGGATTGGCGCGGCGATCGGCGATCTCGCCTTTCAGCAGGTGGTAAGCCTGCAACATGGCATCGTAACGCTCGTCGCGATCCTGCGAGGCGACAGCCGCCTTGGCGAGCGCGCGATAGAAGCGATAGTCTTCGCGCTTCAGGCCCATCAGGTCGATGAAAATCAGGACCGGAAGCTGCTCGGTCACTTCATCGAACATGTCCGCCTTGCCATTGGGCCGGACTTTCTCGATCAGTTCGACTGCAAGCTGGCGGATATGGCCCGACCACTTGTTCATCGCGGCTGGCGTGAACATGGCGTTGAGCGGCGAACGCAGCGCCGCGTGGTCGGGCGGATCGTAGTTCAGGGGAGCAAGTCGTCGCCTCTGGCGTCCATCGTCCTCGGTCGGCGGAATGCCCATCCTGCTGCTGGTGAACAGGTCGCCGCGCTTGGCCGCCTCGACGATGGCGTCGTAGCCCTGGATCACCCAGTAGCCGCCGAGCGAGGTGCTCCAGAAAACGTCCGGAGCCTGGTCGCGCAGTTCGCCCATCGCTTCGAAAATGCCGCCCGCGCTGACGAAGCGCGCGTCGTCATATAGGTCGAAGTCGATCACCAGCGCCGGGTCGATGCCCGGCGGGGTGCTTGCGGTCTGTGCTTGTGTCGCCATGGCTTCCTCTCCCGTGGAAATTGGCGTGATTTCGATCAGCTGTCGAAGACGATCACGCTCCTCGCCACGTCGCCTGCCATCATCTTGGCGTAGCCGTCGTTGATGTCTTCCAGCTTGATGTTCTGGGAGATCATCTCGTCGAGCTTCAGCTTGCCGTCGAGATAGAGCTGCGCATATTCCGGAATGGCGATCTGGAACGGGGCGGAACCCATCAGCGAGCCTCTGATCTCGAGCTGCTGGGCCATCATCATCACGCCCGAAACCTTGAACTGCGACGTCATCGGCGCCATGCCGACGATCATCAGCGTTCCGAGGCGGCGAAGCATCATCAGCGCCTGTTCCTGCGTCTGCGTCAGGCCGATCACCTCGAAGGCATAGTCAGCGCCGCCGCCGGTCATTTCCTTAACCTCGGCAATGGCGTCCGGCCCGCCCTTGACGCAGTCGGTCGCGCCGAAGACGCGGGCGAGGTCGAACTTGCGCTCGTTGATGTCGACGGCGATGATCCGCGCCGCACCCGCCAGCTTTGCGCCCTGAATGACGTTAAGGCCGACGCCGCCTGCGCCGACCACGACCACGGTGCTGCCGGGCCTGATCTTCGCGCCATTGAGTGCAGCGCCAACGCCGGTCAGCACGGCGCAACCCAGCAGGCCGGCCTTTTCCAGCGGCATGCCTTCGGGGATCTTGGTCAGGCCGGTGCGGTGGACCAGCATTTCCTCGGCAAAGGCGCCAAGCCCGGCGTACTGGTTGAAGACTTCCGAGCCCTTGGTGATGCGCGCAGGCTTGTCAGCCGGGCGCGCCGAAGGCTTGTCGCCGCAGACATTGTTGTGCCCGTCGAGGCATTCGCGGCAATGCCCGCAATACATCGAGACGCAGGAGACGACCGCGTCGCCTTTCTTGAATTCGGTAACGTCCGAGCCGACCGCTTCGACCACGCCCGCTGCCTCGTGGCCGAGGACGGCCGGCATGGGCACCGGGAAGTCGCCGGAGATCGAGTGGTAGTCCGAATGGCACAGGCCGCTGCTGACGACGCGGATGCGGACCTCGTCTGGGCCAGGGGCGTCGAGATCGACGTCCTCGATGGTGAGCGGCGCTTTGATTTCGCGAAGGACTGCGGCTTTCATGGTCTCTCCAGGTGTTGATTTGGTCGAAGGTCTAACCCGTGCAGGTGCGGGCGTCTATGATTCTCAGGCAGCGATCCTCTCGCCGATCCAGCGCACTGTTGCGTCGACGGTTGCCTTGGCCGGTTCGGCGAAACTGGTCATCGAATAGTAGCCGTGGAACATGCCCGGATCGACGCGCAGTTCGACTGGCACGCCAGCTTCGCGCAGCTTGTCGGCATAGGCCAGGTTGTCGTCGCACAGGACGTCGCAGTCTCCGGTGCAGATGAAGGCAGGAGCCAGACCTGAAGCAGACTTGAGGTTCAGCGGAACCGCCAGCGCAGAGCCGTTTTCTCCGTCGCCGGAAAGGTAATGGCCCCAGAAATATTCCATGTCGTTGCCGGACAGCATCCAGCCCTTGTCGCCGACTTCGCGGTAGGAGGCCGTCTCGTAATCGAGGCCGAGCGCACCGTAGATCACGATCTGTCCGGCAAGGTCCGGACCACCTTCGTCGCGGGCGCGGATGGCGATAGCTGCGGAGAGGTTGCCGCCCGCGCTGTCACCAGCGATGAACAGCGGGTGGGGCATGTTCTGATCGGCCCATTCAAGTCCGGCGAAGCACTCGTCGAGCGGGATGGGGAAGGGGTATTCGGGCGCGAGGCGATAGTCCACGCTCAGCACTTCGACGCCGGCCCACCCGGCCCAGCGGCGGCAGATGCCGTCGCCGGTTTCGAGATCGCCCAGAACCCAGCCGCCACCGTGGAAATAGACGATTGTGGCCTTTGCCTCCCCAAGCGGCGTGTAGCGTCGCACGGGAATGTCGCCATGCGGGCCGGGGATCGTGAAATTGCTGACAGCAGTCAGTTCGGGCAGGTCGGTTGGCGGCGGCGCGGCTGCCATGACCGAGGTCATGAGTGCGCGCGCGCCCTCGGGAGGCAGCGAGGCATATTCGGGAATGCCCGCTTCCTTGCGGTTGGCGACGACGGTCGCGCAGAAAGGGTGGAGCGTGCGGTCCGACATCAGGCCATGCTCTCCGCCGGAGCCGCTTCGCCTTGCTTCGCGCCCGCGCCCTTCACGACCTTGCCGGGAAATATGCCGGTCGGCTGGTCGTCCTTCAGAATGACCTCGCCATTGACCAGCGTGTAGCGATAGCCGTGCGCCTGCTGGTCCAGCCTGCGGCCGCCGCCGGGCAGGTCCGAAACGACGCGCGGGGCGTCCATGCGGATCGCCTTGTGGTCGATTACGTTGATGTCCGCCTTCTTGCCCGGCGCGATCACGCCGCGGTCGTCGAAGCCGATGACTGCGGCTGGCTGTGACGTCATTGCCTGCACGGCTTGTGCGAGCGTCAGCCTGCGGCCCTGCCGGTCGCGCGCCCAGTGCTGGAGCACGAAGGTCGGATAGGTCGAATCGACGATCAGGCCATAGTGCGCGCCGCCGTCGCCAAGCCCCATCACGGCATCGGGATTGTCGTAGAAGCGGAACAGGTGGTCGAGCGTATCCTCGGGATAGTTGCCGAAGGCGACGAGCAGGTAGTTGCGGCCATTGTCCTGCAGCAGCAGGTCATAGGCGAGGCTCTCGGGCGAGACGCCCATGGCCTCGGCCCGGTCCTTGATCGACTGACCCGGTTCCGGCTCGTACTTCGGGTTGGAGGTAACCTCGAACATCACATGGTAGTTGTTGCGGGTCAGCGCCGTGAGCGGAATGACGGCCTCGTCGGGCGTTTCGGTGAGGATCTTTTCCTTCACTTCCGGCTTGCTCAGTTCCTTCACGCGCTCCTCGATCGGGAGATGCGCCAGCGCCTTGTAGGTCGGGCAATCGGCCCACGGATTGCTGGTGAGATCGAAGCTCGCCAGCATGCCGACCGGGCGCGGCGCAAATTGCGGGTGCAGCTTGGGGCCTTCGCCACTGGCGTTGTAATTTTCCACGAGGTCCATCAGCTCCTGCCAGAAGCTCTTGGCCTTGTCGGACCGCCCCGGCACGATGCTGAATGTTACCGGCAAACCGCTTGCCTGTGCGACTGAGCGCATGATTTCGAAGTCCGCTTCGGGCGGATTTCCGTTCATGCCGAACTCGGGCAAGACTTGGACCAGGCCGCCGCCGCCTTCTCTGACGCCTTGGGCGAGAGCTACCAGTTCCTCGGTGGGTGCATCGAAGCTCGGCACCGGCTCGCCGTCTGCCCGGCGGTCGATCAGGGTGCGGCTGGTCGCAACGCCGATGGCACCTGCCGCGATGGCTTCGCGCGAGAGGTCGCGCATTTTTTCGAGGTCTTCTGCCGACGCCGGCTCACGATTGGCGCCGCGATCACCCATTGCATAGACACGGATTGGCGAATGGGGAGCGAAGACGGCCACGTCGATGTCGCGCTTGCGTGCGTCCAGCGCAGCCATGAATTCGGGGAAGGTTTCCCAGTCCCATGTCAGCCCTTCGGCCATGACGACGCCGGGAATGTCTTCCACGCCTTCCATGGTCATCACGAGCAAGTCGCGGTCGGACGGACGGCACGGCGCAAAGCCGACGCCGCAGTTGCCCATGACCACGGTGGTGACGCCGTGACCGGACGAGGGGTTCAGCCGCTGCGACCAGATCGCCTGCCCGTCGTAATGGGTGTGCAGGTCGATGAAGCCGGGCGTTACCGCAAGGCCGGTCGCGTCGATTTCCTGCGCACCCTCACCATCCACCTTGCCGACCGCGACGATCACGCCGTCACGGATTGCAACGTCGCCGATGGTGGGTTCCGCGCCAGTCCCGTCAACGATCAGGCCGCCCCGGATTACCGTATCGAATTGCTGTGTCATGCTCTCTCTCCCGCGCCACGCGGCGCCGTTTCATTCAGGTGTCGGCTGGCTCTGTCTTGCCGAACATGCGCGTCATGGTGCTCCCCATGATAGCAGGCCACGGATTGGTGCCGGTAGCTCTGCCGTTGGCGATGGCCTTGACCATCGAAGTTGGCCCTTCGGCATCGTGGTTGGGCAGGATGTAGAGCTCGCCTGCATCTGCCGCATCGAACACGCAGCGCGCCAGTTCCTCGGGCGGCATGGCCCCGTCCAGCGCAGAGGTCATCGTCGCTTCCACTCCGCGCACGGTGGCGTTGGCGTGGCGTGCCTCGCGGTCCAGACCCAGCGCCGCCGGGCTGACCTTTTCGGGGTTCATGATGTCGGTGCGCACCATTCCCGGCATGATGACCGTCACGCCGATGGTGTCGATGCCCTCGACGGCGAGATCGAGATAGAGCGCCTCGGTGATGGCCAGCGCCGCGTGCTTGGTCGGCGAATAGGTCGCATAGCCCGGATAGACCGAAAGACCGGCGGCCGATGCCACGGTCATGACGTGGCATTCGTCGCCCTGGGCGATCATCTGCGGCACGAAGGTGCGGATGCCGTGCGCGACGCTCTTGAAGTTGAGATCGACGATCCAGTCCATCTGCTGCGCGCTGGTTTCCCAGGCGAGGCCGCCGACGAAGGCGCCGGCATTGTTGATCAGCAGGTTGACCTTGCCGAACTTTTCGAGCGCCTTGTCGCGCAGGGCGATGATGTTTTCCTCGCTCGTCACGTCAGCCAGAACGGCGAGCACGTCCGCACCCTGTCCGGTCAGCTTCGCGGCGGCTTCGGCCAGGGCCTCCTCGCGTATGTCGGAGACGACGACCTTCATGCCGCGCCGCAAGGCTTCCTCTGCAAGCGCATAGCCGATGCCGCTGGCGGCTCCGGTGATGACGGCGACGTTGCCTTCCCTGATCGCGCTCACGCGTTTTCCTCCACCTTGCTCGTGCTCAGGTCGAAACCTTCGAAGCCCTTGGCCGCTACCGCGTCGAAGCGGGCCACATAATTGTCGAAGCCACCGATGTAGGCCATGAACATGCGCGGTTTGCCCGTCACATTGGCGCCCATGTACCACGAGTTCGCCTTGGGGAAGAGCGTGCGATTGGCGACCATTTCGGTATGCGCCGCCCATTCGTGCGTCGCGTCCTCGCGCGCTTCGAGCCGGTCGTAGCCATTGTCGCGCATGTAGCTGATGCAATCGGCAATCCAGTCGACATGATGCTCCAGCGTGAGGATCATGTTCGACAGCACCGAAACGCTCGACGGGCCATTGACCATGAACAGGTTGGGAAAGCCCGGCGCGGCAATGCCCAGATAGCATTCAGGGCCGTCGTGCCAGGCGCTCTTGAGCGACTGCCCGCCGCGCCCCTCGATGCCGAGATTGACCAGCGGGCCGGTCATGGCATCGAAGCCGATCGCGAAGATGATGAGGTCTGCCGGATATTCCTGCTTGCTCGTCTGCAAACCGCCTTCGGTAATCCGAACGATCGGTTCCTCGTTGATGTCGACGAGGTCCACGTTCTCACGGTTGAAGGTGGCGTAATAGTCGGAGTCGAGACACAGCCGCTTGGTACCCAGCGGATAGCCCCTGGGGATCAGCTTTTCGGCGGTCGCCGGATCCTTGACCGTCTCGCGGATCTTGGCGTGTACGAAATCGGCCGCGAGCTTGTTCGCATCTTCGTTGAGGGTGATGTCGCGGAAACAGCCCTGGATGTTCCAGCGACCCAGCTCCCATGCCTGCTGGAGGCGCTCCTGCTGTTGCTCCGGGGTGAATTCGGCAGCCATGCTGTCGGTCTGAAGTTCGAACACCTGTCCGCCGCGCGACTTCTTGAGCATCTGAAGATAGCCCGGATAGTCGGCGAAGACTTCCTTCTGGCGATGCTCCGGAAGAGGACCGTTATAAGCGGGAACCGAATAGTTGGCGGTGCGCTGGAAAACCGTGAGGTGACCTGCGGTCTTTGCCACTTCGGGAATGGTCTGGATCGCGGACGAGCCGGTGCCGACAACCAGCACGTTCTTGCCGGCCCAGTCGACGCCTTCCTTCGGCCATGCCCCGGTCTGCACCCATTCGCCCTTGAAATTCTCAAGCCCCTCGAATTCGGGATCCTTGGGAACGGAAAGGCAGCCGACCGTCGTGACGACATAGTGGCAGGTGATCGCATCGCCCTGGTCGGTGCGCACGTTCCAGAGGTTGGCGGCTTCATCGTAAATCGCCGAGACGATCTTCGTCTCGAACTTGATATCGCGCCTCAGATCGAAGCGGTCGGCAACGAATTCGGCATATTCGAGGATCTCGGGCTGGGTCGAGAAACGCTCGCTCCAGGTCCATTCTTCGAGCAATTCGTTCGAGAAAGTGTAGGTGTAGTCCACGCTTTCCACGTCGCAGCGCGCGCCGGGATAGCGGTTCCAGTACCAGGTGCCGCCAACGTCGGTGCCCTGCTCGAATCCGAACACGCTCAGGCCAAGTTGGCGGAACCGGTGATGCGCATACATGCCGCCGAACCCGGCGCCGATAACGACGATGTCGGCGTGTGGCGGCACCACGCTCGCCGGGGCGGAGCGTTGCAGCTTTGTGGCGGTGGACAAGATTGTTCTCCCGAGAATCAGTGCAGCCAAAGCTGCGATATGCAATGGCTCATACTGTATTGGATTGCGCGCCGTGTCCATAATGATGCAATGTCGGCCTATTAATTCAACCGGGAGAGGGAACGGCTCGTCATGGCCCTGCTGAAATTCATCGATCACGTCGCGATCACCGTTGCCGACGTCGAGCGCACGACACAGTTTTATGACCGGTTGTTCGGGGCCGAAGTGCCGTTCGACCACGCGCCTGACGGACGCACTCTGGTGCGCACCGTCATCATTGGCGGGGCAGTGCGGATCAACGTTCACCAGCAGGGCAACGGCATCGATCTCGTGGCCGACCTGCCGACGCCCGGCTCGGTCGACATCTGCTTCCGCTTTGGCGGCACGATCAAGGAAGCCGAGGAACTGCTCAAACGGAACGGCATCGAGATCATCGAAGGCCCGGCACCGCGCATCGACAACGAAGGCAATCAGGCGCAGTCGGTCTATTTCAAGGATCCGGACGGCAATCTCGTCGAACTGATGTCGAACACCTAGACCATAACCGAGGCATCAGGAGGTCATCCCGAACATGATCGCGCCCGGCCACGACGACCGCATTGTCCGCACGGAGGTCCGCCATGCCAGATTGTCGGTGCCTGCCCGCATCGCTCGCCCGGAGCCATGCCCTCGATGCCCGAAGCGCGGATCTTTCTCGTTCGGCTGGTGAAGGAGCCGCGCGTTACATGGTATCGTCCCATCGCGAGCTACGAGATCAAGCATATGGTGGCATCATGCGATCCAATTGGGTAACTGATCGCGCTCGATGCGAAAACGCATGACCGGCCAAGCTGACAAATCACGATTCTGGAAGAGGACCTGACATGACCGCCGATCCCAACCGCATTCCCGTCATCATCGGCGTGGGCCAGGTGAACGACCGCCCTGACGATCCTATGGAGGGCCTCGATTCGGTCGGCCTCATGGCCGAAGCGATTCGCAAGGCCGATGCAGATGCGGGCGGCGGCTGGCTGGAGAGGTGCGACTGGCTCGCCAACGTCCAGCAGATTGCCTTTCGCGGCATGGACGTGCTGACGCTGTTGCCTCAGCAGCTCGGGATCACGCCCGCCACACGGATCGAGAAGCCGCCCTATGGCGATGCGCCGATCCAGCTTATCAGTGATGCCGCCAACGCGGTTACCTCTGGCGAGGCGAGCGTGTGCATCGCTTGCGGCGGCGAGGCGCTGCGCACGGCGGCAAAGCGCCCGCAGGGTGGCGGCAGTCTGTTCGGCAATGCGGCGATGGTCGCGGCCGACGTACAGCAACGCTACGGCCTGACCGCTCCGCAGGACATCTATCCACTTTACGAAAACGCGACGCGCGCGGCCTGGGGGCAGTCGCTCGACGAGGCGAAGGCCGAATCCGGTCGCATCTGGGAAAAGATGTCCGAAGTCGCCGCCGATGCCGAAGGCGCATGGATCAAGAAGCCGCGCAAGGCAGACGAGATCGTGACGCCGACGGCCGATAACCGCCCGCTGTCATTTCCCTATACCAAGCTGCAGGTCGCCAATTCGTCGGTGAACCAGGGCGCGGCGGTGATCGTCACCAGCCTCGCCACGGCGCGTGCGGCTGGCGTGGACGAATCGCGGCTGGTCTATATCGGTGCTGGTGCGCAGGCCTACGAGGCGGAAGAGCCGCTGGAGCGTGACAGCTTTACCGGAACGCCGGCGATGGATGTCTCGCTTGAAAAGGCGCTGGAGGAAAATCACCTTTCGGCAGGCGAGATGGACTACATCGAGCTTTATTCCTGCTTCCCGGTGGTACCCAAGATGGCACGGCGCTCGCTGGGGGTGGGCGACGACCAGCCGCTCACCGTCCACGGCGGCCTGACCTTCGGTGGCGGGCCGCTCGGCAACTACATGATGCACGCCACCGCGGCGATGGTCGGCAAGCTCAGGGCAGGCGGCGGCAAGGGTCTGCTCTACGGTAACGGCGGCTATTGCACGCACCACCACACGCTGGTGCTGTCGTCCGAGCCGGTCGAGGGCGTCTCGTTCCCGCAGCACTACCGGTTCGATGCCGAGGCCGACGCGCGGCGCGGACCGATCCCGGCCAACGACCAGACCTACGAAGGCCCGGCCGAGATCGAGACCTACACCGTGTTCCACTCGCGCGAGGGCGATCCCACAGGCGGCACGATCGTTGCGCTCACGCCTGACAGGCGGCGCGTGGTCGCCAAGGTAACGGGTGAGGACGCGGCGACCATCGCCTTCCTGACCGACGGAAAGACCGAGCCGGTCGGAACGTCGGGCCGGATCGAGAAAGACGGCGAGACGCTCTACTGGCGCGCGGGTTAGCTTGCGGCGTGCAACCGCAGCCGGTCAGGCTGCGGTTGCGAGCGGCGTTTCCGGATAGGTCACGCGCATATCCTCGCCCGCTTCGTATCGCCGGTTCCATTCCGCGAAATACTTGGGCAGCGGCTGGGCCTGGTGCGGATAATAGGGAAGCTGCGAGGCAAGGATCTTCAGTCCCATCATGCGCCTCGTCCACTTGGGCAAGGTATCCGCCCACTTGAGGTGCGCATCGGGCGTATCCCATTCCGGAACAGCCCGGCTGAAAATCTCCATCAGCGTTTCGCTGATCATCCGGCCATGGGCGCCCATCGGCTTTACGTTGCGCATACGATACCTGTTGTCGCCGATGACGTGGTTGTAGACCGTGATCGCGGACGAGCGGTGCTCGATCTCCTCGCAATAATGCCACAGGAAAAGCGAGGAAACTCTGGGGTCGCTACCGCCGAACAGCTGATCGCGATGATTGATGATCGTGCCGAACAGCGGGGTGAAGGCCGATTCCAGACCGCCCATGTAGGACAGGTGATATTTCAGATCGTGAGCCTTGTAATGCTCGTCATACAGCTCGAACGAAGCGTCGAGCGCTTCCTGAAGGCCGGGATATTTGGCAATCAGCGCCTTGCAATGCTTCACATGCGCCTTGGAATGTTCCATTTCCTGGCGGTTGAAGTCCTTGCATTCGTCAAGCACGCGCGGATCGGTGATGTGCTCTTCGGCATCCTTCATCGCCTTGCAGAAATAGCGTTCCATCCCTGGCGCCATGAAGCTGATCATGTTGTTGAAGGCCGAGAAATTGCGCTGCTTCGGGTTGAAGTAGAAATCGATGCCGTCAAACTGCCAGTCGATCTTCTTGATGGTCAGGTTGCTCATGGTGCTCCGCTCGCCATTCTGGTCTCTCGGGCCCGGCATACTATGATCCACAATATATCGCAAGAGATATGGACGACAGTGTATCATTAGCTATACCTGTAGCGGCCAAGGCAGGAGAGGAAGCCACATGACCATCAAGCCGTTTGAGATCGCAATTCCCGACGCTGCGCTCACCGATCTGCGCGAGCGGCTCGAACGCACCCGCTGGCCGGCCGAAATTGGCGACAACAGCAATTGGCAGCAGGGAGCGAACCTCGCCTACATGCGCGAGCTGACCAATTACTGGCTCAACACCTATGACTGGCGCGGGCGCGAAGCCGAGATGAACAAGCTGCCGCAGTTCATGGCTGACATAGACGGTGTGCCGATCCACTTCGTCCATGCGAAGGGCAAGGGGCCGAACCCGATGCCGCTGATCATCAATCACGGCTGGCCCTGGACCTTCTGGGACATGCGCAGGATCATCGGCCCGCTGTCCGATCCGGCGGCCTATGGCGGCGATCCGGAGGATTCGTTCGACGTGGTGTGCCCTTCGATTCCCGGCTTTGCCTTTTCGAGTCCTTTGACCACTGACCTGCGCCTTAACCGGGTCGGAGACTACTACGTCAAACTGATGGACGAGCTGGGCTATGACAAGTTCGGAACCCAGGGTGGCGACATGGGATCGGCGATCTCGACGCTGCTGGGCTATACCCATCCCGACCGTCTGACCGGGGTTCATCTGCACCTGCTTATCCCGTTCCTTGGCGGCAATCCGCAGCCGGAGGATTTCGAGGAGCACGAATTCGCAGGCGGCGCCAAGATGGCGGACTACTACGCAACCGGCTCGGGCTATATGCAGATCCAGCGCACCAAGCCGATGACCATTGCCTATGCGATGACTGATTCCCCCGTTGGCCAGGCGGCCTGGATGGTCGAGAAGCGCCGCGACTGGGGAGATACGGGCGGCGATATCGAGTCGGTCTGGTCCAAGGACGAGCTGATCGACAATGTGATGCTCTACTGGCTGACCGAAACCTATCTCAGTTCTGCCCGGCATTACTTCTCTCCGCCAGGTGACGAGAGTATTGCGCTTGGCAAGGTGCCGGACAAGACGCCGATTATCGATGTCCCCACGGCCGTCCAGCAATTCAAGGGCGACGTCTGGAACCTGCCGCGCAAGTGGGCCGACCGGGTCTACAACGTCCAGAGCTGGAAGGTCGAGGAAAAGGGCGGCCACTTTGCCCCGGCGGAAGTGCCCGATACGATCGTCGGGGACTTGCGGGAGTTCTTCCGCCGGTTCAGATAGCGGCAATGACTCTGAATCGATTCAATATCGCCGGCTTCGCGCATGTTTGACGGCAAACCCGATCCCGCCACTGGGCTGGCTTACATCCCTGCCGACACGTCCGTGCCGTTGCTGGACATGACCATCGGCGAATGTCTGCGCGACAAGGCCACACGGATGGGCGAGCGGCCCGCGCTCAAATGGCTGGACGGCGATAGGCTTCAAGGCCTGAGCTACGCCGAACTGTTCGACGCGGCCGCGCGCGTGGCTACATGGTTGCTGGAACGCGCCTCGCAAGGCGACCGCGTGGCGATCTGGTCACGCAATTCGCCCGAGTGGATCGTGCTCGAATATGGCTGTGCGCTTGCAGGAATGGTCGTAGCGGGATGGAACCCGGCCTGGTCCGACCGCGAATGCGAACATGCCCGCGATCTGACGCAGCCGGCAATCATGCTGGCCGGATTCGACACGCGCGGCATCTCGGTGATGGAACGGGCGCGGGCGCTAATGCCCGAAGGTACGGTTTATGAGCTGGAAGACCTTTTCGGTCTGACAGGCGATACCGAGCCTGCCGCCTTGCCCGAAGTCGCGCCTTCGGACCTGTTCCTGATCCAGTTCACGTCCGGTACCACCGGACGTTCGAAGGGGGCGTCGCTATCGCACCGTGCGGCGCTCAACGCCGCCTATTTCCGTTCGCTCGCGGCCCGCTTCGATGAGACGGACGTTTGGGTGAACGCCGGTCCGCTCAACCATGTCGGCGGCGCGCTGAGCGTGGTGCTTGGTTCGGTGACGGTCGGCACCTGTCTGGTGATGATGCAACGGTTCGATCCGGACATCTACCTGCGGCTGATGCGCGAAACCGGAGCGACGCGGATCGGCGGCGTGCCGACCATGTTGATCGCGCTGACCGAGCGGCCTGACTGGGATCCATCGGCATTCAGGATCCGCTCGATCGGATCGGGCGGCGCTTCGGTTCCCAAGCCGCTGATCGAGCGTCTCAACCGCGAATTCGGCGCCCCGGTTCTGGTCGTTTTCGGGCAATCCGAAAGCGTGATGATAAGCTCATCGGTACCTACGGATCCTCCGGAAATCGCCGCCGAAACGTCAGGCCGCGCGGCGCCGCACGTCGAGTTGAAGATCTGCGATCCGCAGAGCGGCGAAACCATGAAGGTGGGCGAAGTGGGCGAAATCTGTGCGCGCGGCCCGCTGATTATGGACGGTTATTTCCATCAGCCCGAGGAAACCGCAAAGACCATCGACAAGGATGGGTTCCTGCACACGGGTGATCTGGGTTCGCTCGATGCCGAGGGCTATCTGCGGATCAGCGGGCGCGCGCGCGAAGTCATCATTCGCGGCGGCGAGAATATCTATCCCGCCGAAATCGAGGAATACATCGCGCAACACCCCGATGTGGCCGGTGTTGCCGTGATTGGCATACCGGATGACCGCTGGGGCCAGACTGTCGGGGCTGCCGTGAAGCTGCGCGAAGGTGCGGCTCTCGATCCGCAAGCCCTTGAGGAATTTGCGGCAAAGGGGCTTGCCCACTTCAAGATTCCGCGCACCTGGCTCGCGGTCGACAGCTTCCCGCTCACGGCCTCGGGCAAGATCCGCAAGGTCGAGATCGAGAAGCTGTTCGAGGCCGTACCAGCGCGCTGAGACGCTCGCGCGTCAGGCGCTGGCTTTCCCGGCCGGTCGGTCAGGCTGCTTCCAGCGCGCCAAGCTGCTCGGCGATTTCGCGCGATACCGGCACCGGATATTCGAGCAGTATCTGGCCCATCGACTTGGCGACCGGGTCGAGGCGCAGGCACATCGAGCCACCGCCCTGCAACGAGTTCTTCACCACGAAGTTCAGGCCGTTGGTGCCGGGCAGGACGAAGCGGTCGATCTCCGGCGTCGAATCGCTGATGAGGTGCGCGTACCACTTGCCTACGGTCTCGGCGTCGAGCGCGGCGGCGATATAGGATGCAAAGCGCGGTTCGCGCGCGAAGACGCCGACATTGAACAGGTTGCCCTTGTCGCCGCTGCGCGCCCAGGCGAGCGAGATGAGTGGCACGGTTACGTCGCCATCGGCATCGTTCGGGTGTGCGGGTTCGGGCGGGCGCACGATCATGCCCGGCTCGAACGAGCGGGACGGCTTCGAATCGAAGGCAAGCTGCTTGCCATCGAGCCAGATCTCCGGCGCGAAGTCCGCTTTCTTCACCAGGAACAGGAACACCCGCATCAGGGGACGCGGCGGCGCGGACATCATGCCAAGGCTGACCGACGTGCCGGGCGACATCGAGGAAATGCTGCTGGCCTGCTCGCGCAGGAACACGCCGCAGCCCGACAGGTTCGTCATGCGTGACCGAGATCATCGCCACGACTTCGCGCGCGGACTGGCCGTTGGAACGCGGGCCATAGCTCGATTCCGCTCCGACGATTTCGAGATGAGTCTCGTTGAGCGGCTTGTCGTTGCGATCGCGCAGGATCTTGTTCGTACGCTCGAACAGGGCTTCGGCCTGACGCTGCGCTTTCTGCGGGGCATTGATGCCGACGATGGGCTGCAATGCCGTTGCCTTCCAGCCTTTCGAATAGGTCGCGCAGACCTTGTAGCTGTCGGTCGCAGCATAGCCCTTCACGCCGGTCACCAGCACCCGGTCCGGACCGTCCGGCGTCATCACCACTTCGCTGAAATCGCAGACCGCGTCGGGCACGATGTAGGCCTGCGGATCGCTGACCTCGTAGATCATCTGCTCGGCCACCGTCCCGATCGAGACGAGTCCGCCCGTTCCTTCCGGTTTGGTCAGGACGAAGCTGCCGTCGGCGCGGCATTCGGCGATCGGATTGCCGATGTTCGCCGGGTCGGGCACGAGTTCCCAGTCGGTGAAAGTGCCGCCGGTGACCTGTGTCGAGCACTCGGTCAGGTGGCCGATCAGCGTTCCGGCTGCAAGCAGGTCGAAATCGTCGGGTGTCCAGCCGAATTCATGAATCAGCGGTCCGAGCGCCAGCGCGGAATCGACCACGCGTCCGGTCAGCACGATGTCCGCGCCTTCGGCCAGCAGCGCGGCGATGGGGAAGCCGCCGAAATAGGCGTTCATCGCCGTGAACTCGACATCGTCGGGCAGGGGATCGCCGCTGAACATTTCCTTCAGGCCCTTGGCCTGGAATTCCGCGACGCGCCCGCGCATGTCGTCGCCGGTAACGACGCCGATCTTCGCCGTGAGTCCCTGTTCGGCCAGAACCTTGCGCATTGCCTCGGCGGCGCCGTGCGGATTGAGCCCGCCCCAGTTGGTCACCACCTTGCAACCCTTGGCCAGCATTTCGCGAAGGAAGGGGGTGAGATCGCGCAGGAACGAGGCGATGTAGCCATCCGGGTTGGTCTGGGTGTCGCTCGACAGCGAAGCGAGAGTCAGTTCGGCAAGGCAGTCATAGACGATATAGTCGCAGCCTGCGTCGATCAGTGCCTGGTGTCCGTAAAAACTGTCGAACCCGAAGGCCGTGCCGCCGCCGATCTTCACGATCTTGCCGCTGTTTGCCATATTTCCTGTCCTCTTCCGTTTGCGCGATCAGCCGCGGTTACCCAGCAGGGTGTCCGACTCGCTGGTTTCCAGTTCAGTTGAAACCATGCGATTGGCCCTGCGGTCGAGAAAATTCTCCTCGTCGGCGGCAAGCTGCTTGAACACCTCGGCGGGCAGCAAGTCCATCTTGCGCTCGTCCCAGGTGCCTTCGACATCGTACCAGCACTCGGTAATGCAGTCGAAGCCGGGTTCTGGCAACTGCGCAGATCGTGCCAGCGGCTGCCAGCCGGTAATGTAGGTGCGCGTGTACTTGACGAGGTGGGGGCACAGACTGGCCGCGAGCGGGGCGTGGTTGTTCTCGTAGTAGTCCCGGAAAGCCTCGAAGGACATGCCCTCCTTGCGCTTCATCAGGAAGGTCAGCTTCAGCACGGTTGCTCTCCTTTCGCATGGCCGATAGGCCAAGCGTGTGTGGTGAGGGATAGGGAGCAGAAATGTCCATCGCAATCGATATGAAGGGAAAGACGGCGATCGTGACTGGCGCCGCTTCCGGCCTCGGCAAGGTGACGGCGATGAAGCTGGCGCGAACCGGAGCGGACCTGTGCCTCGTTGATTTCAACGAAGCGGGCCTGAACGAGACCGGCGCACTCGCCCAGTCGGAAGGCGTGCAGGTCCTGTGCCACCGGGCCGATCTTTCCGACCCCGATCAGTGCCGCCCTGTCGTCGATGCGGCCTTGGCGCATTTCGGCAGGCTCGATGCTCTGTGCAATGTCGCGGGAATCATCCGGATGGCTCATGCGCACGACATGGCGCGCCAGGACTGGGACAGGATCATTGCGGTCAACCTCACCGCCCCGTTCCTGCTCTCGCAGGCAGCGATCCCGCATCTGATCGAGACCGAAGGCGCGATCGTCAACGTGGCAAGCTCGGCCAGCTACATCGGCGAGGCCTATGCCGTCGCCTATTGCTCCAGCAAGTTCGGCCTGCTCGGCATGACCAAGGCGCTGGCGATGGAATACACGCGCCAGCCGATCCGCATCAATGCGGTCGGGCCGGGCGGAATGGCGACCAATATCGGCTCGGACATGAGCTTTCCGGAAAATCCCGACTTGGAACTGATGAGCCGCTACATGGGCCTGCGCGGCATGGTCGAAGTCGAGGATGTCGCCGACATGATCGCCTTGCTGGCCAGTCCTGCCGGACGGAGTTTCCACGGTGCCTGCATCAATATCGACGCGGGGATCACGGCAGGGTGAGCAGTGGTCCTTTGCAGGCAGGTTTCATCGGGCTTGGCACCATCGGCGAACCCATGGCGCGCAGGCTCCTTCAGGCGGGCTTTCAGATAACCGTATGGGCGCGGCGACGCGAGGCTGCGGCGGATCTGGAAGCTGGCGGAGCGCGGGTAGCCGACAGCGTCAGCGCTCTCGGAGCTGACTGCGACTATGTTGGCCTTTGCGTACTCGATGATACGGCAGTGGCGGAAATATGCGAAACACTCATTCCGGCCATGAAGCCCGGAAGCCTGCTCGCGATCCATTCGACGATCGCGCCCGCCAGTTGCGAGGCGCTTGAAGCGCGCTGCGGCGAACGGGGTATCCTGTTCTGCGATGCCCCGGTTGACGGCAGTGGCGAGCAGGCGAGCGAAGGGCAACTCGTCGTCATGTGCGGCGGGACGCAGCAGGCGATAGACACGGCTCGCCCGGTTCTCGAAGCATTCGGAAGGCTGATCGTGCACCTCGGCCCTGCAGGGGCGGGGCAGCGCGCCAAGGTCATCTGCAATTCGACGCTGGCTGCCAACCTGGCGCTGGCTAGGGCAGCGATGAACCTTGGCGATGCGTTTGGCCTCGATCGCAGCCAGTTGCACGAGGTGCTTATGAACGGAGCGGCGCAGAGCAACGGACTGTTCCTGTTCCCCCTGATGAGTGGTCCGCGACCTGCGCCCCTGCTGCACAAGGACACCGCGCTGTTGCGCGATGCGGGCAACGGAAACGAGCATGCCGAACTGATCGCCCGGACTGCGCGGCATTGGCTCGACGCGGTCAATCCGGCTGCCTGATGCGATGCCTGCCAATTCGCCCGAACTGAAGATCAAGTTGCAGATCTACTGCGGCGGCGAGATCGCGATGGGGCCGGGCAAGGCGGACCTGCTCGACGCCATAGACGAAGCAGGTTCCATTTCGGCAGGCGCGCGCAGGATCGGCATGAGCTATCGCCGGGCCTGGCTGCTGGTCGATACGATGAACCGCTGCTGGAACATGCCGCTGGTCGAAACCGCGCCGGGTGGGCGGGCACGGGCCGGGGCACTGGTAACCCAGTTCGGGCGCGAGGTGCTTGGCCGCTACCGCAGGTTGCAGAAACGCGCCGAGGCTGCTCGCAAGGACGAAGCATGGATCTGGCTGGAGGACCACCTCAAGTGAGCAACGACAGCCGCCAGTTCGCGCCTGCCACGCAGCGCAATCGTGAGCCGATCCTCGCCATATTGCGCGAGGAACTGCCGGTCCGCGGGCTTGTTCTCGAAGTGGCGAGCGGCACGGGCGAACACGCGGTACACTTTGTCCACGCGCTCCCGCATTTGCAGTGGCAACCAAGCGATCCATCGAGCGAGGCTCTGGCCTCGATCGCGGCGTGGCGCGAGACCGAAGGCACTTCGAACCTGCTCGCTCCGGTGGAGCTGGATGCGGCCAGTGACGATTGGCCCGTAACGAGCGCCGATGCGATGGTCTGCATCAACATGGTGCACATCAGCCCGTGGGCAGCGACCGAAGGTCTGATGCGCGGGGCCGGACGCTTGTTGCCGTCAGGCGCGCCACTGATCCTCTATGGACCCTATCGCCGCGCCGGGCATGAACTGGAACCGAGCAACGCGGCCTTTGACGAAAGCCTGAAGGCGCGCGATCCGCGTTGGGGCCTGCGCGAGCTGGAAGAGCTGGCGCAATGCGCTGCGGCCAAGGGACTTGGCTTGTCGAAGGTCGTCGAGATGCCCGCCAACAATCTCACGGTCGTATTCAGGAAGACAGGAAGCTCTCGCGCGTAAGGCGAGGCAGGAGCACGACCTGTCCTGCGGCACGCACCACGAACAGCAGCGAGAAGGCCAGCCACAGGGTCTGGTTGGCGAGCGGGACAAGGCCGAAGATCATCCCGCAGTAGACGACGAGCGCCACGGCCATCGTCACCAGCATGGCCCGCGTCCAGCCCGCGCCGACGAATACGCCGTCGAGCACGAAGGACACTACGCCCAGAACCGGAAGCAGGACCACCCACCACAGGTAGTCTCCTGTCACCGCCGAAACGGTCGGGTCGGTGCTGAAGGTGGCGGCGAGCGGCTCTCCCAGCAGGCCATAGATCAGGCTGACGATCACGCCGGTTATCACGCCCCAGACCAGCGTGATCCGCACGATCTTTACAAACCGGTCGCGCTCGCCTGCGCCCCGCGCTTCGCCGCACAGCACCTGACTGGAACTCTCGAAGCCGTCGAGCAGCAAGGTGGAGAGCATGAACAACTGGAACAGCACGCCGTTGGCGGCCAGCACGACCGGACCCTGCTGCGCACCTGCCCGCGCGAACAGCATGATCGCTCCGGTGAGCAATACCGTGCGCAGGAACAGGTCGCGGTTCATGGCCAGCAGGCGGCCGAGCGCGGATTTCTCCCAGGTTGCCGATTGACGCAGGCTGGCCCATGCCAGCCGCGAGGCCGGAACCCGGAGTACGAATGCCACGAGCAGCAGCAGCTTGAGCAATTCGGAACTCACCGTAGCCCAGGCCACGCCCGCAACGCCCCATTGGAAAACCAGCACGAACAGCACGTCGAGGCCGATGTGGACCAGATTGGCCGCGATCTCGACAACCAGCACCGCCCGAACCCTTCGCTGGCCGATCAGCCAGCCGACCAGCACCGCATTGGCGAGCCAGGCCGACAGCGCCCAGTATCGGATGCCGACGTAGACCTGCGCGTGGCGTGCGACCTCTCCCTTTGCTTCCAGAGCGGCAAGCCCGCCGCTGATGATCCAAGGCCTTGCCGCCAGCAAGACAAGGCCGATCAGGATTGCCGCAGCAAGAGCGCGTGCCAGTGCCGCAGCCTGTTCACTGCTATCGCCGCGCCCGGCTGCCTGCGCGGTAAGCGCGATGGTGCCGGTACGCAGAAAGTTGAACACGGTGAGCGCCATCATGAACTTGGCGCCCAGCTCCACCGCGCCCTGCGCCGGGGCATCGCCCAGCCTGCCGATGACCCACATGTCGGCAAGGCCGAAAAGGGCCGTCGCGACATTGGTCAGCATTGCGGGAAGCGCAATCGACCAGACCAGCCGCGAGAGGTTTTCCTTGCTAGAAGGCGTGGCCGTGCTCACCGGTCAGGCGAGCGAGGCGAAATCGCGCAGGGGGACAAGATCCTCCAGCGGTTCTGAGTCGCCCGTGGAGAAATCGCGCACTTCGTAAAGCGAGCGCGTCTCCTCGATTACAGGCGTGCGGTAATTGAAGCAGGGCGCATGGACGGCCAGCGGCGACTTCGGTCCCTCAAGGCCCACCTTCATTGTGTACTGCCTCGCGCTCGACACATAGACCGCCCGGCGCAGCACGCTCATTTCCTCGGCGATTTCGGGGGGCAGGTCGTGTTTCCATTGCGAAAGCTGCCTCAGGCTCAGCCCCGCATAGGCATCGGGTGCAGCGATCACGCTGCCGTCGATCAGGAGATGCAGGTGTTCCTCGCCGTTGCGCGTCAATGTGGCCGTGGTGCGACCCTCGACAGGATCGCCAACCTTGATGTCGAAGGTGAGCGGCCCGGTGTCGTGCGCATGGGCCGCCATGAGAGCGGCAAGATCGAACAGGTGCGTGCAATGCTCTTTCGGGTCGCGGCCCGCCACTTCGGCAAGCGCGCATCCGACCGTCCTCTTCACCATGTGATCCGGCGCGCCGCCGCATCCGGTCCATGGATGGCGAATGGCGCTACCTTCGGCGCCCACGATCATGCCGTCCGCATGGTCGAAGCGCAGGCGAAAGTTGTGCATGTCATCCTCGATCGCGCCACCGATCCATCCCTGGCCCGGCTGCAGCACGATCCGCCGCCAGAAACCCGGCGGGAATTCAGGATAGGCGGACTGCTGCGTCGACATTGCTCTCTCGGCTGCGGCGATTGACACAGCCGCGATTTGCCGAAATGGCCGGTGGCGTCAATCCATGGACCGGGAGAGAATGGGCAGCGATGACATTTGGACCAGCCGACATTGCCGCCAACATCCCGGAAGAGATCGTGGAACTCGAAAAGCGCGCGAAGCGGGTCGAGACTCCCTGCGGCGAGGGCACGATGGTCTGGCGCATCTGGGGCG
>JAGREN010000002.1 GCA_020446505.1 Novosphingobium sp. | reverse complement strand
AAGGACCTGTTCGCCAAGAAGCACGGCATCAAGCTCGGCTTCATGAGCTTCTTCGCCAAGGCTTCCGTGCTGGCACTCAAGGACGTACCTTCGGCCAACGCCTACAT
This sequence comes from Novosphingobium sp., assembly GCA_020446505.1. Taxonomy (GTDB): domain Bacteria; phylum Pseudomonadota; class Alphaproteobacteria; order Sphingomonadales; family Sphingomonadaceae; genus Novosphingobium. The sequence continues at coordinate 8,042 of JAGREN010000002.1, read as the reverse complement.
CGAGGGTGAAGAGATCGTCTATCACGACTATGTCGATATTTCGGTAGCGGTCTCGGCGCCGAACGGGCTTGTCGTGCCTGTCGTGCGCGATTGCCAGGCCAAGAGCTTTGCCCATATCGAACTCGACATCGCCGATTTCGGCAAGCGCGCCCGCGACGGCACGTTGACCATGGAAGACATGAAGGGCGGAACCTTCACCATCTCCAACGGCGGCGTGTTCGGCTCGCTGATGTCGACGCCGATCATCAACCCGCCGCAGAGCGCCGTGCTCGGTCTGCACCGGATCGAGGATCGCGTCGTGGTCGTGAATGGCGAGATGGTGATCCGCCCGATGATGTACATTGCGCTCAGCTACGACCACCGCCTGATCGACGGGCGCGAGGCCGTGACCACGCTCAAGATCATCAAGGAAGCGATCGAGGACCCGACGCGCCTGCTGATCGATCTGTGACGGTGCGGTCGCGCGCTCTTGCGGTCCTGTGCCTGCTCGTCGGCATCGCGACAGCAGGCTCCGCGAGCGCGCGGCAAGACTATGTCACGCACCGCGACCTGTTCCTCGCCGTCGACCTGCCGTCCGAGGCACAGGAAGCGCCGAACGGGGAGTTCATCGTGACCGAGGGAGCCGACACAACCACGCTCGCATTCATGGCATCGACCCCGCACTTCGACGTTCGCAGGGTGGATTGCGGCGACAGCGAGCCGGCCTACAAGGTCAGCAACGACCGGCTGTTCGCATGGTCCTGCGAACTGGGCGACCGCATCCGCTATCATATCGAGAAATACGGACGCACCTACCTGATCGGCGCGAGCAATGGCACCGAGACGATAGAATTCACCGCCGATTATCCTGCAAGCAAGCGAGCAGTCTGGGATCCGATCATCGCGCACATGAGCCGATCCCTGCGCTTCGCCCGATAGAGTGAGAACCATGGCTGATTACGACTACGACGTTCTGATTATCGGCGCTGGCCCCGGCGGTTACGTCGCCGCGATCCGCGCGGCGCAGCTTGGCCTCAAGACCGCCTGCGTCGAGAGCCGCGAAACGCTCGGCGGCACTTGCCTCAATGTCGGCTGCATCCCTTCGAAGGCATTGCTCCACGGCTCCGAGCTGTTCGAAGAAGCGCATGACGGCACGCTTGCCAAATTCGGCGTCAAGACCGGCAAGGTCGAGATCGACGTGGCCACGCTGCAGGGCGAGAAGGAAACCGCTGTCAGGGAACTGACCGGCGGCATCGCCTTCCTGTTCAAGAAGANNAGAACAAGGTCGACTGGCTGAAGGGTTTCGGCAAGTTCAAGGACGCCCACACCGTCGAGGTCGACGGCAAGACCCACACGGCGAAGAACGTGGTCATCGCCACGGGTTCCTCGGTCACCCCGCTCCCCGGTGTCGAGGTCGACAACGAAAAGGGCGTGATCGTCGACAGCACTGGCGCGCTCACCCTGCCTGCCGTGCCAAAGACCATGGTCGTGATCGGCGGCGGCGTCATTGGACTGGAGCTTGGTTCCGTGTGGCGCAGGCTCGGCGCCAAGGTCACCGTGGTCGAATATCTCGACCAGTTGCTTCCCGGCATGGACGGCGAAGTGCGCAAGGAAGCAGCCAAGATCTTCGCCAAGCAAGGCATGGAACTCAAGCTCTCGACCAAGGTCACGGGAGCGACCGTGCGCGGCAAGACCGCGACGCTGACGCTGGAGCCGGCAGCGGGCGGCGAGGCCGAGACGATCAAGTCGGACTGCGTGCTCGTTTCGATCGGGCGCAGGCCGAACACCGAGGGACTTGGCCTCGACGCCATCGGCCTCGAAACCAACCAGCGCGGCCAGATCGAGACTGACCATGCCTTCCGGACCAAGGTCGAGGGAGTCTGGGCTGTCGGCGACGTGATTCCCGGCCCGATGCTGGCGCACAAGGCCGAGGACGAAGGCATCGCCGTTGCTGAGAACATCGCCGGGCAGCATGGCATCGTGAACCATGCGGTGATCCCCTCGGTCGTCTATACCTATCCGGAGATCGCGGGCGTCGGCCTCACCGAGGAAGCGGCGAAGGAAAAGGGCGCGGTCAAGGTCGGCAAGTTCCCGATGCTGGCGAACAGCCGGGCCAAGACCAACCGTGAGCCGGACGGCTTCGTCAAGGTCATCGCCGATGCCGAAACGGACGTAGTGCTGGGCGTCTGGGCCATTGCCTCGGTCGCTGGCACGATGATCGCGCAGGCAGCACAGGCGATGGAATTCGGCGCGCTCAGCGAAGACATCGCCTATACCTGCCATGCTCACCCGACTCATTCGGAAGCGATCAAGGAAGCCGCAATGGCGGTACGGGGCAAGCCGATCCACATGTGAGCCAATCGCACGCGGCGCTTCGCTGCGAGCGCGGTTCTGCTAAGGCGGGCGCATGCCCACGTTGCCCCCTGCCCTGCCCGCGATCCTGAGCGTGCTCGACGTCGCCGGTATCGCCGTCTTCGCCCTGTCGGGCGCGGCATTGGGCGCGCGTCTGCGGCAAACCTTCGTCACCCTAGCCTTTTTCGCGCTGGTGACCGGCGTGGGCGGCGGCTCGGTGCGCGACCTGCTGATCGGCGCACCGGTGTTCTGGGTGCGCGAGCCATGGATCGCTCCGGTCTGTCTTGGCGTAGCCCTGCTCGCCTGGTTCACGCCGCACCGCTGGTGGGAAGGTCGCCTGTTCGTCTGGGCCGACGCTGCGGGCCTTTCCGCCTATTCGGTGCTAGGCACGGTCAAGGCGCTCGAATACGGCGTGCCACCAATCACAGCGGCGCTGATGGGCGTGATAACCGGTTGCGTCGGCGGCATCATCCGCGACGTGCTGGCGGGGCAGCCCTCGATCCTGCTGCGTCCCGAACTCTACGTTACCGCAGCGGCGCTGGCTGCGGGCCTTGTCATCGCCGGAAATCTTGCCGGACTGCCCGAAAGTCTGGTCTGGGGCGCTGCCGCTGCCGCTGCCGCTGGCTTCATGCTGCGCGGCGCGGCAATACAATGGCAGATCGCGCTTCCGACCTATCGGGGTAGTGCCGAATGACCTTGCCGCCTTTTCACCTCGCCTTTCCGGTCCATGATCTCGAAGCCGCCCGCGGCTTCTGGGGCGGCGTGATGGGCTGCGGCGAAGGGCGGAGCGCAGAAGACTGGATCGACTTCGACTTTCACGGGCATCAGATCGTCGCGCATCGCGTGGCAGGCACGGCTGCCCCCGATGCAGGCGCGAATCCAGTCGACGGCCACCAGGTGCCGGTGCCGCACTTCGGCCTCGTCCTGCCAATGGAGGAGTGGCATGCGCTCGCTGAGCGGCTGCGCAGTGCCAATGTCGCCTTTGAGATCGAGCCCTATGTGCGCTTCGCCGGCCAGACTGGCGAGCAGGCGACGATGTTTTTCCGCGATCCCTCGGGCAATGCCATCGAGATCAAGGCTTTCGCCGATCCGTCGCAGCTGTTCGCAAAAGAATAACGACCGGGCCGAATCATGACGACCGGGATCGCCGCACCGGCAGGGAACCCTCTGCATGGTGCGGCGATCGACCGGTCGCGATATGCCGGCTCACGGGCCCGAGCACGGCATTGGAACCTCAGTTTCGGGCCGTCTAACTTTCCTTCGACTGCCCGGTCTATCCTCAGATCAGCGCCCGGCCATCGACCGTTGCGCTGCGAATGCTTCCATCCTGCCCGGCGGTGCAGCTGAACGCACGCCCGTCACTGAGACGGCCGTCGACGCGCCAGCCATCCGATGCGCGGTTCACGCCCTCGACGCTGTCGATCTGGCGACCGCCGCGCTCGATCTCGTTGGTGCAGACATTGACGACGTCATCGATGCTGCCGCCATCGCGAGCAGTCGGGCCGCCGGGATAGTTGTCTTCGGCGCGGGGCGCGCCGTAGCGGCCGTCGTCTTCACGGTAATCGCGATAGTCGCCGGCTTCGGGATAACGGGCGTTCGGATAGCGCGCATCCGGATAGCGGTAATCGCGCGCGTCGCGCGACCGGCTCGAATTGCTCGCTGCCGATGCGACCGCGGCAATGCCGCCAAGGATCAGCACCCCGGCGAGAATGTCACCGCCGTCGATGCCGCGTTCGCGGTGCCAGCCACGCGCCATGGCAGGACTCGCGGTAAGCGAAAGCGCGGCTGCCGACACAAGCGCCAGTGCCGGACCAGAGGAAAGCATTCTCATCATCAACCGTCTCCCAATCCAGAGAACGAGGCCAATACGGTCCGACTAGACGGCCCAGCCTGTCGCATGGATGAACCGTTTCGTCGAACCGTCGCATTTTTGCATTTCGTGGAAAATTTATCAGCGCAGGCCGCGGATGCCGCTGTAGTCGAGACCGGCTACGCGACCGTATCGAACCTTGCAGCTGAAGCTGCCGGTATCGTAACCGCGACGGTCCCAGCGATAGCCACGGTCGTTGACGGCGATGCGTCCGCGCACGTTGTAGCCGTTGCGCTGGCGGGAAACGCGAGTCACCTGGGTGACGTCGGCGCGGCCGCGAAGATAGCGGTTGGCATTACGCTCGGCTGCGTGGACGCAAGCCTCAACCGCCTGGCGCGAACCATAGCGGCCGTAACCGGAGCGGTCGTAGCGATAATCGTCCCGGTATCTGTAGCCATAGGAATTGCGGTCGTTTCTGGTGGCTGAAGAGGCAACCGCAGCGATCCCGCCGAGGATCAGTGCGCCGGCAATGACTTCGCCGGCTCCGATACCGTCGTGATCGCGATCTCGGGCCAAGGCGGGGCTGGCAGAGCTGACCGCCATAGCGCCGGCGGCCACGGTGCCCACCAGCACCTTGCTCAGGTTTGCGGTGGTGATTTTCATGGCTCGGTGTCCTTGCATTCATGTCCGGGCGGAATTGCCCTTTGACGATGCTGTTCTACCGAACCGGCTGTGAGGTGACGCTGAACCCTGCTGACAGAGATTGTTCATGTTATTGAGGGTTATTATGAACGCGGAATAGCCAACTGCTACGGCGCCGGTGTTGGGGGCACCAGCCCGGTCCAGTACGCCAGGAATGCAAGCACGTCCGCGCCTTCCTCGACGATCTTGTCAGTCGGCTTGCCAGCCCCATGTCCGGCACGCGTTTCGATGCGAATCAGGTGCGGCTTGTCACCCGTGGCCGCGGCCTGAAGCGCAGCGGCATATTTGAAGCTGTGCCCCGGCACGACCCGATCGTCGGTGTCCGCGGTAGTGACGAGCAGCGCGGGATAGTCGGCTCCAGCGCGGATATTGTGATAGGGCGAATAGGCGCGCAGGACCCTGAAGTCCTTTTCGACCGAAGGATCGCCGTAGTCGTCGGTCCAGTATCTGCCGGCAGTAAACTTGTCGAAGCGCAGCATGTCCATCACGCCGACCGCTGCATTGCCTGCCGCGAACAGGTCCGGCCGCTGGTTGACTACCGCCCCCACGAGCAGGCCGCCGTTCGAACCGCCCTGGATGGCGAGACCGCCCTTCGGCGTGATCCCTTCGGCGATGAGAAATTCGCCTGCCGCGATGAAATCGTCAAACACGTTCTGCTTGTTGGCGAGCCTGCCGCCATCGTGCCACTCGCGGCCATATTCGCCGCCGCCGCGCAGGTTGGCCATGGCGAAGGTGCCGCCTGCTTCGAGCCAGGCCATGCGGATCGAGGAGAACGCGGGCGTCATCGCCACGTCGAACCCGCCATAGCCGTAGAGCAGGGTCGGCTGCGCCTTGCCCGCTACCGCCGCCTGCTTGCTGCGCACGATGAACATCGGCACGCGCGTGCCGTCCTTCGAGGTGTAGAACCGCTGCGACACGTCGAAATCGCGCGGCTCGAAGCCAGTGGACGGCGCGGCGAAGACGGTCGACTTGCCCGTGGTCAGGTCCATCCGGTAGATGCCGGTCGGCCGGTTGAAGCTCGAAAAGGAAAAGAACGTCTCGGGGTCGTCCGGTCGTCCGCGAAAGCCCGAGGCACTGCCGATCCCGTTCAGGGTAATGGCCCGCACCGACTTTCCGTTGAGGTCGTAGATCAGGGCCCGCGAGCTTGCATCCTTCAGCAGCGAGACCACGAGATGCCCGCCGACAATGCGCGCATGGCGCAGGATGTCGGTGCCTTCCGGAATGATCTCCGTCCAGTGTGGATCACGATCGGCCAGGTCGATCGCAACCAACCGAAAACGGGGCGCATCTTTGTTGGTGACGAACCAGAGCTTGCTGCCCATGCCCTCGACAAGCTGCCAGTCGTTGTCGAAACCACTGACCAGTGTGCGCGGCTTCCACCCGTCGCTCTTTCGCTTCTTCAGGTCGATGACGCGTAGCTCGTATCGATCGTCGGTACCTGTCGAACTGCGGATGACAAGGTGACGGCCATCACTCGTAACTTCCGCCGTGTGCTTGGTCTGCGGCATGTCGGGCGTGGCAAAGACAAGTTCGTCAGCGGACTGCGGCGTGCCGACCCTGTGGAACCATACCGCGTGATCGTAATTCAGGCCGGTGAACTGGCTGGTCTTGTCGGGTGCGGGAAAGCGCGAATAGAAGAAGCCCTCCTCGCCCAGCCACGAAATATCGGTATATTTGGCCCAGCGCACCTCGTCGTCGAGCAGCTGCTGCTTGTTGACATCCAACACGCGAAGAGTGCGCCAGTCGCTGCCCCCTTGCTGAATGCTTAGGGCCAGATAACGCCCCTTCTCCGATGGCTCCCAACTGCTGAGCGCATCGGCGCCATCGCCCGACCATGTGTTCGGATCGAGCAGCAGCCTCGGCTTGCCCGACAGACCGCGACGCATGAAAAGCTGCGACTGGTTCTGCAGGCCCGAATTGCGCTCGTAGAAATAGGTGTGGCCTGCCTTGGTCGGGATTCCGAAGCGTTCGTAATTGATGAGCGCGCTGATGCGATTCTCGAACCAGTCTCGATCGGGCAGCTTGTCGAGATAGCCTCGCGTCACCCGGTTCTGCGCATCGACCCATTGAGCAACCTGCGGATCCTCGCGAACATCGTTTTCGAGCCAGCGATAGGGATCGGCCACCCGCTCTCCGAACAGCATGTCGACGACCTTGCCGCGTTCCGTCTCCGGATAGTGCAAGGCAACGGGCAAATCAGGAGTGTTCATCGAAGCATGGCTCTCCTGCGTGGACGCCGATGCGGGTTGCGACGCCATGACCGCACTGGCGATCAAAAGCGCCGCAGCGTGACGGCAAGATGTGTGGACAATCCCGATCATGGTCCCGCCATACAAAAACGGCCGCAAGGTGAATACCCGCGGCCGCTCTTGTTGTCTGGTATGCGTGAACCGGAGATTACGCCTCGGCGTCGTCGAGCTCCTCGCTCATCACCGGACCGCTGTCCTGACCCTTGGCATCGACGTCGCGGTCGACCAGCTCGATCACGGCGATCGGGGCCGCGTCCGAAGCACGGATACCGGCCTTGATGATACGGGTGTAGCCGCCTTCACGGCCAGCGTAACGCTCGGCAAGAACCTCGAACAGCTTCTTTTCCTGCGTCTCGTCCATCAGGCGCGAGTGCGCGAGACGACGGTTGGAAAGGCCGCCACGCTTTGCCAGCGTGATGAGCTTTTCGACGTAAGGACGCAGCTCCTTGGCCTTTGCCGTCGTGGTGGTGATCTGCTCGTGCTTGACGAGCGCGGCAGCCATGTTGCGCAGCAGGGCGGCGCGGTGGCCGGACTTGCGCTGCAGCTTGCGGCCGGAAATCTTGTGACGCATTTCTGTTACTCCGTTCGTAGGGAGCCCGTGTGAGGTAGCTCCATCCTGGCTTGCGCTAAGGGGGCAAGCCGTTCCCTTTTCCGTCATCCCGGACTTGATCCGGGATCCAGCTTATTTCTTTCGCGGCCCCGACACGGGAGTTAATCCCGTGTCGTCAGTCGGCCCTTGCGGGCCGCTGGCCGGCTCGCCGCGTTTCCGTCAGCAAACTACCGATTGCTGCGCAATCGTCGCTTGCTTCCGGGCGGCTAAGGCTAGCCCAGCAGTTCCTGTTCCAGCTTCTTGGCCATTTCCTCGATGTTCTCGGGCGGCCAGCCGGGGATGTCCATGCCAAGGCGCAGTCCCATCGAGGACAGGACTTCCTTGATCTCGTTGAGCGACT
>JAGREN010000049.1 GCA_020446505.1 Novosphingobium sp. | reverse complement strand
CGCCGGGCGAGGGGATGCGCACGCCCTTGGGATGACCCGTCGTGCCCGAGGAATAGGCCATCCGCGCGCCAAGCTCTTCGTCGGCAATCGGCGTATCGGGCTGCTGAGCGACGAGATCGCACCAGTTGTCGAGGCCCGGTATCGGGCCGACTGCCACCATCTTCTGCAAGCCGGGCATGAGCGACGGGTCAGCCATCAGGTCCGATGCCACCTCAGCGAGATCCTCGCCGATCAGCAGGTGCGTCGATTCACTGTCGTTGAAGATATAGGCAATCTCGTCCGCCTTGAGCCGAGAGGACAGCACCACCAGCATCACACCGGCGCGCTGCGCGGCCCAGACGATGTCGAAGTATTCCACGCGGTTCTCGCAGACCAGCGACACCGTGCCGCCGTTTTCCACGCCGAGCGCGCGCAGGACATGGGCGCCGCGATTGGCCCGCTGCTCGAGCTGGGCGAAAGTGATTACCTCGCCCGTATTCTCCATGATGAGAGCAGGCTTGTCGGGTGTCGTCCCGGCGTAAATTCTCGGATGCATGGCGGTGCTTGGCTCTCCCTTGCCGTCACTGCCGGACGGCCGATATTCTTACTGAAACAGCATGACCTGAACGTCACGCTCTCCTGTAAAGGGATGGCGGCCATGTGCAACCAGCCGGTTGTCGAGCAGCATGACGTCACCCGAGCGCCACGGGAAAGCGATCTTGCGCGTCTCGAACAGATCGCGCACCGCGAGGTAATCCTCCTCGGTGACGGGATCGCCATTGTCGAAGCTGACCGAATAGGGGCGGTCGGTGTGGTCGCCATAGAGCCGGTCGAACAGGTCGGCGCGTTCCTTGCCGATGGTCCATTCGTTCTGGATCTGCGAGTTGAGCTGGTTGAAATAGAGCCGCTCGCCGGTCACGGGATGCGAGGTAACAGCAGGTTCGCTGTTCCAGAAGGTCAGGCTGCCATCCTCGTTCCAGCGATAGTGCGTGCCACGCTCGGACAGCTTGGCTGAAACCTCGTCGCGGTCGGTGCTGTCGAACCAGTACTGCCAGGTGGAATGGCGCAATTCCGGATCGGCGCGCCAGTCGTCCACGTCGGCGCTGCGCAGGTTGCGGACATAGCGCGCACCATAGTCCTCGAACTTGCGGCGGGTCGGCTCAGGGATTTCCTCCAGCAGGCCGCGCATGTCGCAGATAACCGTCTCGCCCCCGCTGTCCGGTGCTTCCCTGCAATAGAACGCAAGGGCGCGCGGATTGTCCGGCATATAGGACATTTCCTGATGGAGCTGGATGTAGACCTGCGGAGGGGTGCGCGTCGCTTCCATCGCCTGCCCCTTGATCGCCTTGCGGTTCGAGGTGCCGCCGGCATAGCCCTTCGCGTAGGGTTCGAAGTCTTGCATCATGGCAATGAAATCGTCGGTTTCGGCAACAGGAAATCCGCGCCAGACAACCGCGCCGAACGAGAGCAGCGCCTTTTCAATCGCGGCTCGATTGTCCTGCATCCACCCGGCAAGCGCGGTCATATCGGTTGCGAGCGCGTCGCCATCCGGCTCGATCCATAGCGGCGGTGCGTCGGGATAAGGCTCGGAAAGGCGAACCGGGCCGGTAAACTGCGCCTGCGCCGCTTCGAGCCTCGCCGATTTCTCCTGAACTGTTGCCATAACTACGCCTCGGCCTTCTGGGGACTGCGCTCCTCGATCACGCTCTTGCCGTCGAGGGACATGGTTGTCCGGCCGATCTCGTCAAGGAACTGATAGGACCATGCAAGCGTGCCGGTGCGCACTTCGGGCGGTTCGCTGACCAGCGCCAGCGCGGCTTCGGCGATGTGCTCTTCCTTCTCGACCGCCTCGTGGTCAGGCCCGAATTCGAGGCCGAGGTTCTCAAGTCCCGGCGTCCACACCGCACGCACGGGCGCGACGATGTTGACCGATATGTTGTGCGCGTAAAGCTCGGCGGCGAGGCCGAAGCTCAGGCGATGGTCGGCCGCCTTGAGCGAGGCGTAGAGCGCGTCGATGCCGAAGTAGGCGAGGTGCTGGTCGAAAGGCTGTTTGGGCAGTTTGACCACGGAACTCGACCCGAGGTTGAGGATCGCGCCTGCGCCCTTTGCCTTCATGCCCGGAACCAGCATGTTGATGAGGTGCAGCGGACCTTCGTAATACATGCCGATCTGGTTGCGCAGATCGTCGAAGCTGTATTCGTCGATGTTCTTGTAGAGCGGCGTGCCAGCGTTGTTGACGAGAATGTCGACCGTGCCGAACTGCTCCTGGCAGGCCTTCACGAATGCTTCGCGGCTCGCTGCATCGGCTACGTCGAGGCCGATGGGTGTTGCCGTGCCGCCAAATGCGCGGATCGTGCCGGCAACGTCATGGACGGTTCCGGCAAAGCCGGCAGTCGGCTTGTCGACGCTGCGGGCGGCGAGGATCACATGCGCGCCTGCCGAGGCAAGGCGCGTGGCGATGGCCTTGCCGATGCCGCGGCTTGCTCCGGTGACGACCGCGACGCGACCGGCGAGTGACTGATTGCTGTCCATCTCAGGCGTCAGCCCGGCGCAGCAGCTTGCCGGGCAGGGCGCCGGTATGCTCGCCGTTCTCGATGAACACTTCGCCTGCAACCAGCGTGGCCTTGATACCCCTCGATTTCTGCGAGAGGCGGCGAGCGCCCTTGGGCAGGTCGTGGACGATCTCCGGCATCATCGGGCCGAAAGTGTCGGGATCGAAAATGTTGATGTCGGCCATGTTGCCCGGCTTGAGCACACCGCGATCGGTAAAGCCCCATGCGGCCGCCGGACGGCTGGTAATCATCTGCACGCATTCCTCCAGCGGGATAAGGCCCTTCTCGCGCCAGAAATAGGCGATCAGGTGGCTCTGGATCGAGGAATCGGCGATCTGGCTGACGTGCGCGCCGGAATCGGAGAAGGTCATGGCCGTCAGCGGATGGCGGATCATTTCCACTGTCTCCGCCTCGGTCGAATGGGTGATCGGCTGCATGAACATCGCGTCGAGATTACTCTCGATCGCCATGTCGATGACGATCTCGCCGGGGTGCTTGCCGGTCTGCGCCGAAAGTTCGGCAAGGCTGCGCCAGGGCGGCATGACCTTGTCGTAGACGAAGAACTTCTCCCAGTCGGGAGCGGGCGCTTCGGCCCCTGCCGTGCTGGTATAGTTCGCTTCCTTGATCGCATTGACGAGAAATTCGCGCGTCGCCGGATCCTTGAGGCCGGCAAGCTGCGCGTCGAGCGGACGCGCACGGAATTCCTTCCATGCGGGCAGCCGGTCGAAAGCGAGCGAGGATCGGAACGAGGTCAGGGTGGTGATGCCGCGGCTGTGCGTCTGGCCGAACATGCGTCCGCCTGCCTTGGCGACTCGCTCCATGTAGTCGAGCTGGCGGCGATACTGGCCGCCGAGCACACCGAAGGTGACCAGCACGCCCGTTTCGACTGCAAGATCGGCGAGCCAGGAATAGAATTCGTCGAACCCCGGCGTTCCGACCGGGTGCGTTTCCTGCGCCATCTCGAAGGCAGTGCCCCTGCGGCCCTTCATCTGGCGCACGAGTTCCGAAACCTCGTGCCGCGAGGCGAGGCGCGATGCGACGAAGCGGTCGTCGGCAGTGAGATGCGCGGTGGCGCGCGAGGTCGAGAAGCCGATCGCCCCTGCGTCGAGAGCGCGACTCAGCTCACCCTTCATCGCGGCGAGATCGTCCTCGCTCGCTTCTTCCTCGAAAGCCCGCTCGCCCATCGCCCAGGTGCGCAGGGCGGAGTGGCCGATGTAGGCGGAATAGTTGATGCCCTTGGGCAGGGCGTCGACAGCGTCGAGATATTCGCTGAAGCCCTGCCACTTCCATTCCATGCCCGCGGCCATCGCATCGGGGGAGATGTCCTCGGCGCGTTCGAGGTTGCGCACGACGAAGGCTTCCTCGCCCTTGCGGACAGGCGCGACCGAGAAGCCGCAATTGCCCATCACCACCGTGGTGATGCCGTGCCAGCACGAGTTGCGGCCGATCGGATCCCAGTTGACCTGCGCGTCCATATGGGTGTGCCCGTCGACGAAGCCGGGACAGACGACATGCCCTTCGGCGTCGATCTCGCGCCCGCCCTTTGCGGCGATCTTGCCGATCTCCGCGATGCGGCCATCGACGAGCCCGACGTCGGCGACGGTCCCGGCACTGCCGGTGCCGTCGATTACGGTGCCGCCCCTGATGACGGTGTCAAAGCTGCTCATGACGAATTCCTCTCTTTGCGGCTTCCGCGTGCGGGCCGGTCTCCAATGGTGGATTGTTTCCCCCTTTGCGCGGATTGGCAAGGCTGGATTTGGATTGGAGGCATCGTGAACCGCAATATTGCACATCAGGCGTTGCATTTTTATGGGGCGCTGCGATAGGGTTATGGCTCAAGACGCAATGGGGAGCAGGACATGGCGCGCAAACCGGGCAGCAAGGAGGGACGCTCCGTCAACGCGGTGCTGACCGATCCGGCCGAGCGGTTCGGGCTGCCGATGCCGTTCGGCTGGTTCGCCGTGGCGCGCAGCGAGGAACTGGCTACCGGCGAGGTCAAGCCGATCGTGCTGGCTGACGAGGAATTCGTCCTGTGGCGCGGCGAAGACGGCGAGGTTCGGGGTATCGACGCCTACTGCCGCCATCTCGGCGCGCACCTGGGATATGAAAGCAGGGTGATCGGCAACGACTTGCGCTGCCCCTTCCATCACTGGATGTGGAAGGGCGACGGCGGGGTCGCCTCCATTCCCTACCAGGAAAAAGTGCCGCTCAAACTGTCGAAGGCGTGCGACCGCTCGCTGCCGATCCACGAGGATATGGGCATCGTGTTCGCCTGGTGGCATCCCCAGCGAGTCAAACCTCTGTTCGCGATGAGCCGGGTCGAGGAAGTGTCCGAACAGGGCTGGATCGAGGCCGACTATCGCGAGTGGATCTTCGACGTCCATGTGCAGGAAATCACCGAGAACGGCGCGGACGTCGCCCACTTCCCGGCGCTGCACAATTTCCCGTCGCCGCCGGTGCCGGAATTCAAGGTCGATGGCTATTTCCGCTACTCATCCGCATCCAGCAAGATGCCGACGGCGCGCGGCATGGTCGAAGGCAAGATCGACGTCCGGGCCATCGGGCCGGGCATTTCCTTCACCCGGTTCTGGGGCATAACCGACATGCTGATGCTGCAGATGCAGACCCCGCTCAACGCATGGCAGACGGCACTGCGCCACATCTATTTCCATCCCGCCGATCTTGAAGACTCCAAGGTCAACGTCACCCGCAAGCTGATCCGCAACACGGCGATCCAGCTTGAGGAGGACGCCAAGGTCTGGCCGCACAAGCGTCATCTGGAAAAGCCGCTGCTGGTGAAGAATGACGGGCCGATCCTGGAATACCGGCGGTTCTACTCCCGCTTCTATGCACAGGCGGAATGAGCCGCTAACGCCGTTGCGAATCTGAACAGACAGGAGAGAGCGACAATGGGTTTTCCCAAGGACGTCCGCGTCATCGATTGCATGATGAACATCCCGACCGACGAGCATAACGTCAAAGGCTACGAGTCGATGAACCTGATGCAGCGCGACGCGCCGGGCAAGAGCACGACCATGCCGGCGGGCTATATGTTCAAGAACGTGCCGAGCATCGGTTCCGACCCGTCCAAATTCGTCGAGAACATGGTCGCCGAGATGGACAAGTACAACATCGCCAAGGCCATGCTGCCCATCGACAATGCGCTGCAGTACCCGGAATCGCTCGACAAGTATCGCGATCGCTTCTTCTGCTCGGTGACGATCAACCCGATCCTCGGCATGGAGGAAATCCGCCGCATCCGCCGCATGAAAAAGGAATGGGACATCAAGGCGCTGACCTATTTCCCCGCTGCCTCGGTGCCGCAGGTCGCGCTGAACGAGCGCGAACTCTATCCCTTCTATGCCGAATGCATCGACCTCGACATTCCCTTCGTCGGCAACGTCGGCGTGCCGGGGCCGCGCTTCCCGCTGCGCACCCAGAAGGTGGAGCATCTCGACGAGGTCTGCTGGTTCTTCCCCGAACTGCGCTTCGTCATGCGCCACGGAGCCGAGCCGTGGGAAGACCTCGCGGTCAAGCTGATGCTCAAGTATCCCAACCTCTACTATTCGACCTCGGCTTTCGCGCCCAAGCACTATCCCAAGGCGGTGATCGAATACGCGAACAAGCGCGGGCCGGACAAGCTGATCTACGCGGGCTACTTCCCCGCTGGCCTGAGCCTCGAACGCATTTTCACCGAACTGCAGAACGTGCCGTTCAAGGACGAGGTCTGGCCCAAGTTCCTGCGCGAAAACGCCGCGCGGGTTTTCAAGCTGGACTGACGAGAAACTCAGGGAGAGGAAACAAGTGAGCACCAACAGGCACAGGATCGGCATCGTCGGTGGCAATGCGACGCGCGCGTGGGCGCACGACGCCCATGTGCCTGCGCTCAGAAAGATGACCGACCGCTTCGTGATCGAGGCGGTCTCGGCCCGCACGCAGGAACTGGCGGATGAAGCCAATGCTGCTTTCGGCGGCAACCGGGCATTCGGAGACTCGCTCGCTCTGGTGCGCGATCCGGGCGTCGATGTGGTCGCTGTTTCGGTAAAGGTGCCGGAGCATCGCGCCGTGGTGCTCGCTGCTCTTGAGGCGGGCAAGAACGTCTACTGCGAATGGCCGCTGGGCCGCGATCTGGCCGAGGCGGAGGAGATGGCTGCCGCCGTGCCGGAAGGCGCGCACGTCATGATCGGCACGCAGGCACTGTCTGCGCCGGCGGTGCGTCATGCTCGCAAGCTGATCGAAGACGGATTGCTCGGCGATCTCAAGGTCTGCCGGGTGTTCTCTCCGACTGGCGGCTGGGGCGACAGCGCGCCGCCGCATTACGCCTACCTGCAGGACAAGGCGAACGGCGCGACGCTGGAAACCATCGCGGGCGGACATACGCTGTCGATGATCGAATTCCTGATCGGCCCCTATCGCGAGGTCGATGCGCGCACTACGATCATGCGCAAGCAGGTGCCGATCGTGGGCAGCGACGAAGTGGTCGAGCGCACCTGCGCCGATCACATGCTGGTGACCGGCCTGCACGAGAACGGTTGCCTCTCGAATGTCGAGGTGACAGGCGGCGTTGCCGACCGCGACTTTTCGCTGGAACTGGTCGGCACCAAGGGCTCGCTCACCATGACGAGCAGCTTTCCGGGCGGATATCAGGCAGGCACGATCAAGCTCGAGACCAGCTTCGACGCGCCGCCCGTGCCGGACCATGTCGTCGAGGGGCTCAAGTACGCGCCGGTCAATCTGGCCGAGGCATGGACCCGCTTTGCCGAGGACATCGAGAACGGCACCTTTACCGTTCCCGATTTCGACGATGCCGTGCGGCTGACGAAACTGCTCGATGCCGTCGATATGGCCTCGGCCAGCGGGCAGCGGCAGAAGGTCTAGCCGCGCCGCACCTTGCGCAGGTCGCCGAGCATCTTCGATGCGTCCGGGTTGCCATCGAGCAGCCAGTTCTCGCGCCGCTCGATCCGCCATTCGCCGTCCGCTTCGCGAACCAGTTCCAGACGGGAAGCGGAAAGCCGCCAGATCCAGAAGCCATCGTCGCCGTTGCGCGCGACCATCGTGTGGCAGGTCGCGACCGCCAGATCGCCGTCGATCTCGATGTAGGGCGGAAGCGAGATATGCGCGCAGCCGCCGGCTACCAGATCGAGGTGACCCTGGTCGGCAGTGATGGCCGCCACCTGGGCGCGCCCGACAAACGGCGCCATGTCGCCGACCGCATAGACCCCTTGCTCGGTGTAGAGCGAGCCGACCGACTCCGCGTTGCAGCCGTCGACCGAGTAGCTGTAGGCCGAAACGATCTGGCGGATCGCATCGCGGTCTTCCAGTTCCTGAAGCCGTTCCTCGACTGTCCTGTTGCTACGCGCCATTTCATCCTCTCCGGTTGTGTTGTGCCGCCACCCTTAGGCGGTTGCCGCGACAGCACAAGCGGGGGAATGCCCGGACAGCCTCAACCGCTGACGGTCTGGCCCTTCCAGTAGCTGTCCTTGAGGGCCTTCTTCGAAATCTTGCCGTTGTCGTCGCGGGGCAGCTGCTGCTGGAAGTCGATGGTCCTGGGGCACTTGAGCGTTGCCAGCTTCGACTTGCAGTAGTCGATCAGTTCGCGTTCGAGCTCTGGCCCGGTCGCGCTCCAGTCGACGGGCTGGACCACGGCCTTGACCTGCTCGCCCATGTCGGGATCGGGCACGCCGAACACCACCACGTCGGTGATCTTGGGGTGCATGGTCAGCACGTTCTCGGCTTCCTGCGGGTAGATGTTGACCCCGC
>JAGREN010000048.1:5559-5798 GCA_020446505.1 Novosphingobium sp. | reverse complement strand
TTGGGGCGCCTTGCTGACATAACAAATGGCGCCCGTACAGCAGTGCGATGCCGGTTCTTCGATTCCACAATGCCGTCCAGCCCATGGCCAATGCGCGCCCGCTCGCTTCCAGAGACCGTGAAGGGGAGGGGGGTTGGAGGGGTTGAGCCGTTCGGCTCGATCCATTCCGGCCATGAGGAGCCCTCCCGTGAACGATATCCAGATGATCCCGCTCGGCAAGCTGCGCTTGTCCGAGGCCA
>JAGREN010000048.1:0-5444 GCA_020446505.1 Novosphingobium sp. | reverse complement strand
CCGCCAAAAGGCGCGGGTTCTTCGATGTGACCGCGGGCGGGCGGCGGCTGCGCGCGCTCAATGCCCTGTTCGAAGCGGGCAAGGTGGCCAAGACCCACGAAGTGCCGTGCAAGGTCATCGACACCGACAGCGCCGAGCAGTCCGAACTTTCGCTGATCGAGAACGTCATCCGCCTCGACATGACCCCGACCGACGAGATCCGCGCCTACAAGCACTTCGTCAACGAGGGCAGTGACCTCGACGCGATCGCCAAGCGGTTCGGCCGCACCCGGCGGTTCATCGAAGGACGTCTCCGCCTCGCTGATCTTGCCGATCCAATCTTCGCCGCGCTCGAGGAAGGTCAGATCACGCTCGATGTCGCCAAGGCCTATGCGACCACGCCCAATCACGAACGCCAGATGATGGTGTGGAACGAACTGGCCGATTCCTGGCAGGGCAACCAGCCCGATTCGATCCGGCGCATGATCACCCACAGCGCTGTGCGCTCGTCCTCGCCAATGGCAAGGCTTGCTGGCGAGGCAGAATATCTCGCGGCCGGCGGGCGGATCGAACGCGACCTGTTCACCGAGGACTCCAACGAAACCTGGATCGACGCCGAGATCGCCCAGCGCATCGCCGGCGAGAAGCTCCAGGCCTTTGCCACTGAGGTCGCCGAGACTTCGGGATATGCCTGGGTGCGTCCCGTGCTCGAAAGTCGCGTGCCTTATTCGGCGACCGAGGATCTGCACCAGGTCCACCTCGAACCCGCGCCGCTCACCAACGAGGAACAGGCCGAAGCCGACCGCCTGCTCGAGACGATCTCCGCCCTCGAAGCGGAAAGCGAAAGCCTCGATGACGACGACGAGGCTGCGGTTGCCGAGTTCCAGGCGCGCTGGGAAGCCGCGACCGAAGCATACGATGCTCTCCACGACAAACCCCCGGTGATCCCCGAGGAGATGAAGGCCAACCTCGGCTGCTTCGTGATCGTACGCGAGAACGGCGAGCCGGCCATTGCCCACGGTCTCTACAGCGACAAGCCGCTCGAGAAGCGCAAGGCGCGCGGCAGCGACGCCACTAGCGAGGGCAGTGCGCCTGACGGAAGCGGCGATGCCGGACCGGCGCCCAAGCCGCTATCGCAGAAGCTGGTCGAGGAACTGGCCGTGCAGCGCCGAGACATCCTCTCGGTCAACCTCGCAGCCAACCCGGCGATCGCGCTCGACTACATGATCTTCGCAATTGCCGATGCCGGTCTGACCTACGGCGCACAGGCCCTCGGCACCACGATCCGCGCACCGTCGCCTTCGCTCTACCTTGCCAGCTATCCGGATTCCCCGGCGCACACGCTGATGGCCGACATGCGTGAGACACTCGATACCGCCTGGACCGAACACGAGCGCACGGTCGACAGGTTCACCACGTTCAGCGCGCTCGACGACGAAGCCAAGGCTGGCTGGCTTGCCTGGTGCGTTGCCCGCACGCTCGAAGCGAGCATGGGCGTGGCGCGCAGACCCGGCCAGTCCGGCCCCGAGCCGATCGAGCTCCACGATCATCTGGCATCGCTGATGGAGATCAACGTCGCCAATCACTGGCGGCCCACCTCGGCCAACTACTTTGACCGGGTGAGCAAGCAGACACTGCTCGCGCACGTCACCGAAGTGGGCGGGCCGACCATGGCGGCAAGCTTCATGGGCGCGAAGAAAGGCGACCTTTCGGTTTCCTGCGAGAAGCTGTTCGCCGGCGAGACCATCGTCGCGCCCGAGGTCAAGCAGGCAGCGCTGGCCTGGGTGCCCGAAGCGATGCGGTTCCGGTTACTCGGCGATGCCGGGGAAGGGGAGGCGGCGCCCGAGGAAGGCGAAGCTGAGACTCCGAACGGGGCCCTTGAGCCCGAGGCTGCAGATGTCGCCGACGAGGTCCGCGAGACCGTCGACGCCTGATTATCCGAATGCCTTGCCATCCCCGCCCGGCCAACCCGCTGGGCGCGGATGGCTTGCGCGCCAACAACACGGGAGCACACCGTATGACCCGCAAACCCCGGCCTGACGTCGCGCAGGTCATCACCGACCTCATCCTCGAGAAGATCGCCGCAGGCACCGCGCCCTGGCTCAAGCCCTGGTCGGCGACCAGTACCCGCCCGCTGCGCCACAACGGAATTCCCTACACGGGGATCAACACGTTCTTCCTATGGGCGGTGGCCGAGGCCTGCGGCTACGCCACTCCCTTCTGGATGACGTACAGACAGGCTGCCGAACTTGGCGGTCAGGTTCGCAAGGGCGAGTCCGGTTCCTACAGCGTCTTCTACAGCACCGCCCACAAGACCGACACCGACCGGCAGACCGGCGAGACCACCGAAAAGACCATCCGGTTCATGAAATGGAACCACGTGTTCAATGCGAGCCAGATCGATGGCCTGCCCGCGCATTACTACCCGGAGCCACCGGACCCCAAAGCCATCGGCGAACTGTCGGCTGGCGTGCGTGACTTCCTCGATGCAATCCCGATCCGGGTGGTCCACGGCGGCAGCAGCGCGCACTACATGCCCGCGACCGATACGGTGACGCTGCCGCAGCCACAGGCGTTCCATTCGATCGAGGCGTACTTTTCGACCCGTTGCCATGAGCTATCTCACGCCTCAGGCCACCCCAAACGGCTCAATCGCCAGTTCGGCAAGCGCTTCGGTGATCAGGCTTACGCTTTCGAGGAAGTTGTGGCGAGCCTGGCGCAGTCGATCCTTTGCGCCGAGTACGGCCTGCCGAACGAGCTGCATGACAGCCACGCTTCCTACATCGATCACTGGGTCAGGATCATGCGCGGAGACAAGACTGCCATCCTCCATGCCGCGGCCAAGGCCGAGCAGGCGGTCCAGTGGCTGCGCCAGTTCGATCCCGCGATTGCCGAACCTGAACGCAAGGCGGCCTGAGCGCAACGAGCACATCGCCGCACTTACCAACCCGCGCTCGCACGGCGAGCGGGAAGAGGAGGGGGTGGGAAACCCATGCGCCTTTCCGGCGCAAGGGAGCCATGCGATGAACTACGATCTTGATTTCCGCTACCGCCGGGCGCTCCAGCCCGATGGACTGGCGACGATCCCGACCGCGACCCAGGCAGTGATCGACGCGATGCAGGACGCGCGCAATGCCGGAATCGACCCGGCACGCGATCCGGCGACCATCCTGCTTGCCCGCCACGTCGGTCGCATTGCACTCGGCTACGCCCCCGATGCGACTTTCGCCGAAGATGCGCCGCTGCGCCGCCAGTGTATCGAGCGGATCGACGAGCTCAAGTCGAAGCCCGCGCTGGTGGCGCTCGCACGGCGGGGCGTGGGCTACGACCCGGAAGCCAAACGCGTGTTCCACCGCGAAGCCCGTTCGGCGCTCAGGATTGCCGCGCGCCACCTGGGGCTGGGTCCGGACGATTATGACCTGCGCGTCAATCCAGGCGGGGTGGCTGTCTCAGGCGAGATCACGCTTCATGCCGATGCGATCTACATCCAGGTTGCGCTCTCCTGCATGGGGGCAGGCCGCGAAGTGATGTTCCGGCGCTGCAAGGGACGGCAGGACTATATCGGCGAGCGCAACCATTATTGCGACGTCGCGGTGCTGGCCGATCCGGTCCGCTTCCGCGCGACCGTGGTTCGCGAGACCCGTCTCGAACTCGCACCCCGACAACCCGAACTCGTATAGGAGAATTCCCCATGGGCTGGCTGTTTATGTCTCGCGGCGCGATGGGTTCCTTCGATACGCCGAAAGCCTATCTCGACGACCAGTGCACCTATCCGCCCGATCCGGAGAAGGGCCGGGAGACGGGACTGCGCGTGCTCAAGTCTACCATTCGCTCAGGCGCCTACTATGCCGCCTGCCAGAGCTACGACTCCGCAGCCCCACGCGAAACCTTCGCGATCGTTTGCCTGGTCAAGTGGAATCCCGGCGCGCGCAGCGGCGAAGAGTTTGGTTACAAGGATCAAACCGAAACCATGGGCCCTTACAAATACGATTGCCCGGCCTCGATTCTCGACCTGCTCGGCCCGTCGGGGAATGACTACGCGGCTGAATGGCGCGCCCAGTGCCGCAAAAGGATCGCGTTGACCTCGCGCCGCAAGCCCCGACCTGGCGACACGCTGGTGCTTGCCGAAGCCCTGACGTTCACCGATGGCCACAGTGAACGAACGTTCCGCGTTGTTGCCTCGGGCAAGAAGATGCGGCTGTGCCGTATGAGCGACGGCGTTGGTGTGCGGATAACGAACCTGATGAGCCGTGCCTGGACCATCGTCCCGCCTCCAGTAGCTCCGCACGTGTCATGAGCGAACCCGCCATGGCCACCCGTTCGCCCAAGCGCGCGCGGCTGTGCAGTATCGAAAACGCCAACCGCGTCGCGAGCCAGGTCGCCGAACGCTTGGCTGCCGACACAGCCGTGGTGAAGACCGGCAATCCCTTGCAGCCGTTCCGCGTCGTCCTTGCGAGCCGCGCTTCGCCGGTGCGCATCGTCACCCGCGTGGTCATCTCCAGCAACGATGACGAACCCGTTCCCGCCTGACCCGGCAAGAGCCGGCAAGGAGGGGGAGGGGGATCGAACCGGGCGATCAATCGCAAAAGGAGCATTTTCCCATGGCCCAGCCTGCCCAGGCACCCTGCCTTTCCGACGAACAGTCCCGCAGCGAGGAAATCGCCCGGCTCAACGATGCCGCGCGCGCCGGAACGCTCGCGAATTCCCGCATGGTGTTCACCCGCAATCTTGCCGACCTGCTGGCGGGCGACGCCGACGATCCCGCCGTTTTGCAGGTGCGCCAGTTTCAGAACCAGGCTGCACTGCTTCGCCTCGTCCGCGACACCCCGATCGATCCCGGGAACGATCCCCATGGCGAGAGGGACTTCGGCGTGGTGACATTCCTCGATCGCAAGATCTTCTGGAAAGTCGATGTCTACGAGAACGACGGCACGTTTCAGTGGGGCGCCGAGGCGCCGTGGGATGAGCAAGCCAGCTACCGGGTGGTTACCCTCATGCTCGCGACCGACTACTGAACCAGATGTCGCGCTATTCGCTGAAGCCGCTCGCGCACCATGTCGACCTCTTCGAGGTTTCGCTGGGCTGGGACCCCGGGCTCGATACCTTCTTCGTCACCGTGTTCGCCGCAAGCGACGGCGCGCCCGATCCCGACGTGCGCCTGTGGCGCGGCACCACCTTCCGGGAAATTTTGAGCGCTGCCGCACTGCTGGCGATCGTCCGGGATTATGCCGAAGTGCCGGATGGCTTTGCTTCGCGTCTCGAGATCGACCGGCTGAAGAACCCTCACGATCAGAACCAGCCAATCAGCACCTTGATTGCCGGATTGCTGGGGGCAGGGCGAAGCGGATCCCGATGATCTATCCGTGCCACTCCTAGGAAGTGCTGCGGGCAAGGCCCGCAGGTCTCGGCCTGTCGGCCGGGAGGGAAGGGGGATGGAAGGAGGGTGATCGGACAAGGGGTCCGGT
>JAGREN010000047.1 GCA_020446505.1 Novosphingobium sp. | reverse complement strand
TGATGCCTTCCATCAGGCAGCCGTCACCTGCAACAACCCAGGTGCGGTGATCGACGATATCGCCGAACTCGGCGTTGAGGTGGCGCTCCGCCATGGCCATGCCCACGGCCATCGCGAGGCCCTGCCCCAAGGGACCGGTCGTGCACTCGACGCCGGGCAGCAGGAAGTTTTCCGGGTGGCCCGCACAGGGGCTGCCCATCTGGCGGAAGTTGCGGATATCCTCCATCGTCGGCTGCGCGTAGCCGGTGAGGTGGAGCAGCGAATAGATCAGCATCGAGCCATGCCCGGCCGACAGCACGAAACGGTCGCGATCGGCCCAGTCGGGGCGTGCCGGGTCGTACTTCAGGAACCTGGCGTACAGGACCGTCGCGACATCGGCCATGCCCATCGGCATGCCGGGGTGGCCGCTGTTGGCAGCCTGAACCGCGTCCATCGATAGCGCGCGGATGGCATTGGCCATGGGCGCGAGGCGGGCAGTATCGACAGTCATCGCGAAAGGCTCCGGTAAAACGGCAAGACTGAAAATGCCGGTAACCCGGCGAGTCGGACAGGGGGCTTCCTTTAGGGAGCGAGGCAGCGCCGTCAAGTTCGGCCCCGGACTGTGCCGTTACGGATCGAGGCGGAATGCGTAGACTTGTTCACAACCTTGCGCCCCAAGAGATTGCATTCGCGCCGATTCGCGTTAGCCACACAGCATGGAGCACCGTCCGGACGAAGAGGTGGTCGATCGCATCGACGCTGCACTCGCCCGCATCGAGCGGGCCCTGACGCGCGGCCAGACCGAAATGCGCGATCTGCAAAGCCGTCACGACCGCCTCAAGGCCTCGGTAAGCGAGGCGCTTGGCGATATCGACGCCCTCATTGCCAAGGCCAGCGAATGAGCAACGTCGTGCTCTCGATCGGTGGCCGCACCTTCTCGGTGGCCTGCGCCGATGGCGAAGAGCAGCATATCGGCACGCTCGGCGAAGTCATCGATTCCAAGGTTCAGGCACTGGGCAACAGCGCCGGACAGAACGAGGTACGCATGTTGCTCTATGCCGCGCTGGTCCTCGCCGACGAATTGCACGAAGCCGGTTCCGCAGGCTCCGGCGGGCCAGCGCCAGCGCGGACTGCCGAACCGGCAGATCAAGGGCAGCTTGTGCGAATAGCCGAGGCGCTCGAAAAACTTGCCACCGATCTTGAGCGCGAGCCTTCGGCCCCCTAGATAGGGCAGCGGCGGGATCTGCCCGGCACGAGCCGTTCGAACATCCCTGAGGCTATAAGCAATCCATGGGAGCTGTCCCTAGCTGGACCTTGGTCCGGCATATATGGCGCCCACCTGACGTGAAGGCGTCAGAGGATTTCTAGGAAACCGACCCATGGTGGACCCGCCACCGCCCGGAGCACGATGACTCAGGACCTTGTCAGCCAGCGAAAGCAGAAGTTGCGGCGCAAGCTGCGCGATGCGCGGCGCCTCCATTTCGACGATCTGCCCGACATGGTGCGCGCGCTCGTGTTCAGCAGGCCGCCTGGCGATGCGCTTGCCCTGATCCCCGACAGAGCCACGATTGGCCTCTATCACGCCACGGGAGCGGAGGCACCGACGCTCGGCTATGCCAAATGGTTTCACGAAAACGGCCATGCGCTCGCCCTGCCGTGGTTCGCGGATCGCCAGTCTGCGATGGTATTTCGACAATGGCACGATCCCTATGACGAGGATGAACTTTCCCAGGGCCCGTTCGGTCTGATGCAGCCCCAAGTCTCGAGTGCGGAAGCCGTGCCCGATGTGCTGATCGTGCCGCTGGTCGGTTTTACGGCTTCGGGCGACCGGCTGGGCCAGGGTGGCGGGCATTACGACCGATGGATCGAGGAGCACCCGGACGCAATCACGATTGGTCTTGGCTGGGACTGCCAGCGGCTAGAGTCCCTGCCGCATGAAAATCATGACCGTCCGCTGGCGCTGGTCGTGACCCCGACTCGAATCTATGCAGGAAAAAGTGATGCGTGAGCAGCCAACCTGGCGCATTCCCATCGGCGTATTGGCGCTGGTCGTCGGCCTGGCGCTCTACGGAATTGCCGTCGCGGCCTGGCTGCCGCCGCTTATCGGAGGCTGGCATGCAGCCTTGCAGGCGCCGGTCTATCTGTTGTTCGGGGTCTTGTGGCTGCTGCCCTTGCGGCGCTTCCTGATCTGGATGGAAACCGGCAGCTGGAGCCCGCCCGAGCGCAAGGACTGATACCGCACGAAAGCGGCAGCAGATCGCCATTTTGCAAGGAAAATGGCGCGAGTGACGGGACTTGAACCCGCGACCTCCGGCGTGACAGGCCGGCGCTCTAACCAACTGAGCTACACCCGCGCTTCGCTTGGGAGCCGCGCCACTAGTGCAGGGTGAGAAGCGTGTCAACTGCCAAGCCCCAGGCGGCGTGGACAAATTCCTCACGGTCACGGCTGGAAGCAAAACCGCCAGTTCCAGAAGGCGAGGTGAAGGAATTCGTCCACGCCGCCTGGATGATCGGCACATGAAATAGTGAGCAGGCTGTTAACCATATTTTCGCCTCTGCTTGCGAAAAGCGTCCCTGTCGCCCGCACGGCGGGCAGCAGGGGGCAAAATTGGAAAAGAAACTTCGGCAGATTGCTGTTCTGGCCGCACTCTCATGGCCGCAGCTCTTGTGGGCTGCACCGTCCGCGGTGACAACCGACAGCACCGTCTTTGTCGAGCGTCGCGAAACCGACGCGGGACGGCGACTCGAAATGACCGATACTTTCGACAAGGGCGACCGCGTCGTCACGGTGCTGCGCTGGCAACGGCGGCAAGGCACTGGCGGCTTCACGATCACCAATCCGATGCCGCGCGCCATCGCCTATCAGGACAGCTCGCTGGACGACGAGGACGTTTCCATCGACGGCGGAAAAACCTGGGGACGGCTGGGCCAGCTCAAGATCGGCAACCGGCTCGCCAGTCCCGAAGACGTCACGCATGTGCGCTGGCGCATTTCGCCAAAGGTCGCAGCCCTCGGCCGCGGCCAGATCGCATACAGCGGAATCGTGCGCTAAACGGCCATTCCCACCGCCCGATGAGCGACGCGCAAGCGCCGCGCGGGCTGACTAAACGGCGACAGGCGCCGGAATGTGCGCCTGCGGTTCATACCCAGACACCACGAAATCCTCGATTCGGTAGTCGAAGATCGAGTCGGGCTTGCGAACGATCTCCAGCTTCGCTTCGCCGGACGGCTTGCGCGATAGCTGCTCTTCGACCAGTGCCTTGTGATTGAGATAGAGGTGCACGTCCGCGCCCATCCACACCACCTCGCCCGGCTCGTAACCGGTCTGCTGCGCCAGCATCCGCGTCAGCAGGGCGAGCGACCAGATATTGAAGGCAAAGCCCAGCCCCAGATCGCAGCTCCGCTGGTAAAGCAGCCCTGACAGCTTCCCGTCGGCAACGTGGAACTGATAGGTCTTGTGGCACGGCGGCAGCGCCATTGCGTCAAGCTCGGCGACGTTCCAGCCTTCGATGATATGGCGGCGACTGCCGGGATTGTCGCGCAGGCTGTCGACGACCTGCCGGACCTGATTTATGCCCTTGAAGCGCCTGCGATAGAGGACCCCCAGGTCATCGGTGCCAGCCTCTTCATAGACGGGCCAGTCCACCCATTGCTTGCCGTAGACCGGGCCAAGATCGCCCCACTGCGCTGCAAATTCCGCGTCATCGACGATGCGTCTGGAGAAATCCTCACGCGTAATCTTTTCGCCGGTTTCGCGGCGATATCTGTCAAGCGGCCAGTCGGTCCAGATCTCCACGCCCTGAGCGCAAAGCGAGCGTATGCTGGTATCGCCGGTCAGGAACCAGAGCAGTTCGCGCGTCGCCGACTTCCAGAACACACGCTTGGTCGAAAGCAGCGGCATCGCCCCGCCCGACAGGTCGAAGCGCAACTGCGCACCGAACAGCGAGCGCGTGCCGACCCCGGTGCGATCGACTCGCTCGTCGCCCTCCTCCCAGATGCGGCGCATCAGATCGAGATATTGCCATTCCCAGTGCGGCGCGGCGCCGGATCGGGCATCGGTTTCAACAGAGGTCGCGAGACTAGCCATCGTCAGGCAATGTAATGCCGGTTTAGCGTGATTGCACGCTTGCCACCCCCGTCATCCCCCGCTATTGGCCCGCTCCTGCCTAGCGGCCTTCGTGGCCGTGTCCGCATCGGTCGGGGAATAGCTC
>JAGREN010000046.1:50918-74031 GCA_020446505.1 Novosphingobium sp. | reverse complement strand
ACTTAATATCGGATCAGGCTCTAAGCGGAAAATAACCATGCCCGTTAAGCCGGGAGTTACCACGGGTTAACATACAGTAACTCGTGGCCCGACCAGGGCCCAAGAAACTCAAATACTATTTGGGAGCGAAGTGGCTTCTGTCGTCATGCCGACGTCAGGAGGCAATCGAGTATTGGCAAAACACAATGGAGGTATCGATGAACATTGCATCGACACTCAGAATAGCGGCTAGTGCTGCTGTACTCTTTGCCGGGACTGCGACACTCGCAAAAAACGGCGCATCTGATCTTATCAAGGACATTCGGCCCGCCGACGCCGTAGTAACGGTCGATTCAAGTAAGCTGCTCACCACATCTGCTTCGGAAAAGTCGCAGGGTTTGCCTAACGCCGATGGCGAGAAGCCGGGCAATGGTAATGGCTACGGACACTTCAAGGACATCGGCCTCGGTCATGATTTTGGCCGCGGACACGGCCACGATTCAGACCCCGAAAGCCCCTGAACCGCCGGACCGGGTCAATCGCCTTGGCCGGGTGAACTGGCCTTCACCCGGTCGATTTTCGGATCGAGTTCGCCGCTGCGCTGGTCGGGCGGCGGCAGGCGATCTTCCGCCTCCAGCTTGTCGCCTGCGTGCGAGTCGATCAGGAACTCGCGCAGGCGGCGGTGGAAGTTGGCGATGGCGCGCTCCTGCATGGGGTTCGTTCGCGCGGCCGTGAACCCGCTCGACTTCATGCCCTTCTGCACGCGCGGGATATTCTCGAAGTCCTGCCGGTAGATCAGCGGGTAGTCGCCGTCTTCGGGACGGGCAAAGACCTGATGCTCCCAGTCCGGTTGCTCGCCCGGCGCGAAGCGTTCGAGCGAATAGGCATCCATGATGGTCTTTTCGAAATCGTCGGGATGGGGCCGAAAGCGATACCATAGCACCGCCTCGATTGCCGGGTGCAGGAACACGGTGTTGGGGAATACCGCCCAGTCGAAGCCGGTCTCCGCCATGTATTCGGGCGTGATCCCTTCGGGCCACCCCGCCCCGCTATCCACGGCGGCGGTGTAGATATTCTCCGCCCATTTCGCGAGCACCTGCTCTGGCGGCGTGTCGGCAGGCAGTTCGCGCAACTTCTGGATCGCCTGAAAGCCGCGCTCGGTCTGCATGGCGGCAAGGTCGTGCTTGAACTGCTTGCCATATTCGTAAAGATATTCGCGGAAATCCGCGATTTCTTGCGGCTCAAGCCGCTCCGACCGGCCCACTGGTAGCCCCGTATCGAATTCGTAGCTCATCCAGCCGTGCCGCCCCATGCCGCGGCTGGTCGAATAGTCGCGCGTATAGGTCAGCATCTGCCGGTGCGTGGTCTGGACGTGGTAGAACTCCATGAAGGCTTCCATGGTCGTCTTCCAGTTCGCATCGACCGTCGTCGTCTTGTACCAGGCCAGCCGCAGCTTATCGAACTCGTGCAGAGCGCAGCGCGAGGCCATCGGTTCGAGAAATTCCATCAGCGGCTGGCATTCGGGATCGAGGTTGATCCAGACCCACCCGCCCCAGACGCCGACCTGAACGCGGGTCAGGTTCGTATCGGCATCGGCAAGACAATTGCCCCAGTCAGCCCTGTCGATCACTTCGAGGTTTTCGCCTTCGAGACCGAATCGCCAGCCATGGAACGGGCACAGGAACTCGCGCACCTGCCCGGTGCCTTCGGCCAGCAGGGTGCCGCGATGCGGGCAGACATTGTGCATGGCAGCCACGTCCGCTTCGCCGGGACCAGTCCTCACGACAAGGATCGAGTCGGCGAGGATCTCGTAGACGACGAAATCGCCCACTTCCGCGATCTCCTCCAGCCGGCAAGCCTGCTGCCAGACCTTTGGCCAGAGGTTTTTCGCTTCCAGCCTTGCAAATTCGGGATCGAGATAGTCGGCAAGCGGGATGAAATCGTCACGCACTTCCGCGACGGGAAAGGACGGTTCGGCCATGTCAGTTCCACTCCTGCTCGATACTGCTGATGCTTGTCAGATCATCATCTGCTCAATAAACATGAAGCATCGTCAATTTTTCGCATCGGTCAACAGATGCGTGGGAGCAGGGTCATGGTTTTCACCGTCAGCCGTCTGAGAGAAGACCTCGAATTCGGGGCGCTGGTCACAGACCTCGACCCTGCCGCCATTGGCGACCCCGCCACTCGCAAGGCGCTTTACGACCTGTGGATCGACAAGGGCGTGGTGGTGTTTCGCGGCCTGCCCGACGACGGCGATACCCAGATTGCGCTCAGCCGCGTTTTCGGAAAGCCAGCGCGGCACCCGCTCAAATTCGCCGCCAGGGCGGACACGGTCGATGAACTGGTGGACATCTATTATGTGCCTGAGCGCGGCGACATCGTGCGCATCGGCGACGGGCCGTCGCTCGGCGCATGGCTGCCGTGGCATTTCGACCTCGTCTATGTCGACCGGATCAATCACGGCGGCATCCTGCGCCCGATCGAACTGCCCGCGACCGGTGGCGCAACCGGATTCATCGATGGGCTTGAGGCCTATGGCAGGCTGCCCGATGCGCTGAAGGCCGAGATTGAGGATCTTTACGTCGTCTATCATTTCGACGCCGACATTGCCGGGCTGCGGTATGGCAAGACGCCGGGCGTGGTCCTCGAACGCATGAACCCGTCTGCCGTGACGGTCATGGACAGACTCGCGGAGCTTCCGCCGGTTGCCCACCCGCTCGTCTTCACCCAGGAGGAGACCGGCAGGAAGGTGCTGAATTTCTCGCCGTGGTTCTCGCTCGGCATCGAGGGGATGGACCGCGCCGCATCCGACCGCATTCTTGGCGAAGTCCTGAATGTCCTGATCGACGAGGACAACGCCTATTTTCACGAATGGCGACCGGGCGACATGGTGCTGTGGGACAACTGGCGGATCGTCCACAGCGCGACCGGTATTCCGGCTGAACAGCGGCGCCACATGCAGCGCACCACGATCGAGGGCGATTATGGCCTTGGCCGCCCCAGCACTTGGGCCGAGCAGCTCGAACAGGCCTGAGCCTGAAAGTCTACGCGGTCTGCCGCAAACCGACGCTTGTAGGACAATTCGCCATGCGCGCACGCAAACCCGATTTCGATTTCTCGAACACGCCCGCGATCTGGGCGCAAAATCCCGAGTTCGCGCTGTTCTGGAATGCGGCTTCGACGCCGTTTCCCTATCTGGAGCGGTTCCTCAACAAGGCCATGGCCAAGGCTGCCACGAAGCTCTCCGGCGAAGACGAGGCGAGCCGCAAGCTGCGCGGCGATATCCGGACTTTCATCCGCCAGGAATCGAACCACTACACCACGCACGAGCGGTTCAATGCGATCATGAAGCGCGACGGTTTCGATATTGCGCCGCTGGAGGTGGAGATCGAGCAGGAATACGAACGGCTGTGGCAGACCAAGTCCTTCGCTTTTTGCCTGGCCTATTGCGAAGGCTTCGAGACACTCGGCCCGCCATCGGCACACTCCATGCTCGACAACATGGAACAGCACTTTGACCGCGCCGATCCCGAAGCCGTCGCCATGTGGAAATGGCATCTGATGGAGGAATTCGAGCACCGCACCGTCTGCTACGACGTCTATCACCATTTCCACGGCGGCTATTTCCTGCGCGTCTACGGCTTCTTCTATCAGGCCTGGCACCTTGGCGGGATGATCAAGAAAGTGCGCAATTTCCTGCTCGCCCAGTACCGGCAGAACATGTCCGGGGAGGAACTCGCAGAGTCGGAACGACGCCTGAAGCTGGCAACCGGCGCGATGGGCAAAGGCATGCTCGGCAAGCTCATCAAGGTGCTGTCACCGCGCTACTCGCCGCATGGGTACGAGGAACCGCGCAATTACCGGGCCTTCATGGACAAGATCGAACAGCGCGTGATCTGACAGACAATACCAGCAACACTCAATTCGGACGGAGCAGGATGACAGAAAGAAACGATTTTTCAGGCAAGGTTGCAATCGTGACGGCGGGCGCATCGGGCATGGGCGCGGCAGCGGCGCGGCTGCTGGCGGAGCGCGGCGGGCAAGTGGTCATCGTCGATATCGACGAAGCGGGCGGCAAGGCTCTTGCCGACGAGCTCGGCGAGAATGCGGTGTTCAGCCATTGTGACGTAGC
Source organism: Novosphingobium sp. (assembly GCA_020446505.1). Classification (GTDB taxonomy): domain Bacteria; phylum Pseudomonadota; class Alphaproteobacteria; order Sphingomonadales; family Sphingomonadaceae; genus Novosphingobium. Next base: position 69,917 of record JAGREN010000046.1, on the reverse strand, counting down.
CGATCAGAACCGGGTGACGGCAGTGGTCGACGAGGTCTTTGCCCGCCACGGCAGGCTGGACTGCCTGTTCAACAATGCCGGTTTCGCAGTGATGAAACTGACCCAGGATCTGGCCGACGAAGACTGGGGCCGCGTGATCGACATCTCGCTCAACTCGGTGTTCTATTTCTCCCGCGCGGCGATCCCCTGCATGAAAGCCAATGGCGGCGGGGCAATCGTCAACACAGCTTCGGTCAGTGGCATGCGCGGCGATTACATGATGGCCGCCTACAACGCGGCAAAGGGCGGCGTGCTCAATTACACCCGTGCCATGGCCTGCGACCATGCCGACGACAATATCCGGGTGAACGCGATCTGCCCCGGCCTGATCTGGGATACGGCAATGACGTCCCACCTTGCGGGCCTGCCCGGCGGCTGGGAACCATGGAAGGCTTCGATTCCCATGCGGCGCGGCGGCAACGCCATCGAAGTCGCCCGGGCGATGATTTTCCTTGCTTCCGACGAGGCGAGCTACATCACCGGCGCGGAATTGGCCGTGGATGGCGGATTGACGGCGCACACCGGCTTTCCGGACCTTCGCCCCGTGCTCATGGGGCTATCGAACAGGTGATCGACGCGCGACTCTCCACTGGACAGACAATGCGCGCGGTGCGATAATTGATGATGTGTCAAGTTTGCTGCCGGACGGCGGCATCGAGAGGATCAGGAGCAAGACATGGCTCAGTTTACCGTTGAAAATCTTCCGGGCGATCTCAGCTTCGGATCGCAGGTGCGCGGCGTCACCTGGGACACGCTCAAGGACGAAAGCGCGCGCGAGGCGCTCCGCGAATTGTTCAAGGAACGCGGCCTCCTCGTCTTCAAGGACATGGAACCAACGGCCAAGATGCAGGTCGCGCTCAGCAAGGTGTTCGGCCCGCTCAAGGATCACCCGACCAAGACCACACCGCGCGACGAGGAAACCGGCGACGACGAAGATGGCGTGATCGACATGCACTACCAGCCGGGCGACGACGATGGTCCGTACTCCGGCGGCCTCGTGCGTATCGACGGAGAGGTCCTGACCCGCTACTCGCCCTGGCATTTCGATCATTGCTACAATGATGAACTGAACTACGCGGGCGTGCTGCGCTGCGCCGTGGCTCCACCGGAAAAGGGCCGCACCGGCTTCATGGACGGCATCGAATGCTATCGCCAGTTTCCGAAGGAGCTGCGCGACCGCATCGAGGGCATCAACGTGATCTACACGCTCGATACGCGGCTCTCGAAGATGCGCTATGGCGTCAATTTCGAGATGGCCAGCGGCGACATGCCGATTGCCACGGAGCTGCTCAAGGAAGTGGCGATTTTCCCGCGCGCCATGCACCCGGCTGTCTGGACTCGCGAAACAGGCGAAAAGGTCATTCACGTCGGATCGTGGATGGCGTTCGGCCTGGAAAATCATGAGGACGCCGAGGGCGACAAACTGCTCGACGACGTGTGCAACCAGATCAACGACATGGGTACGGGCACCAGCGCCTACTGGCATGAGTGGTCGCCCACGGACATGCTGATCTGGGACAACCACCGCATGCTGCATGCAGTCGAGGGCTGCGACCCGAAGCATGAACGCCACACCATCCGCTCGACGATCCAGGGCGACTATGGCCACGGCTACTTCGAGGATGGCAAGAAGGTCGGCGAGGTCTACCGCGAGAAGGTCTTCGCCGAAGGCGACTAGTTCGCTGAAGAGAACCGGGCCGGTTGTCGCATCGCTTTGTGCGGAAAGCCGGTTCCCGCTTTTCCGCGCGATGCTCTAGAACTCCGGCGCGTGCGGACGCAGGCGGGGGAACCCTTCGATGTCGGGGGCCGATGGCCTGACAATGTGCGAGGCGGAGGTCGCTCCGGCATCGACTGGAATGATCGCGCCGCTGATGTAGTTCGATTCGTCCGACAGCAGGAACACGGCCGGGTCCGCCACTTCGCCCGGCTGGCCGATGTGGCCCAGGTGGTGGCGCTGGATCTCGCCTGCGAAAAGCGGATCGCGCAGAAGTTCCTCGATCCGCTCGCCGCCGGTGTTGACGAAGCCGACCGCCAGCGTGTTGCAGCGCACGTCGTAGCGCGAGTAGTAGCTGGCGACGGAGCGGGTCATCGCCACCATCGCGCCCTTGGAGGCGGTATAGCCTTCAAGGCCGTTCATGCCCCGGATGCCGGCCTCCGACGCAATGTTCACCACTGATCCGCCATGCCCGCCGCGCATCATCGCCTTGATGCCGTGCTTCATGCCGAGGAAGGCTGAGGTCAGGTTGGTGGCAAGGATCAAGTTCCAGTCGTCGAGCGAGAGTTCGGTCACCCGCTGATCGAGCCGGTTGAGCGCCATTCCCGCGACATTGTTGACGATACCGTCGAGCCGGCCGAACCGGGCAAGCGTCGTCTCTACCGCAGCCTCGATCGTTTCGGCCTGGGTTACGTCGACCCTGGCATAGATCGCCTCCCCGCCCGCGCCTTCGATTTCCGTAACCGCCTCAGCGCCCGCATCCTCGCTGCGCCCGGTGACGACGACCTTCGCGCCCTCCTCACCCGCGCGCACCGCGATGGCGCGCCCGATGCCCGAGGTCGAGCCCATCACCACGACGACCTTGCCTGCAAGTCGCGCCATCCAGTTCCGCTCCCGATTTGCCCCGCCGTGGCTACTTCACGCTGATTCCCGGAAAAGCGTCGAAATAGTATCCGAAGCGTTCGCGCAACCTGTCGCGCGATACCCCGAAATCGCCTTCCAGATCATAGACGACCTGCCCGAACTTGCCGCGCGGGTGAGTCTCGACGAAGTGCTCCATCTCCGCCACCGCCTTGTCGGTTGTCTCCAGCCCGGCCTTTTCGTGGACCGCGCGCACGAAACGCATCGGATCCTGCATGAGCGCCTCGAACGGCACGTCGACTCGCTGCGTCTCGGGCCAGACATCGCGGTCGCGCACGCAGGCGCGCAACAGGTGATCGACACGGTCGGACCAGTAGTCGACCAAGCCCTGCGTATCGATGCTCTCGTATCGCATCCGCTCGCCGTAACCCATCATGGTCGCGGCGGACTGGATCGCGTCGACCGGATCGCGATAGGTGATGACCACCGTGGCGTCGGGATAAACTTCCTTCAGCACGCGAAGCTGCTCAAGGTGCTGCGGGCACTTATTGACCCAGCGTTTCGGCTTCGTGTCGCCAGCGGCATGCTGCATGATCTGCAGCATTTCCTTCTGGAAGCGGTAATGCGGGGTCTGGTCCTCCGCGTAATAGGCATCGCGCCAGCCCGGCACCCGGCTCATCCACTCGTAATTGTACGAGGCGAAATCCGGGCACATCAGTTCGAGGTCTTCGTGCAGGTGGTCCGGGTCCATCGGGTGCATCGCGGCGGTCAGCGGCGAGCTTGCCTGCGCCATCTGCCACTGCTCGTTGGTGCGCACCCAGCGCGGATCGAGGCCGTCCTCGCGCGGCGGCTCGTTGGGATTGGGCAGCGGCTCGTTCACTTCCCACAGCGGCAGCGAGCGCAAGCAGCTGTCGGAGCCGAGCAGGTTGAGCAGGTGCGTCGTGCCCGAGCGCGGCAGGCCGACGACGATGATCGGGCGGTCGATCTTCTCCTGCGCATAGTCGGGATGCTGCTTGCGATAGTCCTGCGCCAGCAGGCGGTTGGAGGCATGGCGCACCGCCATGTCGCGCAGGATCATGCGGTTGACTTGCCGCAGCTTGTCGGCGTTCCACTCATCGACAAGTCGCTTGAGCCGGACCCGGAAATCGTCCGGCCCGAAGTCGTCCAGTGCGGTCCGCTCGCGCGCGGCATCGAGCACGCTCTCTACGCTCAGCTCGACCGGGTTGGCTTCCATGTAGGCAATGCCGCCAAGCTGCGCTTCGGTCAGCTGCGGGTCGGCAAGGTCGGTGATGCGGATATTCTCGCCGCTCATGGCTTGCCTCCGAGGCTGCCGGCCTTGTTTGCGGCGATCTGGTGTTTGAGCCATCCGGCATACCAGAAGTTCTCCGCCGCATGCGGCCCTGCCAGCAGCGCCTCGTGCACGGCGACGGAAAGATCGAGCGCCGCGCGGTTCGTCGGTTCGGCCGCCAGCGCCGCCTCGACCAGTGCCATGGCGCGCTCGGCATCGCCCTTCTCAAGCGTCGCGCGGGCCTTGGCGATGACCGCGCCGACACCGGCCATTTCCGCCAGTTCTCCGGCGACATGGTGCGGCTGGACCGACAGCAGTTCGCTGGTCCGCTCACCCTGGAACCAGCCCATGTACTGCTCCCACACGGTGCGCACGCAGAAGCTGACCTTGCCGTATGCCTGACCGACATAGAGATTATCCGGCACCTGCACCTCGCGCATCAGCGTGAAGATGTCCTTGCCTGCGTTCATCCCGTCGAGCGTCGCCTGATGGACATGGCTGACGGCATCGTGCAGCCGGTCGAGGCAGGTGCGGACGAGCTGCTTGCCGACCACCGGCAGGAAGTGCCCGGTGACGAGAATTTCCGGCTCCAGCGCCCGCGTGCGCTCCAGCGACGAGAGATAGATTTCCCAGAAACGATACTTGTCGCCGCGGATCGTATTCATGTTCGGAAAATGCGGAAACAGCGGTCCGAACTGGTTGCCCGAAAAGACGATGCCGCGATCGGGCATGTGGACGACCAGCGAGTCCACCGTCTCGCCGCCCGGCACCGAGAGCAGTTCAAGTTTCACCCCGCCGTGGTCGATCTCCATCCGGTCATCGAAGGTGATGTCCGGCGTGGGCCGGTCCTGCACCACATAGTCGACGGTCTTCTGCAAGTCCTCGTTGATCTTGTTGGGCGCGGGAAACCAGATCTGCGACTGCCGGTTGCGCGCGCCCATGATCCGGACGTCATCTTTCTGGCATTCGGGATTATTCTCCTGCGCCACCAGTTTCGTCTCGGCCTGGCGCAGTTGCGAGACGCCGCCGACGTGATCGACGTGGCCTTGCGTCAAGATCAGGTAAGGCAGCGGCCCCTTGCGATAGGGCGCGAGCTGGTCGCGGATCGTAGGCGCTTCAAAGCCCATGCCGGCGTTGATCTGGATATCGCCGTCCGAGGTGTTGATGAGATAGACGTTGGAGATCGATTCGACGCCATGAACCCCTTCGCTGACAGTAAAGCTGGGTTTCATCCCGGCAAAGCGGTGATCGAACATGGTCGGGCGCTCGGCCACGAGCTGGCGCACGGGATCGGTGGTCATCGGCAGTCATCCTCTCGTTTTTTCGCAACTGTAATGCCGAGCAAGCCTGAGTCCATCGCGATCAGGACAAATTGACCGCGCCCGATGTTGGAGACAGGATGGCGTCATGGCAGAGAACGAGTTCACCCAGATCGCCGGAGCCGACGGCCAGCACCGCACCTATTGCCGCCTGTGCGAGGCGCAGTGCGGCCTCGTCGTCGAAGTGCGCGACGGGCAGATCGAGAAGATCGGCCCGGATCGCGACCATCCGGTGTCGGAAGGCCACGTCTGCATCAAGGGCACGTCCTTTGCTGCGGTGACATGCGATCCCGACCGGGTGCTCACGCCGCTCAAGCGTGTCGGCGGACCGGGCGAGTTCACGTCGGTTTCGTGGGAGGAAGCGCTCGACGATATCGCCGAGCGGCTGCAAGCGATTGTCGACCGGCACGGCGGCGCGGCCATCGGCTCCTACAAGGGCAATCCCGCCAGCTTCGCCACGCTCCATTCCACCTATGGCGCGCTGTTCCTCAAGGCGCTCGGCGGTTTCAAGAACTTCAACGCGGTGCAGATCGACACCGGCGCGAAGAACCTTGCGCAGGAACTGGTGTTCGGCAGCGGAACGGACTGGACCTTCCCCGACATCGAAAATGCCGACATGCTCATCATGATCGGGGCCAATCCGCTGGTCTCGCACATGTCGCTGATCGCCGAGCCGCGCTTCCTGCAAAAGCTCGACAGGATCGCCGCGAGCGAAGGCGTTGTCGTGATCGATCCGCGCCGCACCGAAACGGCACACCGCTACGAGCACGTTCCGGTCATGCCCGACAGCGACGCATGGCTGGTGGGTGCGATGATCCATCACCTCTTCGAGGCCGGACTGGAAGATCGAGACGTGCTGGAGGCACGCAGCAGTGGCTGGGAGCAGTTGCGCGAAGCCTTGAAGCCGCTGACGCCCGAACTGGCGGAAAGCCGCTGCGGCGTCTCGGCCGATACGATCCGCTCGCTGGCCGAACGGTTTGCCAGGACGCCAAAGGCCGCCTGCTATGGCCGCGTCGGCACCAACCGGGGGCGTTTCGGAACGCTGGTCAACCTGTTGATCGAAAGCCTCAACGTCGTGGCTGGAAAATTCGGCAGGGACGGCGGCTGGATCACCGGGCTTGCGCCCATCGGCAAAGCGGGCGAGCGGCCCCTGCACCCGCGTTACGGCAGCATGCGCTCGCGCATCGGCGACTTGCCGCTGGTGCTCGGTTCGACGCCGGGCGGTTCGCTCGCGGCGGAAATCACCACGCCGGGCGAAGGCCAGATGCGGGCGCTGTTCGTCGATTCGGGCAATCCGGTGCTGGCCTATCCCGACGGCGAAGCACTTTCCGAAGCGCTGGAGCAACTCGACCTGCTCGTCGGCATCGATTTCTACATCAACGAGACGACCCGCCATGCGCACTATGTGCTGCCCAGCCTGACCTTCCTCGAACGCGAGGACATCACCGATTACTGGGTCCGCAACGCGCCGCGCCCCTGGGTCCAGTTCTCGACCGCCGTGATCGAGCCGCAGGGCGAAGCGCGGCATGAGTTCGACATCTACAACGCCATTCTCGCCAGGATGGGCCTGCCAGCACTGTTCTCCGATCCCGAAGCGCGCAGCAACGAGGCACCCGGACTGATGGAGGTGGCCGACCGGATGCTGCGGATCGGCCCATTCGGCGACCAGTTTGGCGAGAACCCGGATGGTCTGACCATCGAAAAGCTGCGCGGCGAACATCCATCCGGCGCACGAACGGCAGAGCGTTTCGAGCCGGAAGATAGCTGGTCGCGGGTCTGGACAGACGACGCCAAGGCGCAGCTTTGGCACGAGGTCACGCAGGCCGAAATCGCGCGGCTGCTTGGTGAAACCGACAAGCAGGAGGACAAGCTCCTCTTGTTCGGTCGCCGCAAGCTCGGCTCGCTCAATAGCTGGATGCACAATGTCGAGCGGCTGGTGCGCAACGAAGCGCCGACCTTGATGATGCATCCGGACGATGCCGCCGCGCGCGGTTTCTTTGACGGACAGGCTGTCCGCATCAGCACGCCGACCGGATCGGTCGAGGCCTTGCTGGAGGTGACGGACGAGGTTGTACCCGGCGCGGTGTGCTACCCGCACGGGTTCGGGCACAAGGGTGGCTGGCAACGCGCCAACGACCTGCCCGGCGTCAACATCAACCTGATCGCTTCGTCACGTCCCGAGGACTGGGAGCAGGTTTCCGGCAACGTGCATGTCGACGGGTTCCCGGTGTCGGTCGAGGCGGCTTAGTGCGGCTTCCGCTCTAAACCGCGTATCTTTCGATGAAGCGATGCAGGCGCTCGCAGAAGTAGTCTACAGACTGTTCCTTGGAAATGACGTGCTTACCCAGCGCCAGCCAGGTGCAGTAATAGGACAGGTGTTCCAGCAGCAGATAGGCCTCGACCCATACCGGGCCCGGATCGCTATCGCCTGAAGGCGCCTGCTCCTGCGCCCTAGCGAAGGCGGGTATCCGTTTGCCCAGCATTTCGATCAGCGCAGGCATCTGGCGCGGCACGCGCATCAGGTAGTTCGGCTCGATCGCGCTCATTTCCGCCCAGACCAGCAATTCGTCACGGCGCGTGGCAAAGGTATCGAGCAAGGCGTTGAGCCAGCCGCGGATGGCAGAGAGATCGGAAACGTCGATGTCGGCAAGTGCGCCCCAGGGGCCGAGCGTCGTATCGCCAGACAACCCGTGGTAGGCCTTGGCAACTTCGAACTTGTCGCTGAAATGGCGGTAGAAGGTCGGGCGCGAGATCTCCGCTCGCTTGATGATGTCCTCCACGCGCGTTCCGGCATAGCCCTTCTCCAGCAGCACATCGCGTGCTGCCGAGATGATGGCGCTGCGCGTCTCAAGCGTACGTTCGTCGGCTGCCTTCACCGCGCCCTTGGAACGCTTGCGCTTGAGCGCATAGCCGGATTGCGGTGCAGCGGTCACAGCACCTCGATGATGGTTACATTGGCCATGCCGCCACCTTCGCACATGGTCTGAAGCCCGTAACGCTTGCCCTGTGCCCGCAGCGAATGCACGAGCGTCGCCATCAGTTTAGCCCCCGTCGCGCCAAGCGGGTGGCCCGTCGCGATAGCCCCGCCATTGACGTTGAGCCGCGCGGGATCGGCACCGATTTCCTTGAGCCACGCCATCGGAACGCAGGCGAAGGCTTCGTTGACTTCGAACAGGTCGATCTCGTCCACGCTCATGCCTGCCCGCTCCAGCGCGATGCGGGTGGCGCGGATCGGCTCTTCCAGCATGATGACCGGATCGCCGCCGGTGACGGTGAGGTTGTGGATACGCGCCATCGGGGTGAGACCATGCGCCTTCACGGCCCGCTCGTTCGCAACCAGCAGCGCGGCGGAGCCATCGGCGATCTGGCTTGCCGTGGCCGCCGTCAACCTGCCGCCCTCGTTGATCGGCTTGACCGTCGCCATCGATTCCAGCGTCGCATCGTAGCGGATGCCTTCGTCCTTCGAATGGATCACCGGACCGTTTTCACTATCCACCGGAAGCGGAACGATCTCCGCATCGAATGCGCCAGCCTGGGTCGCAGCCACCGCCCGGCGATGGCTTTCGAGCGCGTAGGCGTCCATTTCCTCACGGGAGAGGCCGTACTTCTCCGCGATCATCTCCGCGCCGGTAAACTGGCTGAACTCGGCGACGCCATATTTCTTGAGGATGCGCTCGCTCCACGGCAGTCCACCGATCCCGGCCTGAAGATAGAGCATCATGTTGGTCAGCATCGGCACGCGGGTCATGCTCTCGACCCCGCCTGCAATGACCATGTCCTGCGTGCCCGACATCACTGCCTGAGCCGCGAAATGGACGGCCTGCTGCGCCGAGCCGCACTGGCGGTCCAGGGTAACGGCAGGCACCGTCTGCGGCAGTTTCGAAGCCAGCACGACATTGCGCCCTGCCGCGAAGCTCTGTTCGCCGCCCTGTGTCACGCAGCCGAAGATCACGTCATCGACTGCCGCCGGATCGATGCCCGTGCGATCGAGCAGCGCATCGACGCTCACCGCGCCGAGGTCCGCCGGATGCCAGCCAGCCAGCGCGCCCTTGCGCCGTCCGGTTGCGGTGCGCACCGCGTCCACGATGTAAGCCTCAGCCACGAGCCATCCTTTCCTTGCCGGGCTGTCGCCGGGAGACAGCCGCTTTCCAATACCCTATGGTCTTGCCCTGGCGATTGACGCTAGCAGAAATTTTGGGAGTGCAGACAGGAATGATGCGACTGGTATCGATGCTGTTCGTTCCGGGCGACCGGCCCGAACGCATGGAAAAGGCACTAGGCAGCGGCGCCGATGCGCTGATTCTCGATCTTGAGGATTCGGTCTCGGCGGCGAACAAGCAGATGGCGCGCGAGGCGATTGCCGCCTTTCTCGACCGGCCACGCACACAGGTGAAGCTGTTCGTGCGGATCAACCCGCTTCAGGGCGACTACGCGCGCGACGATATGGCCGCGGTCATGCCGCACAGGCCCGACGGAATCTGCCTGCCCAAGGCCGAAGGCATTGCCTCGATCCGCGAGCTTGAATCGCTGATCGGCGATGCGGAATGCGCGATCTTCCCGCTCGTGACCGAAACTCCCCTCGCCATGTTCCGGCTGGGCGAATATGCCGGGGCGAGCGAGCGCATCTGCGGCCTGACCTGGGGCGCGGAAGACCTGCCCGCCGCCATTGGTGCCACGCAGGCAAGGCTGCCCGACGGCACTTTCACCCCGCCCATCGAACTGGCACGCTCGCTCACCCTGTTCGCCGCTCACGCGGCAGGCGTCGAAGCGATCGAGACGATCACGCCGAACTTCAAGGACCTCGACGCCCTGCGCAAATATGCCGAGCGCGCGGCGGCGGACGGCTTTACCGGCATGATGGCGATCCACCCGGCGCAGGTTCCCGTCATCAACGCAGCTTTTACCCCCTCGCCCGAGACAGTTGCCCACGCGCAGAAGATCGTCGATGCCTTTGCCTCCTCGCCCGGCGCGGGCGTGCTGTCCATCGACGGCGAGATGATCGACGCGCCGCACCTCAAGCAGGCCGAACGCGTTCTGACACGGGCAGGACACTAATCCTGCCCAAACCTGCTGGCACCGGCGCAAGGCCTGTGCCATGCAGTGTGGGCACCACAGGCTCGACAAGAAGCAGACGGGAGACGCAGACCAGATGTGGCATGAGCTTACCTCCGACCAGCAATTGCTGCGCGATACGACCGCGCGCTATCTCGCCGATCGCGTTCCGCTCGACCGGCAACGCAAGCAGGCCGACCATCCCGCCGGCTTCGAGCCTGACTACTGGACCAGCGGAGCGGAGCTGGGCTGGATCATGCCGCTGGTCAGCGAGGACATGGGCGGCGGCAGCGTCAGCGGGCGCGACATCGTCGACCTTTCGCTGATCGCCTACGAGTTCGGCCGCCATTCGGCGCCGGGTCCGCTCGTGGACTGCAACGTGGTCGCCAGTGCCCTGTCCGACAGCGGCGACGAAGGCCATGCCGAAGCTCTCGAAGCGATCATGATGGGCCAGGCCATTGCGGCAAACTGTCTCGGCTGGGCACCCTGGCAACAGCCCGGTGAGGCGACGATTTCTATCGCGAGGCAGGGCGACGATCTTGTTATCAACGGCTCGGTGCGTCCGGTCGAATCGGCTGCGCAGGCAGGCTATTTCCTCGTCACCGGAACCAGCGATGGCGGCGTGACTCAGGCGCTTGTCCCGGCCTCAACGGCAGGAATCACAATCAAGGCGCTGAAAGCGATAGACGTCTCGCGCAAGTTCGGCGCAGTCTCCTTCGACAATGTGCGCGTCCCGGCCTCGGCGCTGGTCGGCGACTTTGGTGGCGCAGGGGAAGCCGTCGCGCTCCAGGTCAGGCGCGCTGCCGTCGTCCTGTGCGCCGAATCGGTCGGCGCAATGGAAAGCGCCTTCGAAATGACCGTCGACTGGGCCTTCGACCGCTATACTTTCGGCCGCGCCCTTGCCTCCTACCAGGCGCTCAAGCACCGCTTTGCCGATATGAAGTCATGGCTCGAAGCCAGCCACGCCATCTGCGATGCCGCCGCCGATTCGCTTGCCGACGGATTGGAGCGTGCCGCCGAAACGGTCAGTTCGGCCAAGGCCTACATTGGCGAGAACGGCGTCGAACTGGCGCAGGACTGCGTGCAGATCCACGGCGGTATCGGCGTCACTTACGAACACGACCTGCACTTCTTCCTGCGGCGGGTAACACTCAACCGCCTGCTCTACGGCACGCCGGGCGACCATCGCCGCTGGCTCGCCGCCATGCAGATCGAAAAGGAGCTGGCAGCATGAGCACCGATATCGAACCCGTCGAGCAGTTCCGCGCCCGCGCCCGCGAATGGATCAAGGCCAACCTCGGCCCGCTCCAGTCGTTCGACCGCACGCAGCACTGCAAGGACGACGAGGAAGAGCTTGTCGCCGTCGCGCGCGACCGCGCCCTGCAGCGCAAGATCTTTGACGGCGGCTTTGCCGGGATCTGCATGCCGAAGGAATATGGCGGCCTCGGCCTCACGCCCGAGCACAACCGCGCTTTCAATGAGGAGCTGGCAGGCCACGAATATCCCTCGCGCTTTGCCGTGCCGACGTTCAACCCCTGCGCCTCGACCATTCTCGAGTTCTGCACAGCCGAACAGAAGGCCGCGCATCTTCCCGCCATCCTCAAGGGCGACGAGGTCTGGGTGCAGCTCCTGTCCGAACCGGGCGGCGGCTCGGACGTCGCAGGCATCACCACTTCAGCCGTTCGCGACGGCGACCACTGGGTACTCAACGGCTCCAAGGTGTGGACGTCGCGCGCATGGTGGGCGGACTGGGGCCTGATCCTCGCTCGCACCAACTGGGACGTGCCCAAGCATCAAGGCATGACCGTATTCCTCGTCCCGCTCCGGCAGGAAGGCGTGGAAATCCAGCGGATCGTGCGCCTCAACGGCGAATCCGAAGCCTGTCAGGAATACTTCACCGACGTGCGCATCCCCGACAGCGACCGCGTCGGCGAAGTGGACGCAGGCTGGAACATTGGCACGCGCTGGATGTTTCACGAGCGCATGGGGCACAACTCGCCCTACGTCACCTATCCCTCCGGTCTCGGAATGAGCGCGTCCAGGGAGGATTCGCCCGTCGCCATCGCCCGCAAGTCCGGCAAAATCGACGATCCGGCGGCGCGCGAGCTGATCGGCGAGCACCGCGAACTGGGCCTGGTCACCCGCGCACTGCAGAATCGCATCGCCGATGCCGCGACCAAGGCCAACAAGGACATGTCGGCCATCGACCGGTTGTTCCGCGGCGTCGCCAGCGTGCGACGCTCGACCATCTCGTTCGAGCTTGCAGGCTCTGGCGCCAGCGTCTGGGACGAGGAGGAGGAAGCGGCAACCGATGCGGTCGGCATGAATTTCCTGATGCGGCAAATCTCCTGCATCGGTGGCGGCACCACCGAGATATCGCGCAACGTGGTGGCCGAACGCATCCTCGGCATGCCGCGCGAAGCCTCGGGTGACAAGGGCGTGCCGTTCCGCGAAGTGCCGAAGGGGCCGAAGCGGGCCTAGACCTCGTCCTGGGAGAGGCAGATTGAACGACGAGGAATGCGAAGCCGCAATACGGGGCTGGTTCGAAGCGAACCTCGGCGCGCGCGTGACCGGGATCGAGCGGCAGGGCCGCTGGCGACCGGCATGGTATGTTGATGCCGAGGGACCGGATGGAGCCATGCAATGCTATGTTCGCGGAGAGCGGACCGAGCAGTTCCTGCCCTATGGCCTTCGCCGCGAACACGCGATCCACGAATTGCTCGAAAAAGGCGGCATCCGCGTCCCTCATATCTACGGCTTCATCGAGGAACTGCCCGGCACAGTGATGGCTCGCGTCGAAGGGGCGCCGAACCTGGGAACCAGTGCAAACGAGGCGGACCGCCAGTCGGTGCTACAGCAGCTCGCCGAGCAAATGGCGTCGATGCACGGCCTCGATACGCAGCCCTTTGCAGATGCCGGTCTCACCCTTCCGGAAGACCCGCGCGCCGTCACACTATCGCTCTTCCAGGACTTCTACGATAACTACGCCAGTCGCAGGAAGCGCCCCGATCCCGGTCTCGAATTCGCCTCTCAATGGGTCATGCGCAATGCGCCGCCGGCAAGCGAGCCGGCACGCTATGCAGCCTGTGACGCAGGCCAGTTCCTGTTCGAAGGCGATCGGCTCACCGCCATGATGGACTTCGAACTGAGCACGCTCAGCGATCCCTTGATGGACCTTGCCGCGATGCGCATCCGGGGACAGTGGGAAGACCTCGGCAACCTGCCTGATTTCTACAGAGTCTACGAGCAGGTTTCCGGCAGGCCCGTCGACCTCGACAAGGTGCGGTTCCATACTGCGGCCTTTTCGCTTTCGGGCGCCCTCGCCTCGGCAATCTGCCTCGAGGAATTCCGCGATGCTCCTTCAGGGAACGCCGACTACGTCGAATATCAGAGCTGGGTGATCTGGGAACTCAAGCAGGCATTGGAAGCCATCGGCGAATGCATGGGAGTTGCGCTCGTCATGCCGGAAATGCCCGCTCCAGCGACGACGCGTTTCAGCGAGGCGATTTTTGCCCTGAAGGCCGCGCTCGATTCCGATCCACCAGCAGACGAGATTGGCGCCTATCACCGCAGGGTGGAGGGCAGCATCGCCGACCACCTCGACTTGCTGAGCCAGTACGGCGAGGCGTTCGATGCAGCCTATCTTGCAGATGCCAGGCGGTTGCTTGGAACTCGCGTCGCTTCAACCAGCGAAGCAGATCGCCAGCTGGAAGAGCTGGTCATGGCATCCGGCAGCGAAATGGACGAGGCTCTGCTTCGCGCGCTCCATGCCCGGACCTGTAACCAGGGCTATTTGCTGGCGGTGCCCGGCTCCTACTACATCAAGGGGCTGACCGAACTGCTCTTGCCGATCTGATCAAATGGCCTTCGCCAGCCAAATCTGTAATATCTGACGGAACACAAAGGAACGGGACTGGAATGACGACGAACAACGAACTGCTTTCGGCCAGCGACGAGACCATCGAGGACGCCATGAAGTACGCCTCGCCGATGGTGCTGCGCGGCCTGCTCTACCAGCTTACCGGCGACGAAGACGTCATCGACATGAAGCCGGGTTCCGCTGCCAAGTTCATCGTCGGCAGTGAGTTGGCCAATCCCGAAGACGAAGTGCTGATCCGCAAGAAAGCAGCTGATTTCCTCAAGTCCTATCGCGACAACGGCGCGGGCGATCTCGACATCGGCCCCGTGGAACGGCTGCGCACGGCCCTTTCGCTCACAGCCGGGCAGGACATTCCCGAAAAGGATTTCGATATCTGGCAAGAAGAGACGGCTCTCGACCGTTGGGCACGCGGCGTGCGTTGGAGCGGCGGAGAAACTCCGAAGGCCGCCGAGGGGTTCAGGGTCGCCGTGATCGGAACGGGGATTTCCGGGCTCAATACCGCCGTGCAGCTGAAGCGCGCAGGCATCCCTTTCACGGTGTTCGAGAAGAACCCCGAAGTCGGCGGCTCATGGTACGAAAACCGCTATCCCGGAGCGCGCGTCGATACGCCGAGCCGGGGCTACACTCACCTGTTCGCCTATGACTATCCGTTCAACTGGGGCTACTCGCCTCGCGATGTGAACCTCAAATATTTCAAGTGGATCGCGGACAATTTCGAGATCCGCGAGAACATCGCATTCAATACCGAAGTCCTGAAAATGATCTGGGACGACGACGCGAAGATCTGGTCGCTCACCTCACAAGGTCCGAAGGGCGCCCAGACCGAGCAGTTCAACGCCGTCATTTCCTGCGTAGGCTTTCTCTCGCGTCCGCAGATGCCGGATATCGAGGGCATGGACAGCTTCGAGGGCACGCTTTGCCACAGCGCCGCGTGGCCGGACGGGCTCGATATCACTGGCAAGAAGGTCGCCATCGTCGGCTCGGGCGCATCGGGCTACCAGACTGCACCGGTGATCGGCCGAATGGCGGCACAGACCTTTCTGTTCCAGCGCCAGGCCAACTGGCTCTACGAAGATCTCAGCTACCGCAAGCCCTTGCCCGACCAGTCGCTCTGGCTCGACCGCAATTTCCCCTACCACGCCAATTTCGTGCGCTTCAGGGTCGCATCGCTGATTGCACCGAACGACGGTGGTGGCGCGCTCAAGATCGACCCGGACTTTGACGATCCCCACGCGGTCAGCCCCGTCAACAAGATGCTGCGCGACGCCTGCGTCGCCTTCGTGGAACGCAAGCTGGCACCGCGCCCTGACCTGATCCCGAGGATGATCCCCAACTTCCCGCCTATGGCTTCGCGCCCGATTCGAGTCGACACCAACGAGAGCGTGCTCGACGCGCTGGCACGCGGCGATGTCGAGCTGGTGAGCGACCATATCGAGAAGATCACGCCCACCGGCATCGTCGCAGGCGGCAAGAGCTACGATCTGGACGTCATTGTCTTCGCCACCGGTTTCAGGGCCAACGAATATCTCTGGCCGATGGAAGTGCGCGGCAAGGGCGGCAAGCGCATCGAGGAAATGTGGGAGAAGGACGGCCCCCGCGCCTACCTCGGAGCGATGGTGCCGGAATTCCCCAACCTGTTCACCGTCTATGGCCCCAACTCGAACAATTTCGGCGGCTTCACCGTGGTCGATCTGCTCGAAATTACCGCGCAGTTCGCAGTGCGCGCGATTGCCGGGCTGATCGAGAACGGCCAGCACAGCGTCGAGGTTACGCACGACGCCTACTGGCGCTTTGCCGATATCCTCGACGAGTCGGAAAAGGGCATGGTCTACCTCGATGCGCGCGCGAACAGCTATTACCAGAATGGCGGCCGCTCGTCGGTAAATGGCCCGGTAGACTATCGCCGCATGTGGCGCTGGCTGAAAGACCCGGCTGGCGATCCGCCGACTGAAACCGATGCGGGTCTGCGTCCTTATTTCGAAGAGGATCTGGTCATAGCCTGATCGTTCGGAAAGCACGGGAGAACAGTATGGAAGCCGCGACGAGAGAGAAAAGCCACCTGAATGCAAGGTTGCCCTATCTGCGCGGCGACCTCGATCATCTCCACGTCGAGTTTACCGCGCGCATCCTTGGCGATGAGCTCTTCGACAAGCGGCAGACAGCGATCCGCAACGGCCGCGTTGCGGATCCTGGTCCGTCGCTGGATCGCGAAGGGTTCGAACTGGTCGCGCATCCCAGCGAAACAGTCCGCAACCGGCTCGACGAGCTGATGGCTCCGCCGGGCCTGCTCACCCAGAGCGAAGCCCTGCGCAGCTACTGGGCCGAGACGATCCCGCTGATTTCCCGTCTGAGCGGCGCGCGCGACGTCCTGCCGCTCCATGCTTCCACGGTGCGCTTCAGCCCGGCCCTGCAGAACAGGCAGGCGATGACCCCGGCGGGTTGGCCGCACGTCGATTACGACACGCCGGAATCGCAGCTGCAACTGAAGGAAACGCTGGAACTAAACGCGTTCGATCCGGCTCCCTACAGCCGCTATGTCATGTTCCAGTGCTGGCATGTGCTTAGCGATCCGCCGCAGGATTTTCCGCTCGCCATGTGCGACGGGCGCACCGTGAAGCCGGACGATATCGTGCCCATCGAATATCACATGAAAACGCCCGAACGCGACGTCACCTACCAGTCGAGCGGCGCACGGTTCAGCCCGCGCCATGACTGGTGGTATTTCCCCGACATGACGCGCGAGGAATTGCTGGTTTTCATCGGCTTCGATTCCGCGCTGGGCGACCAGTTCAAGACGCTGCACGTCGCGATCGAGGACGAGAGCAACGAACGGCCGGTCCCGCGCATCAGTCTGGAGACGCGCTACTTCGCGCTGTTCGAATAGCCGGAGCGAATTGGGGAGAGAAACGACAATGCCATTCGACATCGCGCCGCTGCTCAGGCCGGGAAAGGCCGCGCTGCTGCTTTCCGAAGTGCAGCGCGGCATCATCGGCGACCTCGCCAAAGGCAGCCCGCTCGCGAGCGGAGCAGAAGAAACCGGCGTGATCGGCAACAGCGCCCGGCTTGCCGCTGCCGCTCGCGAACATGGAGCGCCGGTCGTGCATTGTCTCGCGGATACGTCGCCCGATCGCTATGGCGCTGGCACCAATTGCCGCCTCTATACCGGCGGCGCTGGTCCCTCGGCTGGCCGTTCCGCGCACAATCCCGATGGCGACACCCCCTGCCCCGAAGTCTGGCAAGATGGCGACATCCTCTCGGTTCGCACTCACGGGCTGCACCCGATGGCGGACAACCAGCTCGATCGCCGCCTTCGCAACAAAGGGATCGATACGGTCATCGTCGTGGGCGTGTCGCTGAATGTCGCACTCCTCGGCCTGTGCATCGAGGCAGTGAACAGCAATTACACCGTCATCGTCCCGCGCGATGCCGTATCCGGCTTCCCCAGCGACTATGCCCAGCCGGTGATCCGCAACACTCTGTCGTTCATCACCACATTGACGACGGTGGACGACATCATCGCGTCCTGGCCGAAAGGTTAGGCCCATGACCATAGCAGACCAGCTCCTCGCCAGCTTCAGCCGCATCGCCGCAAGCGATGGTGGTTCGCTGTCGCTGATCGAGGAAAGTGCGGAGAAAATCCGGCTTGCTTATCGCCCCGGCGCGGAGGCAGACTGCGAGGATGGGGTCTGCACACTGCCGCAGGCCGAACTCGAAGCGATGATCCGCGCATGGCTGGCGCGCAAGGCGCCGGATCTGGCGCTTGAGATCGCGCTCGTGGCGGCCTGAGCAGGCCAGAGGAGAGAGACATGGCGACTACCAGCATCGATGCCGAAAGCCGGGCGGGCAGCGAGAGTGGCCAGGCCACGCTCACGATCATAAATCCGGTGGCGGAATCGCAGGCCGATCTCGACGACGCCATGCGCGATCCGCCCGCGAAGCGACCTGCCGATCTCAACGGCAAGTGCGTCGCGCTGTACTGGAACGGCAAGCAGAACGGCATGCACGCGCTCCATGCCGCGCGCGAACTGCTTTCGCAGCGGTTCACCGGCCTCTCCTTTATCGAGGTGATCGGCGAGATGGGCGGCGTGAACCGCTACCTGTCGCCTGACCAGCTTGACCTGCTGGAACGCGAGGCCGACGTCGCCATCTGCACCACGGCGGACTGCGGAAGCTGCACCGCATGGCTGATGCGCGACCTGTGCGAACTGGAACGGCGCGGCATTCCCGCCATCGGCTATACCGCTGCCATCTTCGACGAAGACTCGCGCTTCTCGACCAAGACCTTCGGCGTGCCCGAGGCCGTGCCGCTGATCGTGCCGCATTGCTTCTCGAACAAGACGGCCGAGGAAATCCGCCAGATGGTCGCCGATTCGCTCGACGAGGCGATCGAGGCGCTGACGGTGGACCGCAAGCTGCTCGAAGTGCTGCCCCAGTTCGACCAGATCGTGCGCGATCCCGCTCCCGAACTGATGTTCAGGGGCGCTGACCTGCTCGAAGCCTTCGACGCCATGCAGACGCGCTTCGTCCAGACCGGCTGGAGCGACGGCCTGCCGCTGATTCCGCCGACCCACGACAAGGTCGAGGCCATGATCGCTTCTTCGGGACGGGACGGCAGCGACGTGGTCGGCCTGTTCGCGCCGGGCATGGGCATCGGCACGCTTCGCAAGATCGCTGCCAATGCGGTGATGGCAGGCTGCCGGCCTGAAGCCATGCCCGTCATAATGGCGATGATGGAGTGTATCCTTGATCCGTCGATGGGGCTGCGCACCTGGGCCATGTCGACCGGGCCGCAAGCACCCATCGTGCTGGTCTCTGGCGCGATTGCCGACGAGATCGGCATGAACCG
>JAGREN010000046.1:29587-50815 GCA_020446505.1 Novosphingobium sp. | reverse complement strand
GGCATTTCGGACATGGACACCATCGGCACGCCGATGAAGTTCTCTGCCTGCGTTGCCGAGAACGAGGACCGCACGCCGTGGGATTCCTGGCGCGTGCAGCAAGGCTTCGCATCGGGAGATTCGACCGTTTCGGTCAACGTGCCCTATGGCATGACCGAGTTCTTCGACTTCAAGAACACCGACCCCGAAGCACTGGTCGATACGCTTGCGACGCTGACGGCCAATACCTGCGGCGCGCCTTCGCAAGGCGTGTGGCTGGTCAAGACCAATGCGCCGCTGTCGGAAGGCTATCCCTTCCACGGCAAGTTCTCGAACCTGATGCTGATGGCGCCCGATCATGCCGCGGTCTTCGACAAGGCCGGTTGGGGACCGCAAGACATTGCCGAGGCAGTTCACCAGCGCACGCGGATGACCTTCCGCGAGGTGATGCTGAACAAGGACTACGACGGCTTCCACGTCGCACACCCCGAACTGTCATGGCTCGAAGACCAGCCGGACACGATGGTCTCCGTCATGCCGAGCGCCGAGTGCTTCGAATACTTCGTCGTCGGAGCCTCGGCAGGCCGCTCGCAATACTGTTTCGGTGGCACCCATTCGGTGACGCGCAAGGTCACGGTGGGCTGATTCCCGATAATGGCTGACGAATACCTCGGCCCGCGCCACGGCCCGCTCTACAATATGAGCGCGCTCGGCTTTACGCCCGGCGAGATGGTTGTCGTAACCGGCGCGGCAAGCGGGATCGGCAAGGCGACGGCGCTATGCGCGGCAAAGGCCGGACTTGCTGTCGCCGCGTGGGACATGGACGGTCCGGGTGCCCAGGCGACGGTCGACGAGATCACTTCAGGCGGTGGGCAGGCTTACGCCATCACCGTCGATGTTTTCGACAATGCGCAGGTTGACCGTGCGTGGCAGGAAACATTGGCGCACGGGCCGTGCCTCTATCTTGTCAACAACGCAGGGCCGCGCAGCGTGTCTCAGGGGCCGTTCACAGGTCACCTGCTCGACGCCGTCGGCTCGATGGAGGCGGTGGCAACACGCTGGCTGGATCACTGCGGCGACGTCGCCTCCAGCTTGGTCAACATCAGCTCGATAGCCGGCAACCTGCAAGGCAGCGGCAAGACCGTCTCCGCCTTCTATCCCGCAGCCAAGGCGGGGATCGCGGGCCTGACCCGCCATCTCGCCACGAAATTCGACGGCAGGCCGCGGGCAAATGCCGTCGCGCCGGGGATCACCATCACGCCTCGGATCGAACCCATGCTTGCGAGTCCCGCCATGCAGGATCTGGCTGCTCGCGTGCCCGTTGGCCGACTCGGCTTTCCCGAGGACATGGCCCACGCCGTGCTGTTCCTGCTCTCACCGGCAGCGGCCTATATCAACGGCGTGGTGCTTCCCGTCGATGGCGGCGTGACCCTGAACTAGCCGGTCTCGGGCAGAACGACTGCCTTGATCGCCGCGCCCGAGCCGACAGCCTTGATCGCTTCCTCGGCGCGAGCCAGCGGAAAGCGATGAGTGATGAGGTCGGCAAAGCCCAGCCGTTCGCCATGATCGCGCGCCAGTTCGACCACGGTTTTCAAGTCCTCGATCCGGGCCGGGCCGAGATTGCCGATGATCTGCTGGCTGAAATTCACCATGCGCACCACGTTCAGTTCGGCGAGCGGCGGCCCCGAGTAGATGCCGAGCACAAGGTAGCGCCCTTCGACGCCCAGTAACGACATGCCTTCGTCGAATGCCTCGATCTTGCCGGTCGCCTCGATCACCACGTCGGCCATGCGACCTCCGGTCAGTTCGGCGATTTTCGCCGCGCGTTCCTCGCGGGTGGTCGACTCGATGGACAATATGGTGGTCGCTCCGAGCCGCTCGGCGACGTGGAGGCGATCGTCGGGCGCGCCCATGACGATCAACTGGCCGGGGCCATCCAGCGCGGCCAGCAGCGTTGCGGAAAGCCCGACCGGTCCGCAGCCCTGCACCACGACCACCTGCCCCTGCTTCACACCGCCGAGCCGCGTCATCCCGCCAATCGCGGTGGGCATGGCGCAACCGAATGCGATCACCGCTTCGGGCGAAGTGCCCTCGGGAATGCGAAAGAAACCCACGCCCTTCGCCAGATAGGCCCAGTCCTGATAGGTCGCGACGCTCGGCTGGTCGGCGGGAACCGGCCAGGGCGCATCGTCATCGCCGGGCGTTGCGGTGCCCGCGACCGGAAAGCCGTCCTCCTTCGACGGCGAGAAATAGACCAGATCGCCCACCGACACCGGCTCTCCGCTCGTATCGGTAGAGACCCCCTCGCCCAGCGCCTCGATCCTGCCAATTCCCTCGTGACCGAAGGCGACGGGCGCTGGCGGGGCGGGAATGTCGCCATTGAGGCGGTGCGCATCGGTGCCGCAGACTCCGGCGATGACAACGCGCAGCAACACGCCGCCCGGCTCAGGCGCAGGCACCTCGACGTCGCGAAATTCAAGCGGCGCGTCCGCAGAATGGAATGCGATGCGCCTGCCGCTGCGCGTGCGTGTTTCGGCCATCCTGACGGTCCTCTCCCTCATGCCTTTCCCGCAGCCTAGGCGCTGGCACGCCATCGCGCCAGCGGGCTATCCGCAAAGGCGATTGATAGATGCCTGGCAAACAGGCACAGCACCGGACTATGCCCGCCGCCCGCTTCATCCTGAAGATCGATCCGTTCCTGATCTGGCTGGCCATGGCCGTCGTGCTTGCGTCGCTGTTGCCTGCGCGAGGCTCCGGGGCCGACCTGTTCTGGGCGCTGTCGCAGGCGGCCATCGTCCTGCTGTTTTTCCTGCACGGTGCGAAGCTGTCGCGCGAGGCGATCGTGCAGGGGATCGGCAACTGGCGGCTGCACCTTGCGACGCTTGGCTCGACCTATGTGCTGTTTCCGGCACTCGGTCTTGCGACGGCGGCGCTGGCAGCGGGATGGACTGATCCGCTGCTCGTTTCCGGCGTGCTGTTCCTCACCTTGCTGCCATCCACTGTGCAAAGCTCGATAGCCTTCACCTCGATGGCGCGCGGCAATGTAGCGGCGGCGGTGTGCAGCGCCTCGCTCTCCAACCTGCTCGGCATCTTCGTAACGCCGCTGCTGGTCGGACTGCTGATGACGACCGGCAAGGCGCAGCAGGGGTTTGACTGGCAAGCGGTTCAGAGCATCACCGTGCAATTGCTGCTGCCGTTTCTCGTGGGGCACCTGCTGCGCCCGCTGGTCGGCGGCTTTGTCGAGCGCAACAAGAAGCTGCTGATGCCGGTCGACCGTGGCGCAATCCTGCTGGTGGTCTATGCCGCCTTCAGCGCGGCGGTGGTGAACGGCATCTGGACCCGGCTCGACGTAGCGGACCTCGTCATCCTGCTCGTCGTCAGCGCGATTATCCTTGGCGCCGTCATGCTCATCAATGTCGGGATTTCCCGCGCCATGGGCCTGCCACGCGAGGATTTCATCGTGCTGCTGTTCTGCGGCTCGAAGAAGAGCCTCGTCACTGGCGTGCCGATGGCAGGCGCGCTGTTCGCGCCGGCGCAGGTCGGCATGGTGATCCTGCCGCTGATGATATTCCACCAGATGCAGCTGTTCGTCTGCGCCTGGATCGCGGCGCGCTTCGCTGCCGAGCCGGAAATGGCTCCCGCCTGATCAGCCAGCCGCGAACATTTCGCGCAGCACCTTCTTGTCGGGCTTACCGACCGCCGAAAGCGGGATCGAGTCCACGAAATGTACGGCTTTGGGAGCCTGCACCGGCCCTTTCTCGGCCCGCACCATTGCGGTCAGCTCTGCCGGATCGGGCGATGCGCCTTGCGCCGCGACGACAATCGCGGTCACCGCCTCGCCCCACTTTTCATGCGGCACGCCGATCACCGCGACCTGCGCGACACCAGGATGAGAGGCGATCACGTTCTCGACCTCGCGCGCGAAGACGTTGAAGCCGCCTGAAACGATCATGTCCTTCTTGCGGTCGACGATGCGCAGGAACCCGTCCGGGTTTCGCACCGCGACGTCGCCAGTGTGAAGCCAGCCGAACTTGAAGGCTTCTTCCGTCTCCTCCGGCCTGTCGAGATAACCTGCCATGACCTGCGAACCGCGCGCGCAGATCTCGCCGGGCTCGCCATCGGGCACCTCGTTGCCCTCGTCGTCGAGCAGCGCCACGGAGACGAAAGGGTGCGGCCTGCCGCAACTCGCGAGCCGCAGCGGATCGTCGACCATATGCTCGCCTTTCTTGAGCACGGTGATCGCAAGCGGCGCCTCGGACTGGCCGTAAAACTGGAAGAAGATCGGCCCCAGCTTCTCGATCGCTTCCTTCAGGCGCGAGGGCGGAAAGGCCGATGCTCCGTAGTAGATCGATTCGAGGCTTGAGAGATCGAACTCCGAAAAGCGCGGATGGTCGATCAGCGCCAGCACCATGGTCGGCACCATCAGCGTCGTGGTGATGCGGTGCCTCTGGATCGCTTCCATGAACGAGACGGGATCGAACGCAGGCAGCACGAACATCGAGCCGCCCTTGAGCAGGATCGGGATCAGCACCGACGCCCCGGCATGGCTGAGCGGCGAACAGACAAGATGGCGAATTTCGTCCGGCCACTCGAATTCCGCGAGCAAGACCTGCGTCACCATCGCAATCGAGCGGTTGGTGCCGAGCACGCCCTTGGGCTTGCCAGTCGTCCCTCCAGTAAAGGCGATTCCGGTGATCTCGTCGGGATCGGCTGGCTGGGCCTCGAGCGGTCCGGGCTCGAACCGGCTGGACAGCTCGTTAAGGGATTCGCCGATGCCGGGCTTGCCGATGGAAAACAGGTTGCGCAGTCCGGGCGCCCTCGCCTTCATTTCGCGCACCGTTTCCTCGAAGGAATCGTCGTAGATCAGCGTGTCGATCTGCGCGTGCTCGACAACGTAGAGATAGTCCTCGACCGATCCCATCGGATGCAGCGTGGTCGAGACGATCCCGGCAAAGCGGAACGAGTTGGTTATGCCGGGAACCTCGGGCCGGTTCCTGGAGAGCAGCGCGGCGCGGAACGGCTTGGGATCGAGCGAGGCGAGGAACTGCGAATAGCGGCTGATCGAATCGCGGATGTCACGCGCGGTCAGGACCAAACCGTCTTCCAGCATGATGACCGGACGCTCGAGATCATAGCTGAGCGCATGGGCGACCATCTGCGCAGGCGAGGTCTGCCAATGCAGCAGGTCCGTTCCGGCGCTCATCCCTTTGCCTTCCGCTCGCGGCTGGCGAAATCGGCCAGCGCCTGCTTGTTGGCAGGGGTTCCGAGCAGGTCGCGCATCTTCGCGTTCTCGGCTTCGCGCGCGGCGCGGATATGCGGCAGGTGAGCCGCCAGCATCAGCTCCTTGGTCGCCTTCAGCGACTGGAGCGGGCATTGCTCATAACGACGCGCGAAACCGAGCGCCGTTGCAATGAGCGCGTCTGCCGCGACCACTTCCTGCGCCAGCCCCGAAGCAACGACGTCGGCGGCAGTGAACCACTCACCCATCATCAGCGCCCGGCTCGCCTCGGCCCAGCCCATGCGCATCGGAAAGGTATAGCTGGCTGACGCTTCGGGACACAGGCCAAGCTGACTGAAAGGCGTGCGCAGCCGCGCGCCTTCGGCCACGAAAACGTGGTCGCAATAGCCCAGCATGGTGAAGCCGAAGCCGACGCCAAGACCATTCACCGCAGCGATCAGCGGCTTGGGAAACGTCTCGAAGGCCTCTTCCAGTTCGTCGAACACGTTGCGCGTATTGGCGCGCGAGGGATCGTCGAGGTCTTTCGTATTGACCTGCGACATGTCGGAAAGGTCGGCCCCGGCGCAAAAGGCGCGTCCTGCCCCGGTAATCACGACAGCGTAGATCGTATCGTCGGCCGCCAGCGCCCGCATCGCATCGCGCAGGCCCGTCAGGAGGGCATTGTTCAGAGCATTCAGCCGGTCAGGGCGGTTGAGCGTGAGCGTGGCAAGCGCCCCGTCGCGTTGGATCAGGACGATCTGTTCGGTCGTATCGGCTGCGCTCACGGGTATCTCCTCTCCAGACCGAGCCGGAATGACCTAGTTGTCCGCGCGGAGCAAGACCGGGCTGCGACGCTATGTTATCCGCGGGGAATCGGCAGGGAGAACCGCAATTTCAGAGCGAATATCTTGCAGCACGTCTCTGTGGCGCTGGACCGGAGCGGACAATGGCTCGTGGCACTTCGTCACAATCGCCGGCTCGGCAGGAGAGGCTCTGTCAGCCACGGCGCTGATGCGCAGGCTGGAAGGAACGGCGCGCGGCTTCGGCTCGCTCCGCGTAACCGCCACGATCGGCCAGACCGCATGGCAAACCTCGGTCTTTCCCTCTCGCGAGAACGGCTGGATGTTGCCGGTGAAGGCCGCCGTCAGGAAAGCGGAAGGCCTCGACGAAGGCGATGAGGTGGAACTGCTGCTGGAATTCTAGTGCGTTTTCCGTTCAAGCTGACGCGAACGGAAAGGCGGCGCTCAAGTGCCGCGCGGGCTTGTCGCGGTGCCCGATCCGGATTGATCGGAAACCGCTCTAGGCCGCTGCAATTGCGGGACTTGCTGGCGCGGAGCCCCTCGCCTCATCCCTGATGAGCTTCTGGAGGATGCGACGCGCCCTGATTGCGGCGGAATCGGTGCTCAGGATCACCGGATGCATCGCGAACAGATCGGTCTCATCGCCCATCGCCTGCTGCGCCTGTTCGATCATCGGCCCGTCCTGCGTCGAGAAGATATGCGTCAGCGCGGTCTGGTAGAGATCGTCGAGCGCGGTATCGTCCTTCTTGCGGTCTCTGCTCACCGTCCAGAAGTAGTGAGTCGACGTCTCGGTTTCCGGGGTCATCAGATGGGCGGAAGGCAGGTTGAGATCGCTGCCCTCCGGCTCGCCCACGTCCTGCAGGCCGGTTCGCAGCATCATCAGGGCAGGCGCATTCCATTCCATGTGCGAGAAGACGTCTGCTTTTTCCTCGGTCGAATCCCGCAGGGCCGCCTGAATGTAATTCGGAGTCGAATTGGGCTTCCACAGCCAGTTGAAGACCCGATTGCCCTTCTGCTCGACCTTGTTTTCGTAGCTTGCATAGCCTTCGGGAAGCCGCGCATCGGGGTGAAGGAAATCGACATGCGACAGGTCCAGCAGGTTGTCGGTCACGAGCTGGTAATTGCCCTCAACGCGCAGATAGCCATAGACCGTCTTCTGTTCGGGATCGTCGAGGACATCCAGCGAGGAAGGGATCAGGTCCGGATCGGCAAGTTCCGCATCGCCCGCCCAGATCCAGACATAGCCGCCCCGCTCGACCACGGGCCAGGACCGGGCGCGGTTGTGCGGTGCAGGTTCGCCGGACTCGAAGGGCTGGTAGACGCATGTGCCAGACCCGTCGAAACGCAGTCCGTGATAGGGACATTCGATGGCATTCCCGACGACCTTGCCGCCCGATAGCCGCACGAACCGGTGCGGGCACATATCCGCAAGAACGCCCGCCGTGCCGTCCTCGCCGCGGAACATCACCAGCTTCTCATCGAGGATGGTTCTTGCCAGCGGCCCGTCGGACAGTTCGTCCGCCATGCAGGCGACGTACCAGCAATTGCGCAAATAGGTCATCAGGCTCTCCATTCCGGTCATGCCGGGACGGCGAGTGTGGTCGGATTCGTCCGCTCGGGCAACCGCAATCGCGCCCTCGCTCTAGATGCGCTCCGCCTCGGCAACGGCTTCGCTGGCGCGCAAAGAGGCAGTGATGCGCGCAAGATGCGCCAC
The DNA here is from genome assembly GCA_020446505.1 of Novosphingobium sp. Taxonomy (GTDB): domain Bacteria; phylum Pseudomonadota; class Alphaproteobacteria; order Sphingomonadales; family Sphingomonadaceae; genus Novosphingobium. Next base: position 43,104 of record JAGREN010000046.1, on the reverse strand, counting down.
GTCGATGACTTCGAGATCGACCTCGAAAGTGCCGAAATTCTGGTCGCGCTGCACCATCTGCAGATTGAGGACATTGGCATGGCTGGCCGCGAACAGCCGGGTCACTTCCGCGAGGGTTCCCGGCCGGTTGTAGAGCACCACGCGCAAACGCCCGACCGCGCCGGTGGACCGTTCACCCCATGACAGGTCAAGCCAGTCGCTGTCGACGCCATTGGCGAGATTGAGGCAGTCGATGGTGTGAACCTCAACCTTTTCGCCCGGTCGGCGCAGGCCGACGATGCGGTCGCCCGGCACCGGATGGCAGCAGTCGGCCAGTTCGAAGGCCATTCCGGCCGTCAGTCCGCGTATCGAGATCGCCTGATCGCTGCGCGACCATTCCTCGTCGTCGCCGAGAGCGGCGGTGCTGCCGGGAACCAGGGCTTCCATCACTTCGCGGTCCGTCAGTTTGGCGGAGCCGATCGCGAAGAGCAGATCTTCCTCTTCCTCCATGCCCAGGCGCGGCAGCGCGGCCATGATCGCCTTGCGTCCGATGCGCGAGGGCAGTCGTCCGGCGATATCCTCGAACAGCTTGGCGCCCAGTGCGGCGACTTCCTGCCGCTCCTTGTCGCGCACCGAGCGGCGAATTGCGGCGCGCGCCTTGCCGGTGACGACGAAATTAAGCCACGCCATGCGCGGTTCGGCCGACGAACCCTTGATGATTTCGACCACATCGCCGTTCGCAAGTTGGGTGCGCAAGGGCATGTGCCGCCCGTTGATCTTGGCCCCGACCGCCGAATTGCCGAGATCGGTATGGACCGCATAGGCGAAATCGACCGCGGTCGACCCCTTGGGCAACTGGTGCAGCGCGCCCTTGGGCGTGAAAGCGAAGATGCGGTCCTGATAGATCGCGAGCCGGGTATGCTCGAGCAGTTCCTCGGCGTCGTGGCTGGCATCGACGATCTCGATCAGGTCGCGCAGCCAGCCCACCTGCCCGTCGGGCCTGTCACCCTGCTTGTAGGCCCAGTGGGCGGCAAAGCCGAACTCGTTGGTGCGGTGCATGTCGCGCGTGCGGATCTGCACCTCCACCCGCATCGAATTCTCGTAGATCAGCGCGGTGTGCAGCGAGCGATAGCCGTTGGCCTTGGGCGTGGAGATGTAATCCTTGAAGCGCCCCGGAATCATCTGCCAGGTCTGGTGCAGGATTCCCAGCGCCTTGTAGCAGTCCTCCGGCGTATCCGTGAGCACGCGAAACGCCATGATATCAGTGATCTGTTCGAAGGTGACGTGACGCTCGGTCATCTTGCGCCAGATCGAATAGGGATGCTTCTCGCGGCCCCAGACTTCGACGTTGAGACCCGCCTCGGCCAGCGCCTGCTTGATCTTGAGGGCAATGGCATCGACCTGCCCGCCTTCCTGATTGCGGATCTGCGCCAGACGGCCGGTGATCGTCGCATAGGCTTCGGGCTCGAGCTGCTCGAAGGCGAGAAGCTGCATCTCGCGCATGTATTCGTACATGCCGACGCGCTCTGCCAGCGGGGCATAGATATCCATCGTCTCGCGGGCGATGCGCTTTCGCTTCTCCTCGCTGCGGATGTAGTGAAGCGTGCGCATGTTGTGCAGCCGGTCGGCGAGCTTGACGAGCAGGACGCGGATGTCCTCGCTCATCGCCAGCAGGAACTTGCGCAGGTTTTCGGCAGCGCGCTCGTTCTCGGTAAGCGTCTCGATCTTCGACAGCTTGGTGACGCCATCGACCAGCCGGGCTACGTCAGACCCGAACTTTTCCTCGATTTCATCGATAGTCGCCAGCGTATCCTCGACCGTATCGTGAAGCAGGGCAGTGACGATCGTCTCCTGATCCAGCTTCAGTTCGGTCATCAGTCCCGCCACCTCTACCGGGTGGCTGAAATAGGGATCGCCCGAGGCGCGCTTCTGGCTGCCGTGCTTCTGCACGGTATAGACATAGGCACGGTTGAGCATCGCCTCGCTGGCGTCCTCGTCATAGGCCTTAACGCGCTCTACCAGTTCGTACTGTCTCAACATCTCGAGGCCAGATGTGCGGATCAATTTGCTGCGATGCAATGGCAAAGGTAAGCCATTGTCACCGCGACCACGATGGGAGATGACGATGAACGAGACGGATCTCAGGGAAATCCGGGATTGCGTCCTGCGCTATTGCCGGGGGATCGACCGGATGGACCTCGAACTGGTGCGTTCGTGCTACCACCCGGACGGCATCGACCATCATACCGGATTTTCAGGCTCCATCGACCTCTTCATCCCCTGGGTGACGGCAGCAATATCGCGCTTCGACGGTACGATGCATTTCATCGGCAACCATTTCGTCGAGGGCAATGCGACTGTCGCGGTCGCCGAGACATATGGCCAGGCCGTTCACTGGCGCACGCCGGGCGATGACCCGGCCCGCAACTTCACCTCCGGCTTTCGCTATGTCGATCATTTCGATAAGCGCGACGGGCACTGGGCCGTGGCCGAACGATGGGCGGTTCGCGAATGGACCCGCTCCGATGCCGGGCGGTTCGTCACCAAGGAAGGCGACGGCCCCTCGCCGCGCCGCGACCGCGAAGACGTCGTCTATGCGGTTCGGCGCAAGCTGGGGCTGTGATGCGGGCGCCGCAGCGCCGCGCGATCACGCGAAGGTCAGGAAGTCGAAACCGATAGTGGCCGTCGCAGCCGCCAGCGTGCTCACCGCACCGGAAGCCGGCAGGACTTCGTCAATGATGATGATGTTCGTGGCGCCCGTATCGACGTCGGTGTAGGTAATCACCAGATCGTTGATGTCAGTGAAATCGCGCTGGAAGTTGTAGTCGCCCGCCACCGCGTTCGTGACCTTGATCAGATCCCCGTCAGTCATTCCGACGATGCGGACGTTGGTGGTGGCTTCCGCGTTGTCGGTGAACATGAAGTTGCTGCCGCTCGCATCGATGACGCGCGCAACGGAAGGCGTGCCGACATCGAGCGAAACCGCGGTCCCCGTGCCGCCCGAACCGCCCGAGCCGATCGCCACTGCTGCGTTGCCGATCTCCTGGGAGCCTGCAGCACCGTTCAGCTGGAAGGTATTGCCGCCGTCGTCGGTGCCTAGTTCGAACTGGCCGTCGTTGAAGATGATCTCGAGCCCGCCGCCGGTGCCGAAAGCAGGAATACGAATGTTCGCGCCGTTATCCGAAGTGATCGTGACGCCAGCAACGGTGGCCGAGATGTCGTAGTTGCTCGACCTGCCGAAAATCACGATGGCATCGTTGCCACGCACGAAAGAAGGATCGAGAATCGCGTTCACATCCGCAGCGAACCAGACCTTTTCAGCCTAGTTGGAACCGAGAATCTCGGTCGTTTGGCCGCCGGGCACGGGGCCGTAGGTCTGGTTACCGGGATTGATGTAGAGGCGGGCCATTCACTTTGCTCCCTGCAGGTCCTGCAATTCCGGTAACGCTGCCAAAGCGCACCGGTCAAATGTCGAGGATGAGCGATACCCCGATGATCCTTAAGAATGAGGAAATTCCCCTGAGTAATTTCGCTTAATCGTTCCGGCGTTCCCGCGCATTGGTGAGACCGTGAAGTATGAAAGGGGTGGCGGAAGCGGTATGTCCGGGCCTCTGGTAATGATCGGTCTGGACGGTTGGGATCAGGAACCGGTCGGCTGACGATAATCGAGCACCAGCGTACGGCGAAGCTGGCGCCAGCAGAACAGCCACTCGCCGTCCCGCTTCTCGTAGCGTTCATGATAGAAGCCGAAACCGTGCAGCAGCTGGCGCTTGCTCTGCTCGTCGAACAGCAGGTCCTCCATACCCCAGGTGCCGCACGCCGTGGTCGGGCTATCGAAAACGATTTCAGGCGTGTGGCTGTGATGGACGGTCAGGATGCCTTCGAGGAATTTCGCTACCCAGTCGGTATTTTCCTTCGCGCCCCGCCGCGGGTCTTCGCCCTCGTTTTCGGAAACGTGATCGGGAACGTGCAGCGCGCAGTAGGTATCCCAGTCCCTCGTATCGAGCGCACGGTCGCGCCTGCCCTTGAGACGAAAGATATCCTCCAGCGCGATCAGGCGTTCGATTTCGGTCATGCCTTCCACGATCTCAGGACCTTGTCTGGCCGGGCAGGTTGCCTGCTTCCCTGGTCAGGACGAAAGTGCGCTTGAGCTGACGCCACACGAACTTCCACTGGCCGTCCACCTTCTCGTATTCCTCGTGGTAGAAGCCGAAACCGTGGAGCAGAAGTTCCAGCGTGTTCTCGTCGAAGATCAGGTCTTCCATGCCCCAGATGCCCTTGGCCCTGGTGGGCGATTCGAAGGTGATGTCGGGCGTGTGCGAATGGTGCGAGCTGCGCCTGCCTTCGAGGCTCTTTCGAGTGCCCTCGATCATGGCATCCGGCCCTTCCCAGCGCGGCAGCCCTTCGTTGTGCGAGACGTGATGCGGCGCGTGGAGCGAGTGGTAGAGTTCCCAGTTCTTGGTATCGATCGCCTGGTCGCGCCGCGCCTTCAGCAGGCGGATTTCCTCAAGCGCGACCAGCCGCTCCACATCGCTCATGCCTTCCATTCTCTTTCCTCTCACGTTGTAATTATGCTGGTGTTTCCGCCTAACTCCACGTTGCTTCCGGAGGAAGGCTCATCAGGATGGCGTCGGTATTGCCGCCAGTCTTGAGACCAAAGGCAGTGCCCCGGTCGTAGACGAGGTTGAATTCGGCATAGCGCCCGCGCCATTCGAGCTGCTGTGCCTTTTCGGCAGGCGTGAAGCTCATGCCCATGCGGCGGCGCACGATGCGCGGGAACACGGCAAGGAACGCCTCGCCGACAGCCTTGGTGAAGGCAAAATTCGCTTCCCATTCCGCTTCGTCCGCGCATTCGACATGGTCGTAGAAGATGCCGCCGACGCCGCGGTGAACCTTGCGGTGCGGGATGTAGAAATACTCGTCGGCCCAGGCCTTGAAGCGGTAGTAATAGTCGGGACCGTGCGCATCGCAGGCCGCCTTGAACTCGGCATGGAACTCGGCGGTGTCCTCGTCGTAGGGGATCGGCGGGTTAAGGTCCGCGCCGCCGCCGAACCATGCCTTGGTCGTCGTGAGGAACCGGGTATTCATGTGGACGGCGGGAACGTGCGGGTTGGCCATGTGCGCTACCAGACTGATGCCGGTCGCCGAAAAGGCGCGCTGGTCCGCCGAAGCGCCATTGATGGTCCCGGCGAACTCCTTCGAGAGCGCGCCATGCACGGTCGAGACGTTGACGCCCGCCTTCTCGAACACCTTGCCCTTGATGAGGCCGCGCCTGCCGCCGCCGGTGTCCTCGCCCTCGCCTTCCACGGCGCTGCGCTGCCAGGGGGTATATTCAAAGCTCGCGTCGCTTCCGGCCTCGCGCTCGATCGCCTCGAATTCGGCGCAGATCGAATCGCGCAGGCTTTCGAACCATTGCTGAGCGCGGGCGGTGTAGGGTGTCCAGTCGGTCATGGGTGCTCTTTCGTCGGTGCGAGTATCAAAAGCAATGCGCAAGCGCGCATCGCACTGGCCCCATTCTCCTCGGCGCGCATTATCGCATTGATCTTGCGCAAGCGCGGCGCCTGCGGCAATGGAAGCGGATGGTTCCCTTTTCGTTCCACGGCGAGTCAATGGCGCTCAGCAGCAGTCGTGCGCTGTACTGGCCGCGCATGGACGCGCTGCTGGTGGCCGACCTGCATCTCGAAAAGGCGAGCTTCTACGCAACCGGCGGGCAAATGCTGCCGCCCTACGACAGCCGCGAAACACTGGCGCGGCTTGCCGATCTGGTCAGACGCACTGGCGCCAGACGGGTCTTTGGCCTCGGCGACAGCTTTCACGACGATGCCGGCCTCGAACGGCTGGAGCCGCATGCGCGCGGCATGCTCGATGCCCTGACGCGCGCGGTGGACTGGACCTGGATCGTTGGCAATCACGATGCCGGAATGGGTTCGAAGTCGATCGACGAAGTTCGGCTTGGCGGTGTCGTCCTGCGCCACTGCGCCTTGGGCAGCAGCGACGAACCGGAAATATCCGGTCATTTTCACCCCAAGGTGAGGATCAATGCGCGCGGCAGGCGAATTGCCCGCCCCTGTGCGGTGCTGGCCGAAAGCGCGGTGGCCGCGCCGCGACTCGTGCTGCCTGCCTTCGGAGCACTGACCGGAGGGATGAATGCCGCCGATCCGGTGCTCGTTCGCGCGATGCAACCGGCAGAGCGGATCGACGCTCTCGTTCCGCTCGATAAGCGCATGGTTCGCCTGCCGCTCTGGCGAGAAGCGGCATGAGCACCTAAATACAACTTATCCGCCGCTATCGATCAGTTAATCACCGTTACGCCATTTGGCGCTTTGCGCGCGGCCCCGATTCGAAGTAGATACGCGCGCGACGCCTGCTCCGGCTATTGATACCGGGCGGGCAAAGACTATTGGGCATGAACTGCACAGGAGAACGCATATAGCACCCCCACCACGGCGCTCACTCGCGCCGCCCGTCAAGAGCGGGCCTCGATACAACGACATGATTCAGGCCGACAAGGTCCGCGTCATCGATGAAAACGGCGAAAACATCGGCGTGATGTACACGCGAGAGGCTATTGAGCAGGCTGCGGAAGTCGGCCTTGATCTGGTTGAAGTCTCGCCCAATGCCGACCCGCCGGTCTGCAAGTATCTCGATGTCGGCAAGTTCCGCTACGAAGCGCAGAAGAAGGCCAACGTCCAGCGCAAGACGCAGAAGACGCAGGACATCAAGGAAGTGAAGATGCGTCCGAACATCGACACGCACGATTACGACGTGAAGATGCGCAACGTTCACAAGTTCATCGGCAATGGCGACAAGGTGAAAGTCACCCTGCGGTTCCGCGGGCGCGAGCTTTCGCACCAGGAACTCGGCATGAACCTGCTGCGCCGCGTCCAGACCGACGTCGAGGAAGTGGCCAAGGTCGAAGCCTATCCGCGCATGGAAGGCCGCCAGATGCTGATGGTGCTCGCACCGAAGTAGGCACCGCCTCCGGCAACGACCGGAAAAAGGGCAGGGAACGGGGATCACTGGGGCGATGACTTCAAAGCGTATCGGCTTCATCGCCGGACTCGTCGGGTTCGCCGCGACCCTGCTCTTGCCCGCCCCTGCCGGCATGTCCTCGCAAGCATGGATAACTGCCGGGCTCGTCGTGTGGATGGCAGCCTGGTGGATGACCGAGGCGATCCCCCTCACCGCGACGGCCCTGCTGCCCTTCCTCGTCCTGCCCTTCGCCGGGGTGATGACGGCAAAGGATACGGCAGCCGCCTATTACTCGCCGATCCTGTTCCTGATCCTGGGCGGTGCTTTCATCGCCATCGCTATCGAGCGCACCGGCCTTCATCGAAGGCTGGCTGTCGTCATCCTCGACCGGGTGGGTCGGAAGGGCGGCGCCACGCGCCTGCTCATGGCCTTCATGATGACCACCGGCATCCTCTCGATGGCCATCTCCAACACGTCTTCCGCACTCATCATGATGCCGATGGCGCTAGCGGTGATGGCTGGCTGCGGCTGCGCGGAAGACGATTACGAAGGGATCGCTGGCGCCCTGCCCATAGGAATCGCCTTTGCCGCCTCGATCGGCGGGCTTGGCACCATCGTCGGCTCACCCACCAATGCCATTGCCGTCGGTCTGCTCGACAAGCTGCTGGGATTGCGCATCACTTTTGCGCAATGGTCGATGTTCGGCGTTCCGCTGGTGCTGCTGGGCATACCGCTGGCCGCCCTCATCATCGCGCGGTTTCAGAAGCTCTCAAGCCACACGGTCGATGTCGGCGCTGCGCGGGCTGCCGTGTTCAGCGGCGAGGAATGGACGACGCCTGAAAAGCGCCTCATTCCACTCGTGATCGTGACATTCGCCCTGTGGCTCATGACACCCCTGCTCGAGCCGCTGTTGCCCCCGGATTCGCTGACGGACGGCACGATAGCTGTTGCGGCTGGCATCGCGCTGTTCCTGATCCCCGACGGGACGGGAAGGCCGCTGCTCAACTGGGAAGAAGCCAATCACGCTCCGTGGGGCGTTATCATGATGTTCGGCGGCGGGCTGGCGCTGGCCTCGGGCATGGGCGAATCGGGCCTAGCCGAATGGATCGGTCAGTCGCTGATGCCGCTTTCTGCCATGCCGCTGATCATCGTGGCGCTGGCGATCGTCGCGCTGGTCGTGGTCGTCACCGAATTCGCCAGCAACGTCGCGACCGCAAGCGCCATCGTGCCGGTCGTCGCAGCCCTGATCGCGGCTCTCGGAGTCGAACCGATCCTGCTCGCCATGCCTGCCGCGCTGGCAGCGAGCTGGGGCTTCATGCTGCCCGCAGGAACCGGCCCCAATGCCATCGCCTGGTCGACCGGGCGTATCCGCCTCTCGCGCATGGTCGGATCCGGGCTGGTGCTCGATGTGACAGGTGTGTTCCTGATCGTCGCCGTGGTCTGGGCGATAGCCGGGGTAATGTGACCCTTCAGCCTCGCCACGCCAGAAGGTGAGACGAGCATGACCTGCAATCGCTGCTGCCAAATCCGGGAAGAATGTGTTCGAACGACCCGCTGGCATTCAGGCACGCCGCAATTTCGCACTCGCAGGCATCGGCAGCCGCAAGCGCCTCAATCTTCGACGCTGCCAGTGTCAGTCTGTCGACATGCCAATGCGGTTTCTTTGTGGCGGACAGGTGCCGTGCGATACGCGCTCCCACCCCGCCCGGCCCTTTCGCGCTGCCGCAGTATGCGTACCACCCGGCAGCAAGGTGCCCTTGTTTCTTGCCGAAGCGTACAAGCTGCGGTTCATTGAGCCTGATGAGCAAGGCATAGCTGCCCGGTTGGCGCATCTCGCGACTTGATCCGGAGCCAACCCGAACAAAGTCATCGCCAAGCGCGGCTTGAGCGTCATCGGTGACGCAGTCGATCAGCCCTTCCATTCGCGGCGTTCCTCCGCCGCGCGCAATACCTCATAGGCAAGCTGCAAGGCCTGGAATGCCTTTGCCGCCTCTGCATCACCGGGACGGACATCGGGATGGACTTCCTTCGCCTTGGTGCGCCAGGCCTTCTTCACGGCATCGAAGTCCGCATCGGCTTCCAATTCCAGCAATTCGAGGGCGCGCATCTCGTCGCGGCTGCGCGAACCGTCGCCCGAACCGGCCCAGCCGTAGTGCGCCGATTCGCGGAATCCCGCGCTCTCGGACCGCTCGGCAGCCTCTCGTTCGGCAGCTTCCTCGGCATCAAGCCCGGCGAAATAGTCCCAGCCCTTGTTGTATTCGGCAGCGTGCGCCTGACAGAAGTACCAGCGTTCGGGGCTGTTGGGAGACTTGGGAGCCGGACAATCGCCCTGTTCGTTGCAGCCAACCCGGTCGCACAGACGTATCTGCGCGGCCTCACGGCCACCTTCGTAGCCGCGCCAGCGGGGAAAGCCCCAGTCCATGGATCGACGGCTGCGGTTCATGGCTTCCGGTTTGTCCCCCGCTTCCTCTGATTGCAACCATGTTTGCCCCTTGGAGGGGGTTCACTTTGGATTAAGCCGTATTATATATTGCTGCATTGCAATAAGTCCGAACCAAGGTTATATTAACCTCGGTTAGCTTATCAGGCCTCGTCCGGTGATTCGGACGAATCGAAGGAAGGTGATTGAAGTGAGTGACAGACTGGCAATTTCGGCGGCGTTTTCGGTGCTGATGATGTCTGCCTTCGTGCTGTTCGGGCCCCATGCGACCAGCGTGGAGTTCTCGCCTGCCTCGCTGCGCGCTCCTTCGGCCGCAAGCGCCCCTGCCTCCGTCGTGTCGGCAGGGGTCTCGCTCGTCAGCTTCGACTGATCAGTCGATCGTAACCGTCACCGCACGGCGGTTCTGCGCCCACGCCGATTCATCGGAACCAAGCGCCACCGGCCGTTCCTTGCCATAGCTCACCGTCGTGATCCGCATTGGATCGATGCCAAGGCTCGCCAGGTGGTTCTTGGCGGCATTTGCCCGGCGCTCGCCAAGCGCGAGGTTATAGTCGCGCGTGCCGCGTTCGTCCGCGTGCCCCTCGATAGTCACGCGCTTGTTGGGATAGCGGCCGAGCCATGCGGCCTGCTTGCCAAGCGCGGCGGCGTCGACGGAATCGATGTTGTAGCGATCGGTGTCGAAGTAGATCGTATCGTCGCCCATCATGGTGCGAACGAAATCGGCCTGACTGCCTGGCACCGCGCCAAGCGAACCCTCGCTCGAATCCGTGACAGGCACAGGATCGGGCGGCAATTCCTTCGGAGCCTTCGACGCACAGGCCGACAACGCCAGCGATCCGGCGAGCAAAAGCGCGGCTGGAGTGAGTTTCGCGGTGGATGGCATGGCAGTCTCCTGTTTCAGTGCCGACGTGTTCGACCGGGGCATTGCGAAGTTCCGGTCATTAATGATCGCAAGCTGTCTATAGCCTGACCCAATTCCACGGGATAATTATGGGCGAACCGGTCCCCAGGCGGGGTCGGATGCGCCAACGGGAGTCGGCAGGCGTCGCTCGTTGCGGCCAGTGAGGTCGACCTGCCAGATGCTCGCCGCGCCGCTGCCGCGCGCGGTGCGGAAGAACTGCACGATGCGGCCATTGGGCGACCATGTCGGCGCTTCGTCCTGCCAGCTATCGGTCAGGAAGCGCATGGAGCCGCCAGAGGGGCTCATAACCGCAATCCGGAAATTCCCGCCCATGTGGGTGAAGGCGATCTGGTCGCCGCGCGGACTCCATTCCGGAGTTGCCGAGCGTCCGCCGAAGAAGCTGATGCGCCGCTGCCCCGAACCGTCCGCGTTCATGACGTAGACCTGCTGCGAGCCGGAGCGGTCGCTTTCGAATACAATCCGGCTGCCGTCCGGCGAATAGCTGCCGCCGATATCGATGCCGGGCGCATTGGTGAGCCGCTGGCTCGACCCGCCGTTCACCGAAATGCGGTAGATGTCGGTATTGCCGCTGATCGCCATCGAATAGAGGATCCACTTGCCGTCCGGCGACCAGCGCGGTGCGAAGGTGGGATTGGCGCTGCGCGTCACCAGCCGCTGCTTTCCGCTGGCCACATTGTAGATGTAGATGCTGGGCGAACCGTTGAGATAGGACAGGTAGAGGATCTCGCTGTAATCCGGCGAATAGCGCGGGGTCAGCGCGGTTGCCTGCCCGCTGGTGATGTAGGTGTGGTTCGCGCCATCGGAGTCCATGATCGCAAGGCGCTTGACGCGACGATCCTTCGGCCCGGTCTCGGCGATATAGGCGATCTTGGAATCGAAGAACGGACTTTCGCCGGACAGGCGCGAATAGACCATGTCGGCACATTTGTGCGCGGCGCGGCGCCAGTCACCGGGGGTGACTTCCCAACCCGCCTTGCCGAGTTGCTGCGACAAGGCGACGTCGAACAGGTAGCAGCCGACGGTCAGGTTACCGTTGCCAGCGGCGCGAACATAGCCCTGCACCAGCATGTCGGCGCTGCGCCCTTGCCACACGGCGTAGTCGGGAGCTGGCACCTGCTCATAGCTTGGCTGAGGCAGCCCTTGCGGCCCCGATGGCTTGAACAGGCCATTGTTGCGCAGGTCCGCAGCGATGATCGCAGATACTTCGCGCCCCAGTTGTGCGGTCGAGCCTGCGCTGGCGCGGGTCGGCACGTCCTGATCGGTCGCGAAGGTGGTGATGGCAAGGCCGAGATCCTGCCATTCGGCATCGTCGGAGACCGTCACCTCAATGCCTTCGGACGGCGCGGGTGCGGGTTGAGCTTCCTGTGCCTGAGCGCCGCTGGCGGCAAAGGCGAATGTCAGGGCAAGAATCGTCATCGACTTCATTGGGATAGCCTTCTGTCGAAGTTGGTCGTCACGACTTTCCAGCCGTCATAGAGATTTTCGGGCAGGTTGAACGGCGCGGCGAGTTTTACGGCGCGCACTGCCTGCTCCTGGTGGCGGGCAACCTGAGGCTGGTTCGCATCAGTCTGGCCTGTCGTTGCCAGAACCTGCGGCTCGCCCGCAAGGCTGCCGTCGCGATTGAGGCGGAAACGCACCTTGGTGACAAGCAGTTCCGCATCGGCCCCTTCAGGCGCCTTGCCGCGCCAGTGCGGCTTGAGCTGGCGTCCGATTGCCGCATTGAGCGCCGATACCTGCGCTGGACCGATGGTTGCAGCAGGCGCGCCCGTGCTCTTCTCGCTGCTCGCGCCGGGTGTGCCGGACTTGAACGCTTCGGCAAAACGGCTGCCACCCGACTTGGCCGGAGCAGTAGCAGCCTTGCTTGGTGCGGCCTTGGCGCTCGATGATTTGCTCGCCGCCTTGCTCGAAGAGGAGGAATTGGCAGCAACCCGGTCAATCGCATTCGACTTCGCCGGACTCGGTTTGGACGGGCTGGGTTTGGGCGGTGCGGGTTTGCGCGGGCTAGGCTTGGGCTTCGCCGCCTCGCGCACGACAGGTTTTGGTGGCTCGGGCTTGCGCGCCTCGATCTTGCGCGGTTCGGGCTTCTTCGGCTCAGGCCTGGGCAAGGGCCGCGGCGCAGGCGGGGGCGGACGCTCGATCACGCGGGGCGCGGGCTCGGGAGGCAAGGGCGCGGGAGCAGGTGCAGGAGCCGGTGCTGGCGCAGACTCGGCTGGCGGTGCAGGCTCGCCAAGATCGGGCGCTTCGTCAGGGGCGGCTTGCGCTGCGGGATTGGGCGAGGCCGAGGTCATCGCCACGTCGGGGCTGATCGTCACCTCGACCCGCTGCGGCGGAACCACGACAACCTCAGGCGAAGGGCGGGTCAGCAGCAGGGCCAGAATAGCAGCGTGACCGGCAATCGAGATCGCCAGTCCGAAGCCTTCCTCTCTGTTCAGTGCGGGCGCTGCCATGTGCTGAGCCTATGGAGCCTCACCTGAACCGTCGATGACATCATCGACCGGCTCGGAAGCGGCGTCCGCCGTCGCGTCGCCCGGCTGCGGCACAGTGGCCGACGCATTGGTGACCAGCGTGATCGCGTTGAATCCGGCACGGTTCAGTTCGCCCATGACGGCCATGACCGCACCGTAGTCCAGCGCCTTGTCGGCACGCAGCGTAACCAGCGGCGGCTTGCCGTTCGCGCCCGGCGGCAGAGCTGCGAGCGCCCCCGGCAGGTCCGCCAGCGCCATCTGCGCATCGTCCACCGCGACCGATCCGTCGCGAGACAGGCTGATCGTTACCTTGTCGCGCTGTTCGGAGAGGGCCTTGGCGCGGCTGTCGGGCAGGTCGATGGGAACGCCTGCGGTCAGCAACGGAGCAGTCACCATGAAGATGATGAGCAGCACCAGCATGACGTCGACGAAGGGCGTCACGTTGATTTCGGCCATCGGCGCGCGGCCGCCCCTGCCCCGTCTGCCGCGCCGCGCGTTGCCGCCGGACAGTCCCATCGCCATCAGCGCTGCTCCAGCCGGCTGGAAACGAGCGCGTGGAAACGGTCGGCAAAGCGTTGCAGCCTGCCTTCGAAGCGGTTCACGCTGTTCGAGAAGCGGTTGTAGGCGATGACAGCCGGGATGGCCGCGAACAGGCCGAGCGCCGTGGCGAACAGCGCCTCCGAAATGCCGGGCGCGACCACGGCGAGGGAGCTGTTCTGCTGCTGGCCGATCTGGAAGA
>JAGREN010000046.1:18080-29578 GCA_020446505.1 Novosphingobium sp. | reverse complement strand
ACCGTGCCGAACAGGCCGATGAAGGGGGCGACCGCGCCGGTCGTTGCCAGAAAGTTCAGCCGGTTGGACAGCGTTTCGGCCTCTTCGGCCACGGCCCCGTCGAGCGCCACGCCGATCCGCTGGCGCGCGCCATCGAGATCGAAGCCCGTCACCGCGACGGAACGCTGCCATTCGTCGATTCCGGCAAGCGCCACCCTGCCCGATGCGACCCGCTCCGAAGCGTCGTCCTCACGCAGGTTGGCCAGATTGCGCAGCTTCCAGAACTCACGCTCGTAGGCCGCGCACTTCCGGCGCACGCTGCCAAGCCGCAGCGAAAATCCGATGATGATCGCCCAGACCACGACAGCCGCGAGCAACAGTCCGACCATGACCACCTGCACGACGATGTCGGCATCGAGGAACAGCTTCACCGGATTGAGGCGCTGGGGCGCGGCGGCCACGGCAAGCATCGCAAGGTCGGACATCAATTCCCTTTCTGATCGGATACTATGGCGGCAAAGGCATCGCGCCACGATTTCGGTTGCGCCTTCGCCCTGCCATCCGGGCCGACGAAGCCCACCCGCACAGAGGCCACGCACAGGATTGCCTCGCCCTGAACGGCGGTCTGCGTCATGCGGGCGCTGGCGGCCCTCGCCTCATCGCATGTCGTCTCGATGACGACCACGTCGCCGAGCATCGCCGGAGCGAGATAGCGCAGCGACACGTCGGACACGACATAGAAGCCCTCGCCCGCCTCGATGGCGGCGCGCTGGTCTATGCCCAGCAGGTCGAGAATGTCGGTACGCGCGCGTTCGAACCAGCGCAGGTAGGTGCCGTGATAGACCCGGCCTGTCGCATCGGTGTCCTCGTGATAGGCGCGCACGGCAAAGCGGTGCATCGGGCCATCGAAGGAGCCAGCGGGAGGTGCCGGAAGCGCGGACATTGCGCGGCTTCTAACGGCGATCCATCGCGGTTGAAAGGCGGTCCGGCCAACACTGCACAGACGCGGGCTCGGTTCGCCGCGCCTGCGCAACGGCCCGACTCAGTCGGGGATCATCTGGAAGAACTGGCGTCCGCCGAAAATGTGGACGTGGAGGTGCGGAACCTCCTGATGACCGTGGCCGCCCATGTTGACCATGATCCGGTAACCCGGCCCGTCAAGCTCTAGCTGGCGGGTCACATTGCCGACAGCGCGCATGAAATCGGCGATCTCGGCATCGTCGGCCTTCGCGGTGAAATCGTCCCAGCTGACGTAGCGCCCCTTGGGAATGACGAGGACGTGGACAGGCGCCTGCGGGCGGATATCGTGGAATGCAAGCGCGCAGTCGTCTTCGTAGACCTTGTTGCACGGCAGTTCGCCGCGCAGGATCTTCGCGAAGATGTTGTTCTCGTCATAGGGTTCGCGCGGATCGATCGGCATTTCTGGTCCTTACCCTTTTCGTGCGGCCTTCTCGACCAGCCCCGAGGTCCCTTCGCGCCGGTCCAGTTCTGCGAGAACATCCGCGAGCGGAATGCCCTTGTAACCGAGCAGCACGAGCAGGTGGAACAGTACGTCCGCTGCCTCCCCAACGAGCGATTCGTCATCCTCGCTCAGCGCAGCAATCACGGCTTCGGTAGCTTCTTCGCCCAGCTTCTGCGCGATCTTGCCCAGCCCCTTGGCATTGAGCTTGGCGACATAGCTGGAATCGGGATCGGCGCCGCTGCGCGCGGCGATGGTTGCCTCAAGGCGTTCGAGGGTTCCGGGCTGGCTCATCGTGCGCCTGCCATGCGGCGAGACGCGTGGCTCGTCAATCCTTGGGCGGATGCCGCGCGGCCCATCGGCGACCAAGGATGATCCCTGCGGCGGCCATCGCCAAAAGAGCGATGGTATCGGGTTCAGGCACTTCGGCCTACCCGCCAGAGGCGAAAGCCGGCACCACGGTCATCAGGAAAGCGGCGGCACTGGCCAGAGCGGCCTTGATCGAGCGCATGGAAATTCGACCCTTCGTGTTCAATCACAAAGGTTAATGCACGATGCGTGCCACAATCGGTAAAAGCACCTGTTCCTGCGGGCCAGAACGGTTAACGTCCGCGTCCCGGTATCGCGGTATGTAAATAATCCCGACGAATCCGGTGGTTAACCGCGTGCGGGCAGTCCAGCCGCACGCAGGGCAGCATGGGCATCGGCAATCGAGTAGGTACCGAAGTGGAAGATCGAGGCGGCCAGCACGGCGCTGGCATGCCCCTTGGTCACGCCCTCGACCAGGTGATCGAGATTGCCCACCCCGCCGCTGGCGACAACCGGGACCGCAACGGCATCGGCAATGGCGCGCGTCAGTTCAAGATCGTAGCCCGCCTGGGTGCCGTCGCCGTCCATCGAAGTGACGAGCAGTTCGCCCGCGCCCAGTCCGGCCAGCTTCACCGCGTGTTCCAGCGCGTCGATTCCGGTTTCCTTGCGGCCGCCATGCGTGAAGATTTCCCAGCGCCCCTCGCCAACCCGGCGCGCGTCGATAGAAGCGACGATGCACTGGCTGCCCATCTTGCCCGCAATGTCGGCGACGACCTCGGGGCGCGAGACGGCTGCGGAATTGACCGCGACCTTGTCTGCGCCAGCCAGCAACAGCGCGCGAGCATCTTCCACGGTGCGCACTCCGCCGCCGACCGTGAGCGGCATGAAGCACACTTCGGCGGTGCGGCTGACGATATCGAGCAGGGTGCCGCGCGCCTCGTGGCTGGCGGTGATATCGAGAAAGCACAGTTCGTCCGCGCCTGCCTCGTCATAGGCGCGCGCCTGCTCGACCGGATCGCCCGCATCCTTGAGGTCGACGAAGTTGACGCCCTTGACCACGCGCCCATTGGCGACGTCGAGGCAGGGGATGACGCGGATGCGGACGGTCATTCGACCTTCCCCGCCATCTGGATCGCGGCTGCGAGGTCCAGCCGCCCGTCATAGAGCGCGCGCCCCGTAATCACGCCTTCGATGCCGTCGCTCGCGTGGATCGAAAGCAGACGGATATCGTCCAGCCCCTTGACCCCGCCCGAGGCGATGACCGGCATGTCGGTCTGGCGGGCAAGTTCCACCGTGGCGTCGACATTGCAGCCCTTGAGCATGCCATCCCGGCCGATGTCAGTGAACAGCAAGCTGGCGACGCCCGCGTCCTCGAACCGGCGAGCCAGGTCGATTACCGGAACGTCGGACACTTCGGCCCAGCCCTCCGTCGCGACCATGCCATCGCGCGCATCGACGGCAACGACGATGCCATTCTCCCACTCCTTCGCCATGTCCTTGACGAATTGCGGATCTTTCAGGGCCGCCGTGCCCATCACCACGCGGCTGACGCCGAGTTCGAACCAGCCGCGCACGGCCTCGGGCGTGCGGATGCCGCCGCCAAGCTGCACATGGCCGGGAAAGGCTTCGAGGATGGCCTCAACCGCCTCGCGGTTCTCCGCCTTGCCGGCGAACGATCCGTCGAGATCGACAACGTGCAGGAACTGCGCGCCTGCCTCGGCAAACAGCATGGCCTGCGCGGCGGGATTGTCGCCGTAGACGGTGGCGCGGTCCATGTCGCCTTCGGCGAGACGCACCACCTGGCCCTCTTTCAGGTCGATTGCGGGAAAGACGATCATGCCTGCGCTCCGGCGATTTCCTGCTTGCGCAGGAACAGGCAGTCGGCCTGGCTCGGCACGTCCCCCGCCCCGTTATCGACATTATAGATCGCCGCCAGCCCGAATCCATGCTGGTCGAGCCAGACGATGAGTTCGGTGGCAAGCGGCTGTCCGGCATAAAGCGGCAGGAAGCTGGCTTCGAGATAGACTGCCTCGACATTTTCCAGCGTCGCCACGGCCCCTTTCAGCACTTCGAGTTCGAAGCCCTGCACATCCATCTTGAGCAGGGTGCGCCCCTGCGTCATCTCCGGCGTGGCCACGGCATCGAGCCGGTCGACCCTGATCTTCTCCTTGCCCACCACGGTGACGCCCGGATAGGTTTCCAGTTGCAGGTCGGTGAAATCGAGGATCGAGGACGAGCCGGAATTGCTCGCCACGTTGATCTCGAACTCGGCAGTTTCCGAACCGAGGCCATAGTCGTGGATTTCCAGCCGAGGATAGTCCTGCGCGAGGCCGCGCAGCCGCTCCACACAGCCTGCCATCGGCTCGAAGCAGAACACGCGGGCCTGCGGATTGGCCGTGACCGCCGTCACCGCGAACTGGCCGATATTGGCCCCTGCATCGATCACCGTATCGAAGCGAAATGTCGCGAACAGCGGTTCGTGCTCGATCGCCGGAAACACGCGCCTGCGCATGGCCGGGCGGTATCCCGAGGTGCTGGCCGTGTGAACGAGCTTGCGCGCGCGGCGGAAGTTCTTCTTCAGCGTGTAGGCGAAGCTCATGGGTTCCACTCCAGGAAACGCGCAAGAAAATCGAGCCCGTACTTCTGGCTCTTTTCCGGGTGGAATTGAACGCCCAGGATATTGTCGCGCGCAACCGCTGCCACCAGCCCGCCACCATGATCGGTCATGGCGGCAACATGATGACCGTCCTCGGCAGCGAAATGATAGGAATGCAGGAAATAGGCCTCGCCCGGCTCGAACGCCGGATGGTTCCTTGCATGAGGCGTCAGGGCCACGTCGTTCCAGCCCATGTGCGGGATCTTGATCTCCGGATCGGTGCGTTCGATCAGTTCCACCTGGCCAGCGATCCAGCCAAGCCCCGGCGTTTCGCCATGCTCCAGACCCCGCGTTGCCAGGAGCTGCATGCCCACGCAAATGCCAAGGAACGGCGCGCCGCCGACCTGCACCCGCTCCTCCATTGCGTCGATCAGGTGCGGGATCGAACCCAGCGCCTTGGCGCAAGCGGCGAAATTGCCGACACCGGGAAGGACGATGCGGTCCGCCGCGCGCACGACCGAGGGATCGGCAGTCACCGTGACGTCGGGCGCGCCAGCCGCCTTGAGCGCGCTTTCGACCGAATGGAGGTTGCCCGCACCGTAATCGATCAGGGCAAGAACCTGTGCCATCAATTATGTACCTTCAGCCGCCGAGCTGGCCCTTGGTGGATGGTATCGCCCCGCCCTTGCGCGGATCGAGGGTTACGGCCTGCCGCATCGCGCGGGCAAAGCCCTTGTAGATGCCTTCGCAGATGTGGTGATTGTTCTCACCATAGAGCAGTTCGATGTGCAGCGTTATGCCCGCTGCCTGCGCGATCGAGTGGAACCAGTGCTCGAACAGCTCGGTATCCATCTCGCCCAGCCGCTCCTGCGTGAACTTCGCGCGCCAGACGAGGAAGGGGCGGCCCGAAATATCGAGCGCCACCCGCGCCAGCGTCTCGTCCATGGGCGAATAGGCAGCGCCATACCGGCCGATACCGCCCTTGTCGCCCAGTGCCTGCGAGATCGCCTGTCCAATGGCGATGGCGCTGTCTTCGGTGGTGTGGTGCTGGTCGACATGGAGATCGCCCTCGATCCGGCAGGTGATGTCGATCAGCGAATGACGCGAGAACTGTTCGATCATGTGATCGAGGAAACCGATGCCGGTGGAAACGTCGAACGCCCCCGTCCCGTCGAGGTTTACCTCGACGACGATATCGGTTTCGTGGGTCTTGCGAGCGATACGGGCTGTGCGCATGGCCGGGCTATAGACCCTGCGTGGCGGGAATCAATCGGGTCGAAGACTGCAATTTTCCTGGCCGAAACGCTCTGGCGCATCAGCTAACCTATGGAAAATCGCCTGATGTAACCAAATTGACACAGCATGCCGCTTGACCGGAAGGTCATGGATGCGCACCTAGGCATCGATGACTGAAACACCGCCCGACAGCCTGATCCCCTACGACGAGATCGTGCAGGAAGCCCTGCGTGCCGTAGTCGGACGCGTTCTCGGCGAGGTAGAAGCCGCAGGCGGCTATCTTCCCGGCAACCATCATTTCTACATCACATTCAAGACCCGCGCCGCCGGCGTCGATATTCCGGACCATCTGCGCGAGCGTTTCGCGGACGAGATGACTATCGTCCTGCAGAACAAGTTTTCCGACCTTTCGGTGGACGAGGACCGGTTCAGCGTCAGACTCAGCTTCAACCAGATCCCCGCGACACTGACGATTCCCTTCGCCGCGATCACGGCATTCGTCGATCCCGCGGTTGATTTCGGGCTGCAGTTCCAGGCGAGCGACGAAGAAGGCGTGCAGGAACCGCCTGAAAGCGGGGAAAACGACGCATCGGAACACGACGGCGATTCGCCGGTTACTGGAAGTGAAGACGGTTCCAACGTGGTAACCGTGGACTTCGGCAAGAAGAAATAGCGGGCCGAATTCCGCCCGCAATGGCTGGAACCCGATGACACGCAGCAAGAAGAAGCTCGAAAAGGCCGAGGTCCCCGTGGCCTCCAACGAGGCCGATGACGTCGAGACAGCCAGCTTCATCGGCCCCAGCCCCAATCCCAAGACCAATCTCATCCTTGCCGACATCGCCCTGCGCGGCGGGGCGCTGCTGGTGCGACAGGGGCTTGAACGCGGCCTGCTGGGCAAACGCTATTCGCCGGACAAGGCGCGTCAGATCCTGAAAGGCCGCACCATCGGCGAAACGATTGCCGGTTCGGCAGCGGCCCGGCTCGCGCTTGGATCGGTCCCCGGTGCGATAATCGTCGGAGGCGGCTTGCTGGCCATGACGCTCTACGATCGGCGACGGGGCAAGACGGCTGAGCGCAAGGGTGAAGCAAAGATTACGGGCATGGCTGCGAAAGGCGAAGCCGGCGAGTCTTGATTTGCCCGGAAGGCGCGGCCATCAGCGGGCATGGCCGAGACCGCTTTACCTGATACCTCTTCCGTCGAGCTTGCCCGTCGCGGGCTGATGTTCGTGCTGTCTTCACCTTCGGGTGCCGGAAAGACCACGATTTCCCGCATGCTGCTGGAGCGCGATCCGCACATCCGCATGTCGGTTTCCGTGACGACCCGTCCGATGCGGCCCGGCGAGGTCGATGGGCGCGACTATCACTTTGTTGACCGGGCGACTTTCGACCGAATGGTGGCAGAGGGGCAGTTCCTCGAACATGCAGAAGTGTTCGGCAACATGTATGGAACCCCTCGCGCCCAGATCGAGCAGGCTCTGAACGAAGGTCAGGATTTCCTGTTCGATATCGACTGGCAGGGCACCCAGCAACTGCGGCAACACATCCGCGTGCATGTCGTACCCGTATTCCTTCTGCCGCCCAGCCTCGACGAATTGCGTCACCGTCTCAAATCGCGCGGCACCGACAGCGACGAAGTCATCGAGGGGCGCATGGCCCGCGCGCGCGACGAGATCAGTCACTGGGACGCCTATGACTATGTGCTTGTCAACGATGATATCGACGCCTGCTATCACAAGGTCCGGGCGATTCTTGACGCGGAACGGCTCAGGATCGAACGCCAGACCGGGCTTATCGACTTCGTTCGCGACCTGATGCGCCCGGATTGATACCAGGCCGGTCCAACCGCCCCGAAACCGCTGGAATACCGGCAGATCACGCCATCCAACCCCTGTGCCGCTTAACCATTAAGTAAGGATATTTGGCTACCTCTTGGACACGCCCGGTTGGTGTCATGTCTCCAACTGTGTTTGCTGGCTTAGGGGACTATTCCATGGGGTTTCTCAACCGCTTTCTGGTGCTGATGGCTGTCTCGGCCGCGCTGCCGCTGACCGCTGCGCATGCCTATCTCGACGCCGCCAGCGTCAGCATCGCCTTCCAGGCGCTGGTTGGCCTGTTCGCCGCCTACATCGTGACGGGCAAGGCCTACATCCAGAAGGTCAAGAACCTGTTCTCGCGCAACAAGGTCGAGAGCGGTTCGAGCGACACGGCCGAGTAATGCTGTACGATCCCGGTTCCTACCGCGACCCGTCAGGGCGGGTCGTGATCAAGGACGCGCGCGTGTTCCGCGCGATCTTCGAAGCTGGCCGCGAGCCCTTCGAAGCCGCTCTTTCGGCCGGCATTTTCGAGCGTTCCATCGAACGGTCCCACCTGCTCGGCATGGAAAAGACCGAGACCGGCATGCTCGCAGGGATCGACCCGCAGCCATGCCACGTCGTCGAACATCCCAGGCTCGATTTCGTCTCCTATCCCTACGAATGGTGTTTTTCGGCCCTCAAGGCGGCTGCGCTGTTCCACCTCGATTTCCAGCTTTCGCTGCTGGCCGACGGCTTCACGCTTTCGGACGCGACTGCCTACAACGTGCAGTTCCGCCACACGAAGCCGGTGTTCATCGATCACCTTTCGATTGTGCCTTACACCGAAGGCCAGCCGTGGATCGGCCAGCGCCAGTTCGCCATGCAGTTCCTCAATCCGCTGCTGCTGTGGAGCAAGAAGGGCATTGCGCCCAATTCCTGGTATCGCGGCAGTCTCGAAGGCATTGCGCCGGAAGACCTGCTTCCGCTGCTGTCATGGCGCGACAAGCTGTCGTTCACGGTGCTCGCCCATGTCGTCGCGCAGGCCAAGCTGCAACAGCGCGCGATCAGCGGCAGTAACGGCAGCGGAGATGGCAAGGAGCGCCAGCTCAATCGCAAGGGCTTCGAAGGCATTCTGATGGGCCTGCGCGATTACATCGCCGGTCTGTCGCTGCCCGCCTCCAACACCGTCTGGGGCGATTACGACACCAACAACAGCTACGACGCAGACAAGCGCGCCATCAAGCACGCCTTCGTCGGCCGCCTCGCCAGCGAGGTCCAGCCGGACCAGCTGTTCGACATCGGCTGCAACAGCGGCGACTATTCGCAGACCGCACTCGATCACGGCGCAAAGAGCGTCGTCGGCTTCGACTTCGATTTCGGCGCTCTCGAAGCGGCATTCGCCCGCTTCGACAAGGCCGGAGCGCCGGTCCTGCCGCTGTGGCTCGACGCCACCAACCCGAGCCCGGCCCAGGGCTGGGCCAGTGCCGAGCGCAAGAGTTTCAACCAGCGTGCCGAGGCCGATTCGATGGTCGCCCTCGCCTTCATCCACCACCTCGCCATCGCGCGGAACATTCCGCTCGACATGGCGGTCGACTGGCTGGTTTCGCTCGCTCCCACGGGTATAATCGAATTTCCCGACAAGGGCGATGCCATGGTTCGCAAGCTGCTCTCCACCCGCGAAGACATCTTCCCCGACTACACCGAGGATGCCTTCGTGGCGCATGTTGGCGCACGCGCACGCGTGGTCGAAAAGGTGCGCATCGAGGGCAGCAACCGCCTGTTGCTGCGCTACGACCGGACCTGATCCATGGCTAACCTGTTGAGCCGGCTGGGACGGTTGCCCATCGCACCGCTGGCAATCCCGATCCTCGTCGGGCTGCCGATATGGCAAAGCGGCTTCAACAAGTACTATCTCACCTACGCGGACGTTCTGCCGACGATCCTCGTGCTGCTGGCAATTGTCGCGGCTCTGGTCGTGGTCGTCAGGTATTTCGTCAAATCGTGGATGCGCGCATCGCTGATCGCGCTCGTGTGGACGGGATACGCGCTCTATTTCCCCACATTCGTCCGTGCTTTCAGCACGAATACCTGGGTACTCCTTGCCGCATTTGCGGTGGGCGCGCTGCTCGCCTGGGACATATCACGCAGAATCCCCAGGGACGACGTCAGGCTTTCAAGGGCAAACGGCATCGCAAATCTTGTCGTCTGGCTTCCGGCTCTCTTCTACATTGCTCAGGTCACAAGGCAGGAAGTGAAGCTGGAGAACGGACGCCCGGACCCGCAGCAGACTTTCGCGGCTTTCCCCGGCAAGGCCGACGCCAATAGCCCGGACGTGTGGCACATCGTAATGGACCGCTACGCAGGTGCGACCACGCTGAAGCGCGCCTATCATTTCGACAACTCGGACTTCGTCAAAGCCCTGCGCGCACGCGGTTTCGATGTCGCGGACGATGCCTATTCGAATTACGCGATGACGCCGATCTCGCTCGCCTCGACCCTGAATGCCTCCTATCTCGACAAATACACGCCGAAGCTGGGCAATCAGGAAGACATCGTCCCGATGTTCGACGCGATCGAACACAGCCGCGCTTTCGACTTCTTCAAGAAGCAGGGCTACGAATTCATCTTCTCCAGCAGTTGGGCCGACGTCACCTTCGATAACGCGCTGGCAGATCGGGATATCAATTACCGCAAACTGTCCGAATACCCGCGCATCATCATCGGCCAGTCGGTTCCCGGGGTGATCGGCGCGCTGCTGCATGTGCCCTTCACCGACGGAAGGCGCGAGCAGTGCGAGCGCGCCAAGTACAAGTTCGCCGAGCTGCGCAAGGTCGCAGCAGAGCCGGGTCGCAAGATGGTGTTCGCGCACTTCCTCGTGCCGCACCCGCCCTATACGCTCAAGGCGGACGGTTCGTGTCAGGATCTGGCGGAAGCCAGCCGCAATTCCCGTCGCGACGATTACGTCGGCCAGATTCATTTCGCCAACCGCGAACTGCTCTCGCTGATCGACACGATCCTCGCAGGTCCGCGTCCGGCAACCATCGTGATCCACTCGGATGAAGGCCCCTACCCTGCTCCGTTTGTGGTCGACGAGCCGGAACATCCGGTGGTCTACAAGAAGGGCGAAAAGCGACCCTCCGTCTCGCTTGCCGATCAGCGCGAAAAGACCAGCATCCTGTTGGCGATCCGCCATGCCGACGGGAAATCGACTGGTGCGATGAATTCGGCGATCAATACCTATCCGGTTATCCTCAATCACTCGTTCGGCGCACACATGCCGATGAAGCCCGATCGCACGTTCTTCTTCGCCTCCAGCAATCGCTATCCCAACCTCAAGGACATCACGGACGATCTGCGCGGGGGTGCGGATCTGAAATAGGCGGCGTGGCCAAGTTCCGCGCGGTCACGGCTGGAAGCAAAAATCGCCAGTTCCAGAAGGCGAGGTGAAGGAGTATGTCGATATTTCAAGCCGAGCCGACGCCGAAATGGCGATTTTTGATCCAGCCCCGCAGGGGTTGGGCTGTCAAAGGCCCCGGCAGCGTTGCTCGGCCTTGAGAAAGGCCCACTTTCCCTGCGTCCTCGCGCCTCGCCGGGGCCTTTGACAGCCCAACCGTGATCCCCGCGGAACTTGGCCACGCCGCCTTGCACTCTTGCCGGGCTGCGTCGCAGCGGTTAGGCGCTGCGCCGAACCACAACAGCCCGAGCGGGAGCAGCAATACCCATGTCCGACCTCGAAACCGCCATCGAAAAGGCCTTCGACGCCCGCGATACCGTCACGCCGGCAAGCGACGACGTGCGCGCAATCGTCGAACAGGCGCTGGAAATGCTCGATTCGGGCAAGGGCCGTGTGGCCGAGCCCGATGGCAACGGCGGCTGGAAGGTCAACCAGTGGCTGAAGAAGGCCGTGCTGCTCTCGTTCCGCCTCAACGACAACGCGGTGATGGAAGGTGGCTCAGCCGGTGCGCCTGCCTTCGACAAGGTGCCGCTCAAGTTTACGGGCTGGGACGATGCCCGCTTCCGCGAAGCCGGTATCCGCGTCGTGCCTGGCGCCGTCGTGCGCCACAGCGCCCACATCTCAAAGGGCGTCGTGCTGATGCCCAGCTTCGTCAATCTCGGCGCCTATGTC
>JAGREN010000046.1:0-18041 GCA_020446505.1 Novosphingobium sp. | reverse complement strand
GTCGGCTCCTGCGCGCAGATCGGCGCGAACTGCCACATTTCAGGTGGCGCAGGCATTGGCGGCGTGCTCGAACCGCTGCAAGCAAACCCGGTCGTGATCGAGGACAACTGCTTCGTCGGTGCGCGTGCCGAAGTGGCCGAAGGCGTGATCGTCGGCGAAGGTTCGGTGCTCTCGATGGGCGTGTTCCTGGGCGCTTCGACCAAGATCGTCGATCGTGCGACCGGCGAGATCTACATCGGCCGTGTTCCGCCCTATTCGGTCGTGGTGCCCGGCGCCCTGCCCGGCAAGCCGCTCGCAGACGGCACGCCCGGCCCCTCGCTCTATTGCGCAGTGATCGTCAAGACCGTGGATGCGCAGACCCGTTCCAAGACCGGGATCAACGAACTGCTGCGCGATTGAACGAACCGGCGAGTTACTGTATCGTTGTGGGCATAACAGGCGAGGCGCAGGCTCGCTGATCCGCGACCCTTACCTCATGCATGCCATGCGTCGCCTCGCGAGCGATGGAGGTTGCCTGATGGAGCGGTTCGGAGAAGAAACCCACGTAACGACTACGGAAGCCAGCGGCGGCGTGAAGAACCACGGCGTGCGCTATGTACTCATGTTCAGCCTGCTGATCGCGATTGCGGTGCTCTCGCTGGTCTGGATTACCGGCGCATGGCACAGCAAGGCAGACGATGTAGAGCGGCCTTACAGGATCCAGGGGGCCGGAGCCGAAACCGGCTGATCGATAGCGCGTTCCGGCGCCGTAACGCCTCACCTGTCCGACAGGCCATGTCTCGCGCATGGAACGCAGTCGGCTGCCGGACGTTTCATTCCCGAACGAACCAATCGTAACGGGAGTTTACCATGGAACGTCACGGAACCGAGATTCACGTCAACGAGGACGAGGCACGCGCTGGCTCGACGCCGCACATCGTGCGCTATGTCCTCGCCATCAGCCTGATTCTCGCCATCGCGGCGCTTTCGCTCATCTGGATCACGGGTGCCTTGCACACCAGCGATGCGCAGGACAATCAGTCGATTGAACAGCGCGCGGCCGCGTAAGGAAGCGATTCCGCGCCTTGAGATAGTCCGGCCGCACTGGATTCTAGCGCAAGTGTTCCTGTCATCGGCTGAAACCGTCTAGCAAACTTGGTGCTTGGCACTGGCTTGGCCATCGGCATATGCAAGGGCCACGATGGAGCCAGACCTTCTCACAAAGTTCGCCTTATCGACCGTGTTGATTGTCATTTGCGTGGCAATTCACGGCACCGGACTGTTCGCCCTGGACAAGGCGCTGCGGATCGAGACGAGCGAGGAACGACATTCGCGCATATCGGCCCTTTCGGTCCGGGGCGTGCTGTTCACCTTCGCGCTCGTGCTTGGGCTCATCGCACTGCACGGCATAGAGATCTGGGCCTATGCGATGCTCTATCTGGCGCTCGGCGCGATCCACGGTGTGGAAACGGCGATCTACTATTCGACGATGAGTTATTCGACCGTTGGCTACAACGATGACCTCATCGCCCACGGTTGGAAACTGCTTGGCGCCTTCGAAAGCATTGCCGGCATGATCCTGCTCGGCTGGTCGACCGCGTTCTTCTTCCGGTTTCTCGGACGCATCGAGGCGCGGCCCTGAAGTCAGTCCTCGATGGCGGGAAGCGGCGTCTCGATCGGCAAATCGGACGCATGGGCCGCAGCGTATCTCTCGACCGCGCGCATCACGCGCATCATGTTGCCGCTCGCAATCTTCATGAGGTCGGACCGGCTGTATCCACGCCGCGCCAGTTCCGTGAACAGCAAGGGATAACCTGACACGTCCTCCATGCCATTGGGTCCACGCCGCATACCATCGTAATCACCACCCACGCCGATGTGGTCGATTCCCGCTACCTTGCGAATATGGTCGATATGGTCCGCCATCTGCGACACGGTGGCGCGCGGCTCTGGATTGGCCTTAAGCCAGGCGTCGATATCGGTCTTTTGCGCAGCGAGGTCGTCGGGATGCAGCGCCTTGGCCCGCGCCGTTTCCGCATCGATGGCCGCGCCCCATAGCTGCCGTTCGCGGCTGAGATGGCCCGGATAGCCGATCACCATCACGATTCCGCCGTTTTCCGGCAAGCGCCGCAGAACTGCATCGGGCACATTGCGCGAATGATCGACCAGCGCGCGCGCGCCCGAATGGCTGAACATGACCGGCGCCTTCGCTTCATCGAGCGCGTCCATCATGGTTCCCTCGCTGGTGTGACTCAGGTCGACGATCATGCCGAGCCGGTTCATCTCCCGCACGACCTGCCTGCCGAAATCGGACAGGCCATCGTTCTTCGGCGGCTCGTTGGAGCTGTCGGCCCACGGGACGTGCTTGTAATGGGTCAGGGTCATGTAGCGCGCACCCAGCGCATACATCTGGCGCAGCACGCCAAGGCTCGAGCCGATCGAATGGCCGCCTTCCACGCCCATTAGCGAAGCGATCCTGCCCTGCCGCATGGCACGGGCGACATCGGCGCTGGTCAGCGCCAGCGACAGCTCGCGCGGATATTTCGCGATCAGTCGCCGTGTCACGTCGATCTGGTCCAGTGTCGCCCGCACCGCTTCAGGCTCAGGCATGTCGGCGACAACGTAAATCGACCAGAACTGCGCCCCGACATGCCCCTTGCGCAGCCGGGCGAGATCGGTTTGCATCACCCGGCCCTTGAAGCTGCCGTCGCCCTCGTCGCCGCCGGTATTGGTCGTATCCTCGAAGTCGAAATGCTCGATGACATTGCCGAACCGGCCGCGAAGCTGGATCGGCACATCGTTGTGCCCGTCCCAGACCGGCGCCGCCCGCAGAGCGGACTCGGCAATCTGTTCGGGAGTACGGGCATTCGCCGGGGCTGCAGAAGCCGCCAACAGGCCAGCGGCGAGCCATATCGTCACATTTCGCATGACTGTCCTATCGCCCCGCGCGAAACGCCAGACAAGGAAGATCGGCCGGTCAGTCCCCGTCGAGCATCGCCAGCGCCGCCCTCAGCTCCGCCGGATAGCGATTGCCGACGATGGACCGCAGCAGTCGCGCGCTTGCCGCGCTGGCTCTGCCGGCAACGCGCAGGACATAGGCGCTGCGCTGCGCATAGACCGCGTTGACGAGATTGCGGTCATATCGACCGGCTTCGTCGCGCGATCCTTCCAGGTCTGCGACATGGACCGCGCTGGCGAGAATCCGCGCCGCGCCGCCATGCTGGACAGCTACGGACCAGGTGGCATCGCGCACTGCCCTGTGGCGGCTATCGAGATCGAGACCGGTTTGCTTGAGCACCTCTGCCACAGCGGGGCGGTAGTGCGTACGTTCGATAAAGGCGTGCTGCGCAGCCTCGAATGCCTGAGCCTCGCGCTCTGCCACGTCACGCCAGACTCGCGAGAAAGCCGCACTGCCGGGAACTGCCTTGCCGAAAAGCCGCGCCCAGTCGCCCCCCTCCGATTCCATGAAGCGGGCTACCGTGCCGGTGCGCGAGGAAAGCTGGTAGGTGCCATAGGACACGCCGCCGGGGTCGTTCTGCCCGCCAGACACCGTGCCCGCGCCACGCCCCCCGCTTTCGAAATGCGCGGAGAGACTGCCCAGTTCGGGAATGCCCACCGCATCGGCAATGTCGAGGCCGAGGTCGATCGCCCGGTCGAGAAGTTCGACTTCGGACCGGGTGAAACCGCGTCCGATCAAATGCCGAACCGCATCGAACACTGGCTTGCGATTGAAGACGATCATGTTCATGGTATGTTCCTTTTGCGGGAACGCGCCATGTCACAAGATCGTGGTTGTAGGACAGCGAAAATCAGGATCCGCGCCGCTCCTCATCTCAGGGAAATTACAGAGGAGGTCCATCACGCTCGGGAAATGCAGGTCTCCCATTACGAACGCCAAAGCGAATATTCGTCTCCAGGGGCTTCAAGATGCTGAAAAGTATAGCCGTTTCGGACGTGCAATTGGGCATGTTCATTCACAAGTTCGAGGCCAGGTGGTTCGACCATCCCTTCTGGAAATCCCGCTTCCTGCTTGACGACGAGGAAAGCCTGCAAGAAATCCGCTTGAGCGGACTACGCGGCGTTGTGATCGACACTGCAAAAGGCAGGGACGTGATGCCCTCTGTGCCGCCAACCCCTGCACCTGCACCGATGGCAGCACACCTGACGGCGCCAAGAGCAGGCCTGTCGTCGCGCCCGGCTTCCCGGATCGCTGCCCCGGCCGCGCGCAGGTCTTTCGGCCTGAAGACGGCGGGATCAGGAAACATGGCCCGCGAGGTCGCTGCCGCGAAGGGTCTTGCGAAATCGGCAAGGCAGGGCCTGGCGCGCGTGTTCGTGGATGCCCGCCTCGGCAAGTCAATCAACGTGGGCGCAGTCGAGCCGGTCGTCCGTGAAATCTACTCTTCGGTTCAACGCAACCCCCATGCCTTCAGCGGCCTGATGCGTTGCAAGCTGACCAACGAATACGTCTACCGGCACGGGCTGGCGGTCAGCGCCCTGATGATCTCGCTCGCTCGCAAGATGCGCCTCGACGCCATCGAAACGCGCGAGGCCGGGCTGGCCGGGCTCTTTCTCGACATCGGCACGAACTACCTGCCGGCCGACCCCGCGCCAGCGAACGGAGACTATCGCAATGCCGATCCGCTCGTCTGGAGACAGCATGTGGCGCTGGGGCTCAACGCTCTGGTCGCGGCAGGAGGCATTCCGCAAAGCGTGCTCGACGCTTGCCTCCAGCATCACGAGTGCATCGATGGCAGCGGCTTTCCCGGTGGGCTTTCCGGTGAAGAGATTAGCCGGTTCGGGAGAATGGCCGCGATCTGCGATACGTTCGACTACCTCTTGATGGACAGCGAAACGGCATCGGCCCTCGACCCTGGAGAAGCAGTCCGCGCGTTGCAGTCAATGGGCAACGCCTTTGATCCCGAAATCCTGCAACTCTTCGTCGAGACGGTCGGCGTCTATCCGGTGGGATCATTCGTGAGATTGCGGAGCGAAAGGATTGCCATGGTCATTGACGAAGATCCCGAAGACTTCGAGCATCCGGTCGTCAAACCCTTCTATTCACTCGCGAAGGACCGGCGCATACAGGGCAAGGTTGTCAATCTCGCCAATTGCCAGGGAGAAGACGAAATCGTCGGACTGGCCGATCTTTCGGGGCTGGTTCTGCCCGAGGAGAAGCAGCTTCGCGAACTGCTGTTCCTGTCGGCGCACAAATTGCGTTGATCTGTGTGCGACCCGTTCAGGCCAGAGCTTCGGAGATGCGCCTGAACCGGTCGGTCAGCGTGGCAAAATCGTTCTCGCCTTCCGCCGAGATGATCTGGACGCAAACATGGTCCGCGCCTGCCTGCCAGTGTTCGCGCACGCGCCCCGCCATAGTCGCGACCTCGCCGCAGGCCACGATGCCATCGATGAAGCGATCTGCGTCGTTTTCGATTTCCTCGTCGCTGTAGCCCAGCCGCAGCCAGTTGTTCCGGTAGTTGGGCAGCGTATTGTAGAAACCGATCCCGGTAGCCGCGGTCTTGCGCGCCTGCGCCGCGTCCGCACCGAATGCCACGCCCTGTTCGGGCGCGAGCAGCTTGCCGGGGCCGAGGATTTCCCGCGCCCGGCGGGTGTGTTCGGCATCGACCAGATAGGGATGCGCGCCCGCCGTCCTGTCGCCGGACAGCGCCACCATCTTCGGGCCGAGCGCGGCAAGGCTGGTGTTGTCCATCGCCATGCCAGCCGCTTCCAGCCCTTCGAGGAACTTGCGCGTGTTGGCGAGCGGCCTTGCATAGTCCTCACCGATCAGCGCCGAATGGCTGATGCCGATGCCGATCATGGTGCGCGCCTTGTGCGTGTCAGACAGGCCCGCAAACCAGTCGGCCACGGCTGCAGGCTCGTATTTCCAGAGGTTGAGGATGCCGGTTGCGATCACCGCCTTTTCCGTCGCGGCGAGCAGGCGCGAAACATCCTCCAGCACCTTGTCGTCGAAACCGCCGGGTATCCACAGCGCGCCGTAGCCCATGCCTTCGAGATCGCGCGCGAACTGTTCGCTGCCCGGTTCCTGCGACCAGCGCAGTTCGGAAGACCAGACGCCGAGTTTGCCGAGTGCGGGTACTGTTATCGCTTCTCTCCCAGTGATTTCCGACAGGTCTAACGGGCAGCGGCAAGTTGCGGCAAGTGGGTTCGTGCTTGATCGCAAGGGCGTGCCGCGCCTAGCTGCACCGGGATGGAGGAATTCGATTTCATCATAGTCGGCGGCGGCAGCGCGGGATGCGTGCTCGCCAACCGCCTGAGCGCCGATCCGCGCAACCGAGTGTTGCTGCTCGAAGCGGGCGGAAGCGACAACTATGTCTGGGTCAAGGTGCCGGTCGGCTACCTCTACTGCATCGGCAACCCGCGTACCGACTGGTGCATGTCGACCGAGCCGGAAGCCGGGCTTGGCGGCCGCTCGCTCAAATACCCGCGCGGCAAGGTGCTGGGTGGATGCTCCTCGATCAACGGCATGATCTACATGCGCGGACAGGCGGCCGACTATGACGGCTGGCGGCAGGCGGGCCATGCAGGCTGGGGCTGGGATGACGTGCTGCCCCTGTTCCGCAAGGCCGAGGATCACTTTGCGGGCGAAAGCCAATTCCACGGCAGCGGCGGCGAAGTGCGAGTCGAGAGGCAACGCCTGCGCTGGGACATCCTCGACGCTTTCCGCGATGCCGCAATTGAATATGGCGTGCCTGCCACCGATGACTTCAATACGGGAGACAACGAAGGCGTCGGCTATTTTCAGGTAACGCAGCGCAAGGGCTGGCGCTGGAGCGCAGCCGACGCTTTCCTCAAGCCGGTTCGCAGCCGTGCGAACCTCAAGGTCGTCACTGGCGCTCATGCGGACCGGGTCATGATCGAACAGGGACGCGCGACGGGTGTGCGCTATCTCGTCGGCGGCGAACAGCGCATGGCACGGGCCAGCGGGGAAGTCCTGCTGGCATCGGGCGCGATCGGCTCGCCTGCCGTGCTCGAACGGTCCGGCATCGGCGAGGCATCGCACCTGTCCGCTCTCGGCATCGCCACCATTCTGGACAACTCCCAGGTCGGCGCGAACCTTCAGGACCATTTGCAGATCCGCTGCGCATGGAAGGTTTCGGGCGTCTCCACCCTCAACCAGCGTGCCTCGACTCTGCTGGGCAAGGGATTGATCGGCCTTGAATATCTGCTGCGCCGCACTGGCCCGATGGCTATGGCGCCGAGCCAGCTCGGCATGTTCGTCAGGAGTGATCCGCACATGGGCAGCGCCAATCTGGAATACCACGTCCAGCCGCTCAGCCTCGAAGCCTTCGGCGGCGATCTCGACCCCTTCCCTGCTTTCACCGCCAGCGTATGCAACCTCAGGCCGGAGAGCCGTGGCACCAGCCGGATCGTCAGCGCCGACCCGAATGCGCCCCCTTCAATCCGCCCCAACTACCTTTCCTGCGAGGAAGACCTGCGTGTCGCTGCCCAGTCGATCCGGATCACACGGCGGATCGTCGAGCAGCCCGCCCTCGCCCGCTATGCGCCCGAAGAACTGCGGCCCGGCGCTGCACTGGACAGCGAGGAAGACCTGCGCGAGGCGGCTGGCGCAATCGGCACGACAATCTTCCATCCGGCCGGAACCGCCGCGATGGGCCGCGTGGTCGACAGCGAACTTCGGGTCATGGGCCTCGACGCCTTTCGCGTCGTAGATGCCTCGGCCATGCCGACGATCACCTCGGGCAATACGGCGGCGCCTGTCATGATGATCGCCGAAAAGGCGGCTGCAGCGATCCTTCGGCGTGGAAAAGTCTGAACCCTGGCATCAGCACTTCTTTAGCAACCCGCTGCTATGTGCGATGATGAATAGGCAAACAGGGTAAGCCGATGTCTTTCTTCAAGGCACTTCTGCCGGGCTCCATTCTGACCTGGCTGGTCTGCATCATCATGGGCTCCAACGGTTCGAGGGGCGCCTGGCTCAACATCCACCACGTCTCGATCCAGAGCGTGGATTTCTACTGGTCCTGGCCGCTTTTCATTGCCGCCACCGGCCTTGCATGGGGCATCTTCTGGATGATGGAGTGAAGGCTCAGGCCTGCCTCACTCGAACTTCGGCATCCCGACATCCCCGGAAGCAAAGCTCGCGATCTTGCCCCGCGTGAACGTATCGGGATCGGCGGCGCGGCGCGCGATGATATCGAAAGCAACCGGATCAGTGGGAATCAGAATGCGCCCGTCGCGCATCCCGTCAGCAAGCACTCTCGCTGCGGTGTGCGTGTCGAGCAAGGACGTCTCGCTTCCCGGCCCATACATCGGAAGATCGGGCGTCCAGTCCTTCATGCCCTCGGCAATGGCGGTCATGACCGGACCGGGCACGAAGCAACTCACCCGCACCCCCTGCGGTTCGAGCAGCAGCGCGAGGTTTTCGCTCATCGAGATCACCGCTGCCTTGGACGAGGCATAGGGAATGCGCCCCGCTGCATAGGGATAGAGCCCAGCGAAGCTCGCGGTATTGACGACATGGCCGGACCCGCGTTTCAACATGGCAGGCAGGAAAATCGCGTTGCTGCGCACGATAGAGAAATAGTTCAGCTCAAAAATCCGGTGCCACTCCTCGACCGGGATATCGAGCGGATGGCCGTTCAGGATCGCCCCGACATTGTTCATCACGATGTCGGGCGAACCGAAAGCCGCTTCGGCTTCTCCAGCAGCCGCCTGCATCGAATCCTGCGAGAGCACGTTGGCCACAATCGCGACGGCGGATCCGCCGCTTTCGATAATTTCATCCGCAGTTTCCTGCGCTGCCGCAAGATCGATATCGGCAATCGCGATGCTGGCGCCGCGCCGCGCCCATTCGAGCGCGACCGCCTTGCCGATCCCTTTCGCGCCACCGAAAATGATCGCGCTCGCCCCTGCGAATGGCGCTTCTTCCCTGCCTGACATTCCCGATCTCTCCCCGTTTTGCTCTGACTGAGCTTGCATCATTCAACGGCTTTGCGAAACTGCGGGAATGACCGGCACCGGTACCACCCCTTCGCAAATCATCGCCGCGCTCGGTCTGGAGCCGCATCCCGAGGGCGGCTGGTATCGCGAAACCTGGCGGGCTGAAAGCCGGACAGACGAACGGGCGAGCGCGACGGCAATCCATTTTCTGCTGGAGGCGCACCAGCACTCGCACTGGCACCGCGTCGATGCGGCGGAGCTGTGGCTATGGCATGCCGGGCACCCGCTCTCGCTGTTGATGGCAAACGCGGAAGGCGGGCCGGTCAGCAAGATCACGCTCGGCGGGGATGTCCTTTCGGGACAATCGCCTCAGGCATTGGTGCCGCAGGGGTGCTGGCAGGCAGCACGGCCCTGCGGCGGGTGGACCCTCGTCAGTTGCGTGGTATCGCCAGGGTTCGAATTTTCAGGCTTCGAGCTTGCACCGCCCGACTGGAGGCCGGGAAACGATTAATCACGGTCAAGCAAGTCGTCAGTGACTTCAAGCAGGAGCAGCGGTTCATCCGCCCATCCGCAGATGGCATTGACGAATGCCTCGCGCGTTTCTGGCTCGTCATAGACCATCTTTGCGTCGAACGCGCTTTGCCAGGTTTCGCGATCCGGCCATTCGGCGATGCCAACGTAACGGATCGTGCCGTCATCGCGGTCCTCACGATGCAAACGCGATCCCAGCGAACCGTAGATTTCACGAATGAGTTCGGTTCCCCGCCGCCAGGCCGCGCGAAACTGCTGTTCTTTACCCGGCCTGACGTCCCACCAGTATGCTGCCACGAACATCGATGATGCTCAGGGCTTTTCCGGCACGCGGCGGATCATCCTGACCGGGCAACGCTGCGGCCCGATCGAGCTGGGCACGATGAGGTCGACGTCCATTCCCTTGCAGATCGTCCCCGGCCCCTTCTGGTCGAAAGCGATAGCGAGCGAGTAATTGAGCTCCGGGCAGCTGCCGAAAGTCTCGAACTCGTATGTCCTGCCCGGACCGACATTGACGTTGACCCTGTTCTTCCCGGCATCGCTGAAACCATTGACTTGTGAGAGAAAGAAGCAGTCCCGCCCGTCTTCAGCAGCTGTCGTCGTCGCTGGTGCGTCATTGGCTGCGCATCCGGCGAGCAACATAACCGGAAGTGCTGTAGCCACTGGCCATGCTGGTTTCATGATCCATCTCCTTTTCAAACCGGTCGTGGTGCCGGGCATAGTACCATTACGAAGTCCAGGCGCATCCCATTCGTGTCTCGCCCCCGACAAGAAGGGTCGCGGTGAAAGGGTAGGTCCGGTCCGACATCCCGTCGGAACATTTGCCCTGCGTGACGGTCAGATCAAACGATTTCCCGTCGAGCTGGCCCGATAGGCCAAGACCGGCCCTCCCGTTGAAACGCTTGACCGCGATAGCCGTTCCTTCGGGATTTTCGGGCGTGGTGTAGACAAACTCGTCACCCTGCATCTTGCCGCCCCAGAATGGTTCGGTTCCCGTAAAATGGATCGTTTCGTCGGTGGATATCCCGGCGAACGGTGCATGGTCATTGCTGTCGCCCGGCAAGCCCGCGTCACCGCCCGCGTGGCATCCGGCAACGAGGCAGGCCAGTGTCAGGGCAGACAATTTCCTCATGGTGCGACTCTTGAATTCAGGAATGCTTCGGCGATCCGGAAGAGCATGGCTTCACTGTCCGGCGGCCCCCAGAACTGCACGCCGACCGGCATGCCCTGCACCAGTCCTGCCGGAACGGAAAGGGCAGGAAAGCCCGTCAGGTTGGAAGCGGCAGTATGAGCGGCATAGGTGAGCATGTAGCCGGGATCGGCCCAGGCCTGCGCCCATTCCTCGCGCGTCGGCGCGACGTACTGGATCGTCGGCGTAACCAAAACGTCGAACCGTTCGAAAAGGGCATTGAACCAGTCGATAGCCTGCTTGCGACCTTCCTTGGCAGACCTGACGACTTCTGGAGGAGCTTCGGTCCGGCTGGCCACGGTGCGGTCAGCCCCGAGAATTGCGAGGGCCGCCTGTCCGGCGCCTTCGAGGCGGTCGCTGATCGTGGTCAGGCGCGCTCCGCCCGCCTCGAGCCATCGGGCCGCATCTCTGACCACTGCGATCACTTCCGCCGCCTGAGCTCCTGCCCGCTCGCTCGCCTCGAAAGGATCGGCGCTCCAGGCAAGGTTCAGGCCCTTGAGACCCATGCCGAGACCGGCAAAGTAATCGGGAGGCGCATCGGGCCGGCTCATCAGGTCGCGCCCGTCCGGACCAGCCAGAACCGACATGATGAGCGCAGCATCGCGCAGGTTCGTCGTCAGCGGGCCAGCATTGGACATCAGGCGCGGATTGATCGCCGACCAGCTTGTCCAGGGAATCCGCCCGCGCGTCGGATTGAGGCCGACGAGGCCGCAGAATGCCGCAGGAAGCCGGGTCGAACCGAGACCGTCGACGGCAACGGCTGCCGGGACCAGACCCGCCGATACTGCCGCTGCACAGCCCGAAGAACTGTCGCCGCAAACGCGCGAATTGTCCCATGGATTTTCCGGCTGGCCGCGTTCGGCACCGAATTCCCTGGCGGTGATCCCGGCAACAGTCGTGCCGATCAGGATGGCCCCTGCCGCGCGAAGGCGCTCGGCCTCTATGCCGTCGCGCTCCGCTATCGCATGCGAACCGTCGAAGCTGTTCCAGTAATTGCATCCCGCAACCGGAATGTGCTCCTTGAGCGCGAGGGGTACGCCGTGCAGCGGGCCGAGCGGGCGCCCTTCACGAACGGCAGATTCTGCCTCCCGCGCCGCCTCTCGCGCTGCATCGGCAGCCACCGTGCGAAAGGCGCGAACTTCGCCGTCAAGCTGCGCGATCCGGGAGAGGAAAGCCTCGGTAATGTCGACTGGCGAGAGCTCTCCAGCCGCCACCATGTCGGCAATCTTCCACGCCGGCAGGCCGGTCAGGCCGCCCGATGCCGGAGCCGGTGCCAATGGTCCAACCGGGGCGACGGTCGCTGTGTCTTCCATGGATCAAAGGGTTACTCCCCACCGGTGTGCCGCACAAGCCGGGAACATCTGCCCACAATGGAGCGTTGAGGGCAGCGAACTGCACGAAATTCGGAAAGGCCGAAACGATGGAAGCTCGCATCGCATTTCCCGCCGCAATAGGCATGGCCGTCGCGATGGGCATCGGATTTTCGGCCGTGGTGCCGACACAGATGGTCGCCGCACCGCCACCACCTTGGGCCGCTGCTTCCCAGGAAGAACACGATGCCGAACCGGGGCCGACCTGGCAATTCGCGGTGGCGCCGCCTGTCGATCTCGATCCTTCGAGGCCCGTAGGCCCACTGGAGCACCGGGGCGAGTTCGGTCTCGCTGGCGAGGAACGCGAACTGGCTGCTGCACAACCCGCAGAAGCAGGCGAACCTGTCTACGTCGCAGTCAACTACGGGCTGAACGACGCACAGGACCACAAACAAATCGTGTCGGAAGTGCTCAATGCCGAGCCAGAACCCGACACCAAACCTGCGCAATTCGCGGCGATCTACTGAACCAACGCCTCGGCTCAGTTCACCAGACGTCGCGCCAACCGCCTGTCGACAAGGCGCTTTCTGTTCGCGCGCACCAGGCTTCCATAATGGTTGATCGAAAGGCGCGTCGCCTGCCGCGCCGATTTCGGGCGGGCTGCCGCAAACTTCATGGCCAGATCGGCATTGCCCTTGAATTTCTCGGCGACCATGCGGATCGCCTCGTCGCGCGAGCCGGGACGAAGCGTCACCAGCATCGAGGTTCGAAGCCAGATGACAGTGGCAGCTTCCAGCCACAGGAAACCTGCGGCTGCGGAGAGACGAATCCAGTCTTCGATCACATCTTTATTGCGCATACCGCAGCGGGTTAGCTTTCTCTCGGGAGATTGCATAGCCATCACAGGCGCATATACCTCCTGAAATGAAACAGTCATGACCATGCAAGGGAGACGGTAGATGGATCTGGGACTGAACGGCAAGATTGCGCTGGTAACAGGCGCGGCGACGGGATTGGGCTATACCTACGCTGAAGCTCTGGTGAAGGAAGGCGCGCAGGTCGCACTGACCGATATCGACGAGGAAGGGGCGGTAAAGGCTGCCGAGGATCTGTCCGTGCACGGCAAGGTCATCGGCTTCGGTCTCGACGTTGCCAGCCAGCAGGACATCACGGACGGCGTCGCGCGGACCGCAAGCGATCTGGGCGGCATCGACATCCTGGTCAACAATGCCGGTCTGGCGCGCGGCAAGTGGAACCCGCTGTCCATGCCTTTCGAGGATTGGGACGCGCTGCTCCACGTCAATGTCGCCTCACTGGCGCGCCTCGCCTACGAGGTACGTCCGCACCTTGCAGCGCGCGGTGGTGGCGTGATCGTCAACCAGTCATCCAATTCGGCCTATTTCGCACTGTCG
Source organism: Novosphingobium sp. (assembly GCA_020446505.1). GTDB lineage: Bacteria > Pseudomonadota > Alphaproteobacteria > Sphingomonadales > Sphingomonadaceae > Novosphingobium. The sequence continues at coordinate 4,701 of JAGREN010000046.1, read as the reverse complement.
AGCGCCTATGCGGTCAGCAAACTGGCAGTCGCCGGGCTGACCATCGGGCTTGCCGAGGAATTCGAGCCGGACGGAATCCGGGTGAACGGTATCGCGCCCGGCATGATGACCGGCCGCGTGCCACAGGAGGTGATCGACATGGTCATATCGAGCCAGACATTGAAACGGCGGGGCAAGCACGAAGATCTCGTGGGCGCGCTGCTCTATCTGTGTTCCGACCTGTCCTCCTTCGTGACCGGACAGACCATCCTCGTGGACGGCGGCGCGGCGCTCAGGATTTGAGCATTCGCTCGTCATGTCCCGTTGATTGGTCGCAATGACACCCCAAATGGAATGGCATAACGGGCAATGGGGAAAAGGGGCGCTGTAAGGAGCAAGCCCATGATCGATATTGACCAATCGGATCCTGACTTCGTCGTGCTGAGCCCGCAAGGCGCTCTGTCCGAGGCCGATTTCAAGACGCTCGCCGAAACCATAGATGCGCGCATCAACGAGACCGACAAGGTCCCCAACCTCGTCATTCGCGTCGACAAGCTGCCGTACTGGGACAGCATCGGCGCGCTGACGCGGCATTTTCATTTCGTGCACGAACACCAGAAGATCGTCGCCAAGGTCGCGATCGTCGGCGACTCTCCTCTGCTCACGCTGGCACCGGAAATCGCCAATCACTTCACCAGAGCCACGATCCGCCGGTTCCCATCGGCCAATTTCGAAGAGGCGAAGGCCTGGGCACGAGCAGAAGGCGACGATCCCGGCAGGTTCGTCGTGATTGAAGGGCTGCCTTCAGACGTCGTCGCGGTCCGGGCGGTCGGCATTATCACCGCGCAGGACTACAAGGACACGCTTGTTCCTCTGGTCGAGGAAAAGCTCAAGACGCACGACAAGCTGAAGTGCCTTTGCGTACTGGGTGACGACTGGACCACCTATTCCGGCGATGCAGCGTGGTCAGATACCCTGTTCGGCCTGCGGCATGGCTGGAAATTCAGCCGGATTGCACTCGTGACCGATGTCGGCTGGATAGCAAAGGCCGCCAAATTGTTCGCCCCGCTGATGCCTGCCGAATTCAAGACCTTTCCCACCGCCGAGCTCGACGCGGCGAAGGAATGGATCAAGCGCTGATCTGCCAAAGTTGAGGAGGAAGCGGCATGCCCGTGCCCGCCGCTTCCTCGCACAATCAGTTGCCCTCGCCGCCAAGTTCCTCGAGGCCTTCGCCCGGCATCAGCACGAAACGCCACAGCAGCGCGCCGATAGCTGCGCCGATCAGGGGCGCAACCCAGAACAGCCACAACTGGCCTGTGGCCCCCGTCTCGGCGAACAGCGCGGCGCCTGTCGAGCGCGCCGGATTGACCGAAGTATTGGTCACCGGAATCGAGATCAGGTGGATCAGCGTGAGCGCAAAACCTATGGCGATAGGGGCAAACCCGGCTGGCACTGCCTTTGCCGTCGCTCCCAGGATCACGATCAGGAACCCTGCGGTCAGGATGATCTCGATCAGCAGCGCCGACTGCATCGAATATCCACCGGGAGAAAGCTCACCGAACCCGTTCGAGGCAAAGCCTCCCGGCTCAAACCCCGCCTTGCCCGAGGCAATCGCGAACAGGGCCGCCGCTGCAACGATCGCGCCCAGAACCTGCACGATCCAGTAAGGCACGAGATCCTTCCATGGCGCACGGCCCGCGATGCTGAGGCCAAGAGTCACCGCCGGATTGAAGTGCCCGCCCGATATGCCGCCAACGGCATAGGCCATTGTAAGCACCGTAAGGCCGAACGCGAGCGCAACACCTGCAAAGCCAATTCCCAGTTCCGGAAAGGCCGCAGCAAGCACAGCCGAGCCGCATCCTCCGAAAACCAGCCAGAACGTGCCGAAGAACTCGGCTGATAACTGCCTAGTCATCTCATCCTCCTCCATTTTCCCGGAAGGCAGAATGGCGCGATTCGAGGCGCTCGGCAATTGCGTATCTTTGTGAACGCTCCGGGCCGCAACGCGAGCCTGTAGGTTACACATGAGACACTGTCCTGAACCGAAAAACCGACGCGCAATTCCGTGCAAACCGGCGCGTGATAGCACTGGCCGGCAAAGTGCATGTCAGGCATGGAATTACCCTGACATAGCCGCGCCATGTAGGACAGAGATCATCTGCCGCTTGCATTACAGCCGCATCGACGGGCAAGGGAGCCGCAACAAGGGGAACGCACATGTCAGGCGACGACGAAGACTACGTTTACGACGACGAAAGCGGCGAATGGCTGCCTGCCTCGGAACTTGCGGCCAAACAGGCCGCGGGCGATGCCATCGAAGTACGCGATGCGGTCGGCAACCTGCTGGCAGACGGGGATTCGGTGACGCTCGTCAAGGATCTCGACGTCAAGGGCGCGGGCCAGACGCTCAAGCGCGGCACCGTCATCCCCGCGATCCGCCTGACCGGCGACGCGCAGGAAATCGACTGCCGCTATCCGGGCATCAAGGGCCTCGTGCTGCGGGCAGAGTTCGTGAAGAAGCGATAACCGCCAAGCTGCGGAAACAGGCTCGCCGCGGCGTCGATCAACGAATGCCGCAAGGAGCAAGCCTACGATGTCGATGATCCGTGCCCTGTCAGCCGCCTCTGCCGCCGCACTTCTCGCCCTTGCCAGCATGGGCGGCGCTGCGCCGCCGGAAGGGCCGAAGCTCGACGTCACGGTGACCGGATTGCATTCCGCCAAGGGACAGCTCGTCGCGTGCCTCTGGCGGGAAAAGCCCGGCTTTCCCAGCTGCGAGAAGAGTTCGACGGCGCTTCGCCGTGTCGTTCCCGTCAGCGGCGAGACCATGCATCTCTCCCTGCCGCTTCCCGGCTCCGGCCGCTACGCCGTGACGGTGATCCACGACGAGGATTCCAACGGCAAGATGAAGCACAACTTCATCGGCATGCCCGCCGAGGGCGTGGGCATCTCCAACAACCCCGGCGGAATGCCCGGATTCGACAAGTCGCTGGTAGACCTGTCGCCCGGCGGCACTCTCACCATCAAGATGCGCTACCTCTTCGGCTAGGCATTGAGGTCCGCCGCCGCCCTTATCAACTCCCTTAAGGCTTCCGCATCGATTGCGTCGCCCTCGAAGAGGTCGATGGCGCGCCGGGCATTGCCGTCCAGACTGGCGTTGAAAAGCCCCGATGGGTCGGGAATTTTCGCACCCTTCATGAAAGTGAGCTTGACCTTGTCCCTGTAGGTCTCGCCCGTGCACAGCATGCCGTCCTTTTCCCACGTCGGCACGCCATGCGGATTGGTCGGCTTGCGCCACTTCACCTGCTCCACGACGTCGGGAACGGCCTGGCGAATGAGCGTCCGCAGGCGAGCGAGCACCTCGCCGCGCCAATCGCCCAGAGACTCGATCTTCCGGTCGATCAGCGCCGAGGGATCATCGCCATCGCTCACGCCATGCGCTCCGGGGCATCAGGCTGGCGGCCTTGCCGGTTCGCCTACTCTGCCGCCTCTGCCGTCTCGGGCGAGAACGAACAGGCCGTATCCAGACCCAGCACATGCGCCGCGCGCCCGTTGGCGATCCACGAGCCGATGGCATAGGTGAGGTCGACAATCTCCTCGTCGCTGTAGGCCGCCTTCATCCTATCCCAGAACGCCTCATCCGCCGCGATTTCCTTCGGCGCTTCGCCCAGACCTTCGGCATAGCGCACCGCGAGGCGCTCGCGCTCGGAATAGCCCGGCCAGTCGCGCCAGTTCCCGACCTGCGCGTAGAACTCCTCGTCGGGTGCAGGGCCATTGCGATAGGCCGAGGTTTCGACATCCCCGCCGAAGCCTTCGAACATCTGCGGAAAATCGCGACCGGCGCGGAAGCCCTGACACACCATGCAACCGTTGATCTGCGCGGTGCGATAGCGCGCTGCCTCGATCTCGCGCAGCGAGAGCTTGCTGTGCTGGTAGACCTGCGTGCTGAAGTTGCCCGCGGCGCGCACGATCTCGGGCGCATAGGCATTGCCGAGTGTCTCGAAGGCGCGGCCGGGATCGCCTGACTGGGGAACGTCGATGCGCATGATCTCTCTCCATCTGTTCGTTGGCTTGCAGCGCGCGAAGTCTCCTCCTCTTTTGCGCCCGTGTAAAGGCCGGGGACGCGCCTGTAGGTTACACATGAGACACTGTCCTGAAGACAAAAACCCCCGCACCGCAAGCGCGGGTTTTCGCAAGGCAGGTCCGGGCCATGACACGCGCCGACAGAAAGCATCGGCGCAGGGTGTCACACGCGAGCCAGGTAGGAAAGCGGCCTGGCGCGAGGCCGGAAAGCTAGACCTTGTCCGGGCGCGGGTCGTGCTTGTGGCGCTCGCTCTTGCCGAGATGGCGGTCGAGCCGCTGGGCGAGCGTGTTGGCTGCCTTGCGCGCGGCATCGTCGACCTTGCTGGCATGTTCGGTGACGCCGATCGCCCTGCCCCCGCGCGGCCGCGCCTCGATGGTGCAGGCCTTGTCGTTAGCCCCGTGCTTGGCTCCGTTCTCGTCGCGGACGTGAATCTCGATGCGAGTCAGCCGATCCTCGAAGCGGGACAGCTTGTCGCGAACCGAAGCCTCGATCCGCTCGGCAACGTTTTCCGTGCCCATGACTGAGCTGTCGGAATTGAACTGGACCTGCATGGGGCGTGCTCCTCTCGGTTGTGGTTGTGTACCTTACCGAGATGGGGAGGATTGGGCGAGATGGAATGACGTGACCCCCTGATTTTCCTC
>JAGREN010000176.1 GCA_020446505.1 Novosphingobium sp. | reverse complement strand
CCGTGTCGGCCTCCTGAAAGGCGTCCGTGCCGATCAGCGGGGTGCCGACCTGGCCGGAGATGACGACCAGCGGAATCGAATCGAGAAAGGCGTCGGCAATGCCTGTGACGGCATTGGTTGCACCGGGGCCGGACGTGACAAGAACGACGCCTGCCTTGCCGGTCGAGCGGGCATAGCCCTCTGCCGCATGGGCCGCGCCCGCTTCGTGGCGGACGAGCACATGGAGGATTCGCTCGTCATTGAACAGGGCGTCATAGATCGGCAGGACCGCGCCGCCGGGATAGCCGAACACATGTTCGACACCTTGCCGGACGAGGCTCTCGACAAGGATTTCCGCGCCGCTGCGCTCTTCACTCACGATACTTTCCTTCAATTCAACTTGGCGCAAACCACACATTCGCCGTCGCCAGACAAAACCGACCCGGCTTGGCCGAAGCCAGCCGGGTCATCCTCTCCAACTCGGCGAATGCGTTGTGCGCAATCAATGGCGGCGCACTAGGCAAAGAAAAATGTCATGTCAACTGGAAATGTTGAAATATTATGTCGCAAAGGCCGAGTGTGCTAAAATCTTCATATTCAATTCTGGGCCAATCTTGCGGAGGCTGGCGACGGAACCAGGTATATTGGCGTTTGGCATAATTGCGGGTGGCCTGGGCTGCCTGAGACTCGGCTTCATCGAGCGACCAGTCGTTTCGAAGGAATCCGGCAATTTCTGGCACCCCTATCGCCCGCATGACCGGCAGATCGGGATCGAGATTGCGTTCCAACAGGGTTTCGACCTCGGCAATGGCGCCGCGATCCAGCATCAGCGAGAAACGCCTGTCGCACCTTTCGTAAAGCGCCTCTCGCTCTGGCAGCAAGACGACGGCGTCCAGTGCAACTGCTCCGCCAATGCCCCCTTCGAGTCTCGCTTGCCAGTGTGCGAGTGGCTGACCCGTTGAACGAACCACTTCGAGCGCGCGAGCGACTCTCGTGCTGTCGGCAGGAGCGAGCAGGGCGGCCCGTTCGGGATCTTCCTGCATGAGTGCTTCATAGGCATCGCCGATGGGCATTGCCCGCACCTCGGCCCGAACCGCAGGTTTGATCGTAGGCACCGGCGCGATCCCGTCCAGCAGAGTGCGGATGTAAAGCCCGGTCCCGCCAACAAGAATCGGCAGGGCTCCAGCATCATGGCACGCAGCGATTTCCTCCGTCGCCCGTCGCGCCCAGTCGGCAGCCGAGCAGGGCTGCGCTCCATCCCACTCACCGAACAGGCGATGCTCGATCCCGCGCATGTCCTCGTGCGAAGGCCGGGCGCTGAGAACTGCCAAATCGCGATAGACCTGCGCGCTGTCGGCATTGATGACCACCGCGCGACTGCCTGCCGCCTCGACCCGCAAGGCCAGTTCGACCGCGAGATCGCTCTTGCCGCTTGCGGTCGGCCCTGCAATGAGCGCCAGCGGCGGCAACCCGCTTGCCCTGTTACTCGCTTGTTCAGAGGAATTTCGCGTGCTCATTGCCCGGCTGATAGCAGAACCGGACACACTTTCGGCAAGCCTCGAGGCGGCACAGGCGCAGATGGAGGCTGGCGGCGTGCGGGTCGCCTCGTCGTCGATGCTCGAATTTTGCGGCGAAACGCTGGAGATCGCCTCTCCTGACAATGACGAGAACGTTTTGCGTGCCGCGATAGACGCGCATTTCTCGCCCTGCGATGCGCTCCTCACTCGTGAAGAGCCGATCGTGCCCCGCCTGTTCATTTCCGACATGGACTCGACCATGATCGGGCAGGAATGCATCGACGAACTGGCCGACTTCGCAGGTATAAAGCCGCAGATCGCCGCCATCACCGAGAGGGCCATGCAGGGCGAACTCGATTTCGAAAGCGCATTGAGGGAGCGCGTGCTCTTGCTGCGCGATCTCTCCGAGCAAGCGATCATCGAATGCCTCGACACCCGCATCAATCCCATGCCAGGTGCAGGCACTTTGGTCGCGACTCTCAAGTCCAAGGGATGCCGCACAGTTCTGGTGACGGGCGGCTTCCATCATTTCGCCGATCCGATCGGCCAGATGCTGGGTTTCGACCGCGTCGTCGGCAACCGCCTCGAAATCGCGGACGGCAAGCTGACGGGCGGTCTGGTCGGTGAAATTACCGACAGCTCGGTGAAACGGGCGACCTTGCTGGCCGAAATGTCCGATCTGGGCGAGGGCGCAGTCAGTCTCGCGACAGGCGATGGCGCCAACGACATCCCCATGCTCGAAGCCGCGACCTATGGCATCGCCTATCGCGCCAAACCCAAGGCCCGCGCTGCCGCAAACGGCTGGATCGACCGGGGCGACCTGACGAGCGTGTTGCAATTGCTCGGCATACCGCGCGAAGAATGGGTTGTCGGCTAGGCCAGGCCGGATGGGAAGGAACCTGCGCCATCCGCGTTACCTTCTGTTCCTTGCGGTGTTTGCGCTGGTCGGTGCGCCGCTGCTCGCTTTCCTGGGCACGAGCGAGTCGCTGCTCATCGGCTTCGATGTAGCTGTGGCGACTTTCGTGGTCTCTTGCGCCTCGTTGTGGAATGCTCGCGATCCCGATTCGATCCGCCGCGAAGCAGAGCGAGACGATGCGCGGCAAGGGCTGTTGCTACTTTTGACGGCGCTTATCACCGCGATAGTACTGATTGCGCTCAGCAACCTGATCCTGAGCAAGACCGGGCTGGAAGCGGCGGAAATCGCGCTGCTGGTGGCGACCCTGGCGGCAAGCTGGGGTTTTGCGAACCTCGTCTATGCTTTTCACTATGCCCGGCTCTACTACACCTCGGATGAAAGCGGCGACCGCAAGGGGCTGGATTTTCCGGGAGATGCCGAACCGGTATTTTCGGATTTCGTGAACTTTGCCTTCGTCATAGGCATGACCTGTCAGACCGCCGACGTCGCCATAACCAGCACCCGCCTTCGCCGCATTTCGACCTGGCACGGCCTGTTCGCCTTTGTCTTCAACCTGGGGATACTGGCACTGACGGTGAACGTTCTGGCAGGCAACTGAATCGTTCAGCGATGCAGTTTCAGCTTTCCATCCAGTCGCGGAAGAAACTCTCGTTCGCTTCGCGCAAGGCGTCGAGCGGGATTTCGTATTCGTCGGTCTCTGCCGACGAAGCCAGGACGATCTTGTCCGATCCCGTCCAGCCGATGCAGCAGCAGCCTACTCCGGCCTTGCGGGCAAGGCCTTCGACGACATGTGAATCGAGCGCCTCGGTAACAAGGTAGCGCCCCTGATTCTCGGCGAACAACGACCAGGCATGGCGCACCTTTTCCTCGTCGACCTGATCTTCGAAGGCAGTGAGCAGCAGCCGCGCGCCGATGTTTCCGGCGAGCGCCATCTCGGTGACTGCCACGAGAATACCGCCATCGGACACGTCATGGACCGCCGTGACGAGGTCTTCGTCGATCAGCTTGCGCACGAAGGCGCCGTTGGCGGCCTCGACCGCCAGGTTGACCTTCGGCGGCGGACCGGCGCGCATGCCGTGGCACTGATCGAGCCAGAGCGACTGGCCGATTTCAGGCGTGGCGGCGGGATCGGCGCCAATCAGCATGATCTTCTGCGCGCCGTCCTTGAAAGCGATGGTCGCCATCTTCTCACAGCTGTCGAGCAGGCCGACGCCGCCGATGGCCGGAGTCGGCAGGATCGCGGAGCCGCCGCCGGTGGCCTTGCTCTCGTTGTAGAGACTGACATTGCCGCTCACGATCGGGAAGTCGAGCGCGCGGCAGGCATCGCCCATGCCATCGAGACAGCCGACGATCTGCGCCATGATCTCGGGACGCTGCGGATTGCCGAAGTTCAGACAATTGGTGATTGCCAAAGGCTTGGCGCCGACAGCGCACAAGTTGCGGTAAGTTTCCGCAACGGCCTGCTTGCCACCTTCGAAGGGATCGGCAAAGCAGTAGCGCGGGGTGCAATCGGTGCTGATCGCGAGCGCCTTCTTCGTGCCGTGGACGCGCACCACGGCGGCGTCTCCGCCAGATTTCTGCAAGGTGTTCGCGCCGACCTGGCTGTCGTACTGCTCCCAGATCCAGCGGCGGCTTGCGAGCGCGGGGCTGCCCATCAAGGCCAACAGGTCCGCGGCGACGTCGGACGTTTCGGGGGCACCCGCCAGCGGTTTGACCGCAGCCCAGGCCTTGTAGTCGGCGCGGCTGAGATGCGGACGGTCATAGAGCGGTGCTTCGTCCGCCAGCGGACCGAGCGGAATGTCGCAGACCACTTCGCCATCAAATTCGAGCACCATGCGCCCGGTATCCGTGACTTCGCCGATCACCGCGAAGTCCAGCTCCCACTTGCGGAAGATCGCCTCTGCCATGGCTTCCTTGCCGGGCTGGAGCACCATCAGCATGCGTTCCTGGCTTTCGGAGAGCATCATTTCATAAGGCGTCATGTGCTCTTCGCGGCAGGGCACCGCGTTCATGTCGAGCCGGATGCCCGCGCCGCCCTTGCTGGCCATCTCGACCGATGAGGAAGTCAGGCCCGCCGCGCCCATGTCCTGAATGGCGACAATGGCGTCCGTCGCCATGAGTTCGAGGCAGGCCTCGATCAGCAGCTTTTCGGTGAACGGGTCGCCGACCTGNNTGCACGGTGGGGCGCTTTTCCTCGGTGTCGTCGGAGAAATCCGCGCTGGCCATGGTTGCGCCATGGATGCCGTCGCGGCCGGTCTTGGAGCCGACATAGACGATCGGATTGCCGAGCCCGGTCGCTGCCGAATAGAAGATCTTGTCCGCGTCAGCCACGCCCACGGTCATCGCGTTGACGAGGATGTTGCCATCATAGGCCGGGTCGAAATTGGTCTCTCCCCCTACGGTCGGCACGCCCACGCAGTTGCCATAGCCGCCGATGCCGGCAACGACGCCCTGCACGAGATGCTTCATCTTGGGGTGATCGGGACGACCGAAGCGCAGCGCGTTCATGTTGGCGACCGGCCGCGCGCCCATCGTGAACACGTC
>JAGREN010000045.1 GCA_020446505.1 Novosphingobium sp. | reverse complement strand
GCAATATCGACGGCGATAACGCCGCTGCCTATCGCTACACCGAAGCGCGCCTGACCAGGACGGCGATCCAGCTCATGGCCGGGCTGGACGAAGGGACGGTCGATTTCCACCCGACCTACAATGGCGAGGAGGAAGAGCCGGAAATCTTCCCCGGCCTGTTCCCCAACCTGCTCGCCAACGGCGCGACCGGCATTGCGGTGGGCATGGCGACCTCGATCCCCAGCCACAATGTCGCCGAAGTGATCGACGCTTCGCTGCTGCTGATCGACAACCCGCACGCCGAACACGCCGAGCTGATGCAGGTGTTCCGCGGGCCGGACTTCGCGACCGGCGGCCTCGTCGTCGACAGCCCGGAAGTGATTTCCGCCGCCTACGAGAGCGGCAAGGGATCGTTCCGCATGCGCGGACGGTTCTCGACCGGACGGGAGGGCGATAGCTGGGAGCAGACTGGCATCGAGAAGCTCGGCGGCGGCCAGTGGCAGCTTGTCGTGTCCGAAATCCCCTACATGCTGCCCAAGGCCAAGCTGATCGAGCAGATCGCGACGCTGATCGCGGACCGCAAGCTGCCGATCCTCGAAGACGTGCGCGACGAGAGCGACGAGCAGCTTCGCATCGTGCTCGTGCCCAAGAGCCGCAACGTCGATCCCGAACTGCTCAAGGAAAGCCTCTACCGGCTGACCGACCTCGAGAGCCGGTTCTCGCTCAATCTCAACGTGCTGGACGAAAGCCACACGCCGATGGTGATGGGGCTCAAGGAGCTGCTCACCAACTGGATCAAGTCGCAGATCGACATCCTCCAGCGCCGCGCGCAACACCGATTGGACAGGATCGCCTCGCGGCTCGAACTGCTCGAAGGCTACATCATCGCCTTCCTCAACCTCGACCGGATCATCGAGATCATCCGCACCGAGGACGAGCCCAAGCAGGTGATGATGGCCGAGTTCAACCTCACCGACCGTCAGGCCGAGGCGATCCTCAACATGCGGCTGCGCAGCTTGCGCAAGCTGGAGGAAATGGAACTTCGCCAGGAGCGCGACGACTTGCTGGCCGAACAGGACGACCTCGAAAAGCTGCTCGCAAGCCCGGCGCGCCAGCGAACGCGGCTCAAGCGCGATCTCGCGACCCTGCGCAAGGACTATGCCGAGGATACCGCGCTTGGCCGTCGCCGAACGACCATTGCCGAGGCTGCCGCGACGGTCGAATTCTCGATGGATGCGATGATCGAGAAGGCGCCGGTCACAGTGATCCTCTCGGCCAAGGGCTGGATCAGGGGCGCGAGCGGCCATGTGCCGCTGGATGGCGATTTCAAGTTCAAGGAAGGCGACGGCCCCGGCTTCGCGCTTCACGCGCAGACCACCGACAAGCTGCTGATCGCTTGCGACAACGGACGTTTCTACACGCTTGGCGCGGACAAGCTGCCTTCGGCGCGCGGATTTGGCGAGCCGGTGCGCACCATGCTCGACATCGATGCCGAGGCGCAGATCGTCTCCGTTCTCGTGTTCAGGCCCGGTGCAAAACTTCTGCTTGCTTCGAGCGCGGGCAAGGGTTTCCTCGCTCCGACCGACGAATTGGTGGCCGAAACCCGCAAAGGCAAGGCCGTGATGACCTGCAAGGCGGGCGTGACGATGAAGGTCGTGCGCGAAGTGCCAGAAGGCCACGATCAGGTCGCGGTGATCGGCGACAATCGCAAGCTGGTGGTTTTCGCGCTCTCCGAAATGCCCGACATGGCAAAGGGGCAGGGCGTCACCCTGCAACGCTATCGCGACGGCGGACTGTCCGACGCCACGACGCTCAAGCTGGAAGACGGCCTGAGCTGGACCATGGGCGGCGAGACCGGACGTACCCGTACCGAAACCGATCTGCTGATGTGGCGCGTGGCGCGCGGCGGGGCAGGGCGACTGCCGCCGACCGGCTTCCCCAAGGACAACTGCTTCTAGTTTAAAGAGGGTTGCTGGGGATTGTTGGGAACAAGGATGAGCGTGTTGTCCTCGACCCGCCAGCCTTTGAGGCGCGACAGCAGGTTCATGCCGATCACGTTGGTTTCGCCAAGGCCGGGCGCGACCACCGTATCGAGATCCCGCGCGACCACGTTGCCGAAACGCAGTTCGCCGATGCTGGCGAGTTCAGCCCGGATCGCGCCATTCGCAGTGCGCATGGCGACGGTTTGTCCCATCGCAGATTGCGGTACCTGAGCCTCCAGCGCGGTTCTTTCCGAGATCGCGGTCAGGGTCGCTCCGGTATCGATCAGGAACCGGGTCGGCACGCCATTGACGGTGGCTGACAGCCAGAAATGCCCGTCGCTGCTGATCGGTATGCGCGTCTCGACGCCGGTGACCGTCTGCTTGGGCATGCCTAGCTGGGGCAGGGCCAGGTCGGACGAGGTCGTGAGGCGCGTAACCTGCGCGATGGTCAGCAGCAATGCGGCAAGCAGGCCGAGATTGCCCGCACCCTGCATGACGCGGCCGAGCATGGGCACCGAGCGGCGCGCCATGCCGCCTGCCACCGTGATGAAGATCGCCACGATAGCCAGCGAGAGCAACGGCTGTTCGCGCAGGAATTCGATCAACTGGCCAAGATCCATGGTGTCAGCCATAGCGCCCGTTTCCTTGACCGGGCCTGACCGGGATCACCGCGCCAGTTCCTCTTCGAGCAGGCGCTCCACCCGCTCACGCTCGGGAAAACCCTCGTCGATCCAGCGGTTCTCGACTGCCTGAAGGATCCGCGCGACCTCCGGCCCTGCCGCGACGCCACGCTCGACGATTTCCCCGCCCTTGAGGGGGAGGACAGGGCGCTCCCAACTGGCCAGTTCGGCCACGCTCGCTCCCTCGATCAAAAGACGGTCGATCGCTGCTTCGAGGCCGACGCGGTAGGCGAGAGCGAAGGGATTCTCCGCATCGCGCATATCGCGCCGGGCCACCGAAACGAGATGTTTGCCGAGCCGGTTCGATAGTCTGAGGCGCGACGCGACAGCCTGCGCCGTAGCAGGCTGTGCCGGGAGGATTGCGGCGAAGCGCCTGATCGCTTCGGGTTCCACGCCATCGCGCTGTTCCGCTGCGGCGAGGCGGGCCAGCATGTCTCCGGCATCGGGCAAGGCCTCGGGCAGGACGACCTGCAGGACGCCGAGTTCCTGCATCCGGGCCACGATGGCTGATGGGTCGAGTAAGGTCAGCAGGTTCTGCAGTTCCCAACCCACTCGCTCGCGCGACAGTCCCTTGAGCGTCGCAGCCAGTTCGCTGCACGCACTTTCCGACTCGTCGTCAGCAGGTTGCGAACCAAACCGTGCCTGAAACCTGAAGTATCGCAGGATACGCAGATGATCTTCCTGGATGCGTTGCCGCGCGTCGCCGATGAAGCGGACATGGCGGTTCTTCAGATCATCCAGCCCGCCGAAATAGTCGAAAATCTCAAGGGTAACCGGATCGGCATAGAGCGCGTTGATGGTGAAATCGCGCCGGCTCGCATCGCGCTTCCAGTCGTTCGAAAAGCGCACCTCGGCGTGCCTTCCGAACGTCTCCACGTCCTCGCGCAGGGTCGTGATCTCGACATTGCCGCTGTCGAGAATCGCCGTGATGGTGCCGTGCTTGAGGCCTGTCGGTACCGTGCGGATTCCGGCCGTATCGAGCCGGTCGATCACCTCGACGGGTTCGAGCGGCGTGGCGCAATCGATGTCATGGACTTCGACGCCAAGCACCGTGTCGCGCACCGCGCCGCCAACGTAACGCGCATTGCCCTCGCCAAGTGCTGCGATCAGGGCGAGCAGGTCGTCCCGCCGCGTCCATTCCGCCTCGGGAAGCCGCTCAGCCATGCCAGTCGAGCCTGCGCGCGAGATTGTGGCAGATTGCTCCGGTGACGCCCCAGATGCGGTGTTCGTGCCACATGATCTCGATGAAACTGTGCGAATTTCCGTTGAAGTCCATCGTCACGACTGCCTGGTTGGCCGGATCGAGCACGAAGCCGGCAGGCGCCTCGAACCATTGGGCGACTTCGGCCGGGTTGGGCCTGATGTCGAGATCGGGCGGCAGGATGCCGAGCACCGGGGTGATCTCGAAACCCGATCCGGTGCGATAGGTGTCGCTCGTGCCGATGACGCGCACCTGGTCAGGCGGGATGCCCAGTTCCTCGTGGGCTTCGCGCAAGGCTGCCTCCACTGCATCCTCGCCGGGATCGCGCTTGCCGCCGGGAAAGGCGACCTGCCCCGGATGTGCCCGCATGTTCGAAGGGCGATGCAGCAGGATAAAGCCCGGTTCCTCGCGTTCCGTGATGCCGACCAGCACCGAGGCTGGCGTGAATGTCTCCAGGCTCTCGATGCGCGGATCGAGCCACAGGTCGGGCGGAGCGGCGGCATGGCCTGCCTCAAGCTTGCGGCGTACGCGATCGAACAGAGGTCCGCTCATGGCAGCAGCGCGAAGGTCGCGCCCCGGCTCGTCACCACCGGCCTTTCGCTTTCCAGCGCGATTTCGGCCAGTTGCGCCCAGGTGCTGCGATTGAGGCGGGCCTCGGTGCCGTGGCGCACGCCAAGGTAGATCGCCGGTTCCTCGACTGAGCCGCGTGCCATGATCGGATTGTCCGGTCCGGCCACGACAAGGTCATCGGTATTGAGCCGGAAGGCCAGGGTATCGCCTTCCCGCCTCACGTCGGTGGCGATGAAGGCTGCATCCTCGACCTCGATCGAGAGCTTCTGGTGCGGCGTGACCAGCCAGTGCTGCCCCTGATCGTCTCGCGCCAGCAGCGAAGCGAAGGCCCGCACCATGGCCGGGCGGCGGATTTCCCCGCCATCGTGGAACCAGCGGCCATCCGCAGCAATCCGCATCAGCGAATCGCCCGTGTCCTGCGGCGTCCATTTGTCGAGCGGCGGCAGCTTGCGCGCCTCCATCAGCCCCGCGATTTCCGCAAGCGAGAGCGAGGCGAGTTCGGGCGGCGGATCGTAGGGCATCGGAACTGCGATGCCAGAAGGGGTCAGCTACGCCAAGGGCCGAGCGATCCTGCCCGTGGAAGGATCGCCGGATTGTGGCAGCGCACCAGCAGGCGTGCCGGATCGTAGGGGCCGGGGAGCGTCCAGTCTGCGGTATGAGCGGCAGTGAAACCCCAGAACCGTCCATAATAGTCCTCGTCGCCGATCATCACCTGCGGCAGCGGCGCTTCCGGCTCGATGGAGCCTAGCGCGGCGGCCATCAGCGCCTTGCCATATCCCTGCTGCTGCAACTGGGGGAGCACGGCGACGGGGCCGACCATGATCATCGGAAACCGGCGGCCCTTCGGATCGGTCAGGGCAACCGGCCAGCACTGGATCGTGCCTGCGAGCATGTCGTTCTCGTCGAGCGCGGCATAGCTGAGCGCGGGTAGCCAATCCATGCCTTCGCGCACCTTGTAGGCGGTGCGTTTGTGCCGCCCAGGCTCGAACGCTTCGTCGAGCAGTCGCTCGATGAGCTGCGGATCGACGCTTTCGAGCGGGATGATCTTGGCTTCAGACATAGCCGCGCGCCGATAGGGGCGGGCCGCGCGCTTGTCGAGACTATTCAGCGGACTTCGGTGTCAGCCTCAGCAGCCTGCTGCGCCTGAGGTTCTTGCCATCCTCGACCACCCACACCGCACCATCGGGCGCCTGTGCAATCGAACGCACGCGGTTTGGCATCGGATAGCGGGCAAGTTCGCGCGCCTCGGCCCCGTCGATGGCGACGCGCACGATGCCTGCGGGCTGCATTGCCGCGATAAGCACCTGACCCTTCCATTGCGGGAACTGGTCGCCGGTATAGAAGATCATGTCGCCGGGCGCGATGACGGGGTTCCAGCTGATCGCGGGGGCCGCGAACCCGTCTCCGGGGCGATGGTCGGGAATGGGCTTGCCGTCGTAATGATCGCCGTTTGAGGCAAGCGGCCAGCCATAGTTCGCGCCCGGTTCGACGAGATTGAGTTCATCCCCGCCGCGCGGGCCGTGCTCCAGATCCCACAGGCGGCCCTGCGGATCGAACCGCAGGCCGAGGATGTTGCGATGGCCCCATGACCAGATCTCGTCGCTCGGCGTCCCCTTTTTCGCCAGCGGGTTGCCCGGAGCGGGCGTGCCGTCGGGCAGGAGCCGCACGATCTTGCCGAGCGTGTTCGTCGTATCCTGCGCCGGTTCGCCCTTCTGACGCTCGCCTGAGGCGACGAAGAGGTATTTGCCGTCGGGCGAGAAAGCCAGCCGGTGCGAGAAATGGCCGCGACCCGTCACTTTCGGCTGTTGTCGCCAGATCACCTTGAGATTGCGCAGGTCACAGGTGTCGTGATCCCCGCAAATCATGTCTGCCCTGCCGACAGCCGCGCCGCGCGTATCCCCGCGACCGGCTTCCACCCAACTCAGGTAAACCACGCGCCGGTCAAGAGTTGCCGCGGTCTGGCCGGGTGCAAACACGAAATCGCCAAGTCCGCCCTGTCCGCCGTAGTCGACTCTGGGCACGCCTGTGACTGTGCCGATCGTGCCGTCCGGTCGGCGGAATCGGATCGTGCCCTTCTTTTCGGTGACGAACAGCGCGTCGGTTCCTTCGTCGAACCGGATTGCCCAGGGCTCCTCGAACGTCGCCAGTTCCTCGATCCGGAACGGTTCGGAAGCCGGGGCGGACGACGCGCCGTTATCCCCTGCGGGCGAAGCAGTGCAGCTTGCCGGAACAAGAGCGAGCAGCGACAGTGCGACGGGTAAGAGTTTCATGGTCATGACGCATATAACTCAGGCAAGCCGGATCGGTACCCTGTCTTCAGGTGAGGGGCTGGTGATCGGCGTCGACGAGGCGGGCAGGGGGCCGCTCGCAGGGCCGGTGGTGGCTGGCGCCGTGGTCCTGTGCGAACGGCTGCCGCAGGGCCTCGCCGATTCCAAGAAACTGTCGGCAAAGCGGCGAGAGGCGCTGAAACTAGCGATCAAGCGCGATTGCCGATGGGCTGTCGGTGTGGCGGAAGTCCATGAAATCGATGCGATCAATATTCTCAACGCCACGATGCTTGCCATGACCCGTGCCGTCGCGGCCTTGTGCGGGGGCGAAAGCGTAGGCCAGGTGCTGATAGACGGCAATCTGACGCCGCACGGCCGCTGCGAACAATGGCGCTGGCCAGCCCGCGCAATCGTAGGCGGAGACGGATCGGAACCCTGCATTTCAGCCGCATCCATCGTGGCCAAGGAACATCGCGACCGGCTGATGCGCGAACTTGCACTGGAGCATCCGCAGTACGGATGGGAGCGCAACGCAGGCTATGGCACGCGCGCCCATATGGAAGCCCTGCGCCTGCACGGCCCGACACCGCACCACCGTCGCAGTTTTGCTCCGGTCGCGCAGCTCGATTTCCTTGCCTCTGCGAATTGAGCGTGTTGCCAACAGGCGCGGTCTTGCTAACCGTGGGCAAAAGCGAACGGGAGTTCATACATGCGAGAGGCGATAGCAGTGTGCCGGATTTGCGCTGGCAGCTGCCCCCTGATCTACACATTCGATGACGATGGAAAGGTGGCAAAGGTTGCGGGCGACCACTCCAACCCGCGCACCTCGGGCTATGCGTGTATCAAGGGGCTTTCGCTCCACGAAGCGCATGAATCGCCCGAACGGATCCTGCGACCGCTGCGGCGGCGCGAGGACGGCACATTCGAGGAAGTGCGCCTGAAGGATGCGCTCGATGAGATTGCTGCGCGCGTCAGCGCCATTATCGAGAAGGACGGCCCCGATGCGGTTGCCGGTTTTCGCGGAACGATGGGTGCAGGGAGCATCGCCACAGTCGAAATGCTGGCAGCCTATCTTTCGGCGATCGGCTCGCGTTCGCTCTTCACGACGATGACGATCGACCAGTCCGCGAAATGGGTCTCGATGGGAAGGCTCGGCATGTGGACGGCAGGTCGGCAGTCATGGGAAAGCACGGACAGGCTGATGTTGATCGGCTCAAACCCGATGGTCTCGCTGTTCGCTTTCGGAATTCCGCTGCAAAATCCCGTCAAGACCATGAAGGAAGCGCGCGCCCGCGGCATGAAGCTGATCGTGATCGATCCGCGGCGCAGCGAAACCGCCAGGTTCGCCGATCTGTTCGTGCAGCCCATTCCGGGCGAGGACGTGACGTTGATGGCGGGCGTTATCCGCACCGTGCTCGAAAATGGCTGGCATGATGCGGAATTCTGCGCCGCTCACGTCGATGGGCTTGAGGAACTGCGCAAGGCGGTGGAGCCATATACGGATGACTATGTGGTTGCGCGCGCCGGGGTGAAGCCGGGCGATGTCATGGCGATTGCCAGCCTCTATGCCGAGCCAGTGGACGGGCGCGCAAGGCGCGGCCCGGCGATCACCGGCACCGGCCCCAACATGGCACCTCATTCCAATCTGGCCGAACATCTGGTCGAAGTGCTCAACGTGATTTGCGGACGCTTTGCGCGGGCGGGCGAGAAAGTCGTAAATCCCGGAGTGATGCTGACCAGGCCCACACCGAGGGCTTCGGTCGTTCCTCCCATGCGCAGCTGGGAGAAAGGGTGGAAGGATACAAACGGCTTCGGCATGATTCTGGGCCAGCGCATGTCGGCCACCTTGCCGGATGCGATCCTTTCCAATGGCGAGGACAAGGTGCGCGCGCTGTTTGTTGTCGGCGCCAATCCGGTCAACGCGATTCCCGAAACGCTGAAGACCTATGACGCTTTCGAACGGCTTGACCTGCTGGTTGCTGTAGAGCCCTTCATGAACGAGACGAGCAGGCGGGCCGATTTTATCTTGCCGCCGGTGCTGATGCTGGAGCGCGCCGATATCAGCCATCCGATCTATGAAGCCGCCTCACCTGCGCCACCCTATGCGATGTGGCAGGAGCCGATCATGCCGCGTCCCGAAGGCTCGGAACTGGTAGAGGACTGGCGGGTGTTCTGGGAAATCGCCGCTCGGCAGGGGTTGGAGCTGACCGCGCTGGGCGTGACATTCGATACCTCGCAGGCGGTGACAACTGACGAGATTCACGAACGGATGATCACCAATCCGCGCATCCCGCTCGATGAGCTGAAAAGGGCTGGGCCGGGCAAGGCCTTCGATGTTCCCGAGCAATTTATCGAAGAGGGGCCAGGCGGTGCGAAGTTCGAAGTCGCGCCCGCCGATGTCTGCGCGGAATTGGCCGAGGTGCGCGCTATGCAGCCGGGCAAGGACAGGTTCCGCCTGACCTGCCGCCGGATGCGCGAAGTCTCGAACACGATGTACCACACTCTGCCGACGATCCGCCGCCGGGTGAAGGACAATCCTGCATTCCTGAATCCAGACGACCTGGCCGAATTGGGCGTTGCCGAAGGTGCGAAGATCCGCATCAGCACCGAACACGGTGAAATCACCGTGACCGCGCGGAGCGACGCCGCTTTGCGGCGCGGCGTCGTTTCGATCACGCATGGCTGGGGCGGCGAAGGGGTCGGTGTGAACGTGAATTTGCTGACCGCGCTTGATGATACGCGCGATCCGATCAACGCCATGTCGGTAATGACGGCTTTTTCGGTCGAGGTTGAAGCAGTCTAGCCGCCGAACGCCTTGTTGCGCATGGCCTCGACATAGTCGCGCGCAAAGGCTTCTGACTGTTCGGGGGTTGCCGTCATTCGCTCTGCCGCGTTGGTGTTGCGCGAGAGCATGTCCTCACTCGAATTGACGCGCGGGTAGGGCTCTTCGGGAACCGGCACGCCGAGGAAAGCGCAGAGCGGTTCCCATCCGTCCACCGAGCGATGCACCAGAAGGCGTTCGGGCGGGCATTCGGCGATGACGGAGGCTTCCCACTTGCGGAAATAGTCGACCATGAATTCCCGGTCGTTGGTCCTGTCTCCGAAGTCCTTGAGGACGGTTCCGTCCATGAATTCGGCGAAGGGTCCGGCACGCATTCCGGCAACGCTGCCGGGCGACATGATCGTCTTGTTGACGGATTCGAACCAGCCTTCCGCGTCGCGGGTCGACAGGACGACTTTCGCATCCGGGTAGTGCGCTGCCTGCTCGCGCCAGAAATTGCAGGTGGGGTAATCGACCGAAGACTGGAAGCCGTCGAAGATTGCGTCCCAGTCAGGCGATCCGCGCGCCACGCCGATCCATTGCGGCAGGCGTGTTTCGGGCGCGCTCATGATTTCCAGCATGTGGTAGCACGGGCCGAAACCGAGGTGTTCCAGCGCGAGCTTCAGCGAAAGCGTGCCGGTCCGCCCCAGACCCGCACCGATGACCTTGAGTGCCATGAAATGTCCCTTCTGCCCGTCTCAGGCCAAGCCTATGCGAGGATCGGCGTGTCGGCGAGCAAAAAAAGATGCTGTGGGAGTCCCCGATGCAACACCACAAGATGTTGAGTCTGTCGGTGAATCCATACCGCACCATCTGGTGGGGGACTCGTTACGTTCCGCTCGTGTTGACGCGGCGTTAACCATGATTGCCTAAGCCGATTGCCACGTCACGGCTTGACGGGGACTCCGCGAGGACTCACCCTGTGGATAAGTCGAAACGGGGGATTTGATCGATGGGGGTGGTCGAGACCACGAAACTGAGTGCACGCCGCGTGGCGCAGGCGGTCGAGCTGCCGCTGGGCAGGATCATTCCGGGCGACTGCATCGAAGCGATGCGCTCTCTTCCCGATGCCTGCGTCGACATGATCTTTGCCGACCCGCCCTACAACCTGCAGCTTGGCGGCGATCTCAACCGGCCGGATGGCAGCCACGTCGATGCCGTGACCGACCACTGGGACAAGTTCGACAGTTTCGCGGCCTACGATCGCTTCACGCGCGACTGGCTCACCGAAGCGCGCCGGGTGCTCAAGCGCGACGGATCGCTGTGGGTCATCGGCAGCTACCACAACATCTTCCGCGTGGGTGCGGCGATGCAGGACCTCGGCTTCTGGCTGCTCAACGACATCGTCTGGCGCAAGGCCAATCCCATGCCGAATTTTCGCGGCACCCGCTTCACCAATGCGCACGAGACGCTAATCTGGGCCTCGATGGGCGAGAAGGCGAAATACACCTTCAACTACAATGCGATGAAAACGCTCAACGACGAATTGCAGATGCGTTCGGACTGGGTGCTGCCGATCTGCGGCGGGCAGGAACGCCTGCGCAAGGACGGGGCAAAGGTTCACCCGACCCAGAAGCCCGAAGCCTTGCTCTACCGGGTGATGCTGGCGACGACCCACAAGGGCGACGTGGTGCTCGATCCTTTCTTCGGCACCGGCACGACCGGAGCCGTCGCCAAGCGGCTTGGCCGCCAGTGGATCGGCTGCGAACGCGAAGCGGACTATCGCGAGGCAGCGATGGAACGCATCGAAATGGCCTTGCCGCTCGACGAAAGCGCGCTTCGCACGATGCAGAGCGGCAGGAGCGCGCCCAAGGTCGCCTTCGGTACGCTGGTTGAAACAGGCATGCTCGCGCCCGGCACCTTTCTCGAGGATCGAAAGCGCCAGTTCAGGGCTTCGGTCCGGGCTGACGGGTCGCTCGCGGCAGGCGAGCATATCGGCTCGATCCACAAGCTTGGGGCCATTCTCCAGGGCGCGCCGTCCTGCAATGGCTGGACTTTCTGGCACGTCGAACACGAAGGTGAGCTGAAACCGATCGATTCCCTGCGCAAGACCTATCTTCTCGCCACCGAACCGTGAGTGAGAGCCTTTACATCCGGCCCGTCGCCTTTGCCGAAAGTCCGCAGGCCGAACACGGGGAGGCAGTGCGGCTTGGCGGTTCGATGGTCTGGGCCAGCCGCTTCGCGGTGATCCGCCGCAAGGATAGCGTGGTCGTCTCGCGCGAGCTGACCGGGGTTGGCGACATGGCCGATGTTCTGTCGCGCCTGCCCGACCCGCTGGCCGTCGAAGGCGAGGCGCAATGGGCTGCGTTGCGTCAGGTCCACGCTCCGATCCAGTGCGGCGGGCGCACGATCCGGCTCGATCAGCCGCAGGTCATGGGCGTGCTCAATGTCACGCCCGACAGTTTCTCCGATGGCGGCCAGTTCATGGACGACCCGCAGGTCGCAGCCGATCATGCTGCCATGATGCTGGAGGCAGGCGCGGCGATCATCGACGTCGGTGGTGAATCGACACGTCCCGGCGCCGCGGCGGTATGGGAGGGCGACGAGCTGAAGCGCGTCATTCCAGCCATAGAGCGGCTCGCGGCAATGGGCGCGGCGGTCAGCACCGACACGCGGCGGCCAGCGGTGATGGAAGCCGCGCTCGCCGCTGGCGCGCACCTGGTCAACGACGTGTCGGCCCTGCGCCACGATCCGCGCAGCATCGAACTGGTGGCGCGCGCTGGCGTGCCCGTGGTGCTTATGCACGCGCCGGGCGAGGGCGACGACCTGCACACCAACGGCACCTATCGCGACGTGGTGCTGGACGTCTTCGACTGGCTCAGGGAGCGCCGCGATGCCGTGGTGGCAGCAGGCGTGGCGCGCGAGAAGATCGTGCTCGATCCCGGCCTCGGCTTCGGCAAGTCGCTGGCGGACAACCTCGCGCTGCTCAATGCGATGCCGCTGTTCCACGCGCTCGGCCAGCCGCTGCTGATCGGCGCGAGCCGCAAGCGGATGATCGGTGCGCTCTCGAACGAAGCGCCCGCGCACCAGCGGCTTGGCGGTTCGCTGTTGCTTGCAGGCAAGGCGATGGATGCCGGCGCGCACCTGCTGCGCGTGCATGACGTGCCGGAAACGGTTCAGGCGGTCCATGTCTGGCGCGGAATGCGCGATGCGGCGCTGACCGACTTCTCGCAACTGCCGGACTGATCTCAGGCCGAATAGCCGCCGTCGGTCACCAGCACGGTTCCGGTGATCGTCGCAGCCGCGTCGGACAGCAGGAACCCGATCTGTCCCGCGATTTCCCCGGCGCTGGCATAGCGTCCGAGCGGCGTCGCCATCCGGCCCATCTCGGCAATGGCAGCGTCGCGGCTGCCTGCTTGCCCGACCAGATCGTTGAACATCGGCACCGCGTCCCAGATCGGCGTATCGACGCCGCCCGGCGCGATGGCATTCACCCGCACGCCAAACGGCGCGGCCTCGCGCGCCGCGACCCTTGCCATCTGGATTACCGCTGCTTTCGAAGCCCCATAGGCCGCAGTGCCGGGTTCGGCCTTCAGTCCGCCTGCCGATGCCGTCATCACCACGCTGCCCGAACCCTGCGGCTGCATGATCCGCAAGGCGCACTGGAGCGAGAGCATCATGCCGTCGAGATTGACCGCCATCAGCTTGCGCCATGCGGCAAAGTCGATGTCCGTCAGCGGCGCGGCATCGGCGATACCGGCATTGAGCACCGCATGGTCGAGCCCGTGCAGTTCGCCGCCGATTGTTTGCCAAAGCGCCGGGTCCGCAACGTCGCCGACATACCGCCGCGTCTCGCAAGGCAGGTCGAGCGCATCGAGCGCCGCGCCGGCGATATCGACCAGAACGAGTTCGGCAATGCCGCGTTCGGCCAGCCATCTGGCGCAGGCCGCACCGATTCCCGAGGCCGCGCCGGTAATCAGGGCAGCCCTGCCTTCGAATTCGTGGGTAGTCTTCATTGCATCTGGTTAGGCGGACAGCCTGCTTCGTGTCCATCGCGCGCATTGCCGGTTGATTTGCCGGGCGATCCGGGCGAAGCGCGCATTCCATGACCGATCTTTTTGCACCGCTCGCCTTCACCAGTGGCCACACCATGAAGAACCGCTTCATGCTGGCCCCGCTCACCAACCAGCAAAGCCATGCCGATGGCCTGTTCTCACAGGAAGAGCATGACTGGCTGTTGCTGCGCGCCAGGGGCGGCTTCGGCGCGGTCATGACGGCAGCAGCCTATGTGCAGAACGGCGGCAAGGGCTTCGAGGGCCAGTTGGGTTTCGACGAGGCGCGCTTCGATGCCGCGCTGGCCTCGCTCGCGTCGGAAATCAAGGCACAGGACAGCCTGGCCATCGCCCAGCTTTACCACGCCGGGCTTCGCGCGATTCCGGGCCGCGAAATTGTCGGGCCGTCCGATGATGCCGATACCGGTGGCCGCGCCCTGACGACAGGCGAGGTCGAGGAGATGATCGAGGCCTTTATCGTCAGTGCCGAACGGGCCAGGCGCACCGGCTTCGACGGAGCGGAGCTGCATGGCGCGCATTCCTACATCTTCTGCCAGTTCCTCAGCCCCGAACTCAACCGCCGCGACGACCAGTTCGGCGGTTCGCTGGAAAACCGGGCGCGCCCGCTGCGCACCGTCATCGACGGCATCCGCGAACGGTGCGGCAGGGACTTCAACCTCGGCGTGAGGCTCTCGCCCGAACGCATGCAGCTTCGCACCGGCGAGATGGTCGATCTGGCGCAGCAGCTCATGAGCGAGGACAAGCTCGACTATATCGACATGTCGCTGTGGGACAGCTTCAAGGAGCCGGAAGAGGACGAGTTCAAGGGCAAAAGTCTCGTCGAACTGTTCGCCGCTCTGGACCGGGGCAACACGAAGCTGGGCGTTGCCGGCCAGATCCGCAGCGGTCCCTCGGCGCAGAAGGCTCTCGATCAGGGCGCCGACTTCGTTCTCGTCGGACGCGCGGCCATCGCCGAACACGATTTCCCCGAGAAGGTTCGCCGCGATCCGGCCCACGAGATGCCGCCGCCGCCGTTCTCGATGGATTACCTCACGGCAGAGGGCGTGAGCCCGCCGTTCCTGGCCTATCTCGACTTCTTCGGTTTCGTGGAAAAGGCCGACGCCTGATTGCGAGCGACGGTCAGGCCGCGTTGTCGATCCCGAGTTCGGACAGCTTGCGGTAGAGCGTGGAACGACCGATGCCGAGCCTGCGGGCCACCTCGGTCATGCGACCGCGATAGAGCCCGATGGCGAGGCGGATGACGTCTGCCTCGATTTCTTCGAGCGGGCGCAGGTTTCCGTCATCGGTGTAGAGCATCACGCCCGCGCTTTCCTGCACGGGTGTGGACAACAGCGTGGGATTCTCGCTGCCTATCATGTCGAGAAGCTGTGGAAAATCCGAAGCGGTAAGAGCATCGCTCTCGCAGAACACCGCCGCGCGGAACAGGACGGCCTGAAGCTGGCGCACGTTTCCAGGCCAGTCATAGGCGGCGAGCAAGGACAGCGCGCCGTCGGTAATGCCCAATTCGCGCAGGCCGGGCTGCTCACCGATCCGGGTCAGGAAATGGCGGCACAGCGCTGGAATGTCGCTCGTGCGCTGACGCAGGGGCGGCAGTTCGATCACGGTCGGGCCAAGCGCGGTCACAAGTTCGGGCAGGAATTCGCCAAGCGCCACCAGTTCGGCCAGTGGCTGGTTGCTCTGCGCAATCAGGCGAACATCGACCCGGTAGCTGTGGCGGGCACCAATCGGGCGTACATCGCCGCGCTGGATCGATTCCAGCAGCCGCTCCTGGACCGAGATGGGCATGCGGTCGATCTCGTCGAGCGAGAGAGTCCCGCCATCGCAATGCTGGATCGCGCCGATCTGCTGCTCGAAAGCACCGGGGAACGCGCCCTTTTCATGCCCAAACAGGACGGATTCGATGGAATTGACGGGCGTGCCGGCAATGTTGACGATACGCAGCGGCGCCTTGGCGCGGGCAGAAGCGCCGTGCATCGCGCGCACCAGCATCTCCTTGCCGGTCCCGCTCTCCCCCTCGATCAGCACGCCGCCATGACCGCGTGCCGCCTTGGCAGCCACGGCCAGTGCCTTGCGGAACTGCGGCGAAGCGCCAACCATCGCGTCGAAGTCGGCAGGCGCGTCCATCTTTTCGGTAAGCGGGGCCAGTTCGTCCCGCGGGGATTCGCGGGTGGTCGCCACGCGCAATGCCTGCATCAGGCGGTCGGGCGAGACCGGCTTGATGAGATAGTCTGTCGCGCCAGCGCGCATGGCCTCCACGGCCAGCAGCGGCGAGGCGCTGGTCGTCAGCATCAGCAGCGGCAGGGCAGGGCGGCGGCTCTTGAGGTCCGCTATCAACGAGCAGGCATCGTCGCCGGGCACCCAGTGATCGAGGATAATGGCGTCGAGCTGCATGCCCTGGCGGGTGCCGAGCGTGGCAATCGCGGTCTCCGCGTCTTCGGCGATGATCGTGCGCCAGCCCTCGCGGGCAGCGAGCGCGGAAATGAGCCGGCATTGTGCCGGTTCATCGTCGATCAGCATCAGCAGGCGCTGTTGCGAGCCCGTCATCCCCAAGCCTTGGCCAGTTAGCGTGAGCGACTGGTCATAGTGCCAGTGGGTAAAGACGCGATTAAGCCTCGTTCGCACTTGAGAACGGGCCGTCGCGCAGCTAGGGCTAGGCGACAGAGACTGGAACCAGAACGAGGATTTGTGCAGATGGCATCTGGCAACGATATGGACAGCGCGACCGAAACCTATGGCGGTTTCACCCACCTCATAAAATGGGGCACGATTGGCGCGTTTCTCGTGGCCGCGTTCGTCGTGGTCCTGATCTCCTCCTGATTTCTCGATGAAAAAGAATCCCCGGATTGCGGTCCTCAAGGAGCGCGCGCCCGGAGAGACGCGGGTTTCGGCAACGCCCGAGACGGTCAAGAAGCTGACCGATCTTGGCGCGGTTGTCGCGGTCGAGAGCGGTGCTGGCACTTCCGCGTCCTATCTTGACGAAGAATATCAGAAAGCTGGTGCAACGCTCGGTTCCGTTGCGGAAATCGTGCGCGATGCCGACATAGTCCTCGGCGTGCAGGGCCCCGACATGGCGCTCCTCGAAGGCGCGGCGAGCGGGGCCTGGGTCGCAGCGGTCCACGATCCGTTCGCTCAGCGCGAGAGGGTCGATGCCTATGCGCAAGCCGGGCTTGAGGCATTGGCGCTTGAGTTCATGCCGCGCATCACCCGCGCGCAGTCGATGGACGTGCTCTCCTCTCAATCCAACCTCGCCGGATACAAGGCGGTTCTGGCCAGCGCCAACGCCTATGGCCGCGCCCTGCCGATGATGATGACGGCGGCAGGCACGATCACTGCCGCGCGCGTTTTCGTGATGGGCGTGGGCGTCGCGGGGCTTCAGGCCATCGCCACGGCACGCAGGCTCGGCGCGCAGGTTTCGGCGACGGACGTGCGTTCCGCCACGCAGGAGCAGATCATGTCGCTCGGCGCCAAGCCTGTGTTCGTCGACAAGGTCGCCGGCATCGAGGGCGAAGGCACTGGCGGCTATGCCACGGAAATGTCGGAGGAATACCAGAAGGCGCAGGTGGAACTGGTATCTTCGCACATTGCCAAGCAGGATATCGTCATCACCACCGCGCTGATTCCCGGCAGGCCCGCACCGCGCCTCGTCACCGATACGCAGATCGCGACGATGAAGCGGGGCAGCGTGATCTTCGACCTCGCCGTGCCGCAAGGCGGCAACGTCGAGGGCTCGGTCGCCGACGAAGTGGTGGAACGCCACGGTGTCAAGATCATCGGCTTTTCCAACACCCCCGCGCACATGCCAGCCGACGCCTCGGCGCTCTATGCGCGCAACATCCTCAACTTCCTCAACGCCTTCTGGAACAAGGAAGAGGGGTATCCGGTCCTCGACGCCGAGATCGGCGATGCCATCCGGCTCACGCAGGGCGGCAAGGTGGTGAACGAGAGGCTGCTGGGATAGGGAGAGAAGCGTGGGACTTTTGAATGCAACGACCGCGAGTCCGGACGAATTCGTGCGCGCTCACGGCCATTGTCTGGTTGCGGGCGAAGAGGTCAGCGTTGCATTCAAGACTGTCAGGGACTGGATTGCCTTCACCAACTGGCGGGTCATCCACGTCGATGTGCAGGGCATTACCGGCTCGAAAAAGCAGTATCTCTCAATCCCCTATCGTTCGATCAACGCATTCGCTATCGAAAGCGCAGGCACATTCGACCTCGACGCCGAGATCAAGATTTTCCTGTCGGGCCACCCTCCCATCGAATTCAAGATCGGCAAGAACTCCGACGTCTCGGGATTGCAACTGCTGATGGCGCAAAAGCTCGACCGATAGTCGTAATGGACTTCATTTCGATCCTCTCGATCTTCGTGCTGGCCTGTTTCGTGGGCTACTATGTGGTCTGGTCGGTCACGCCCGCGCTGCACACGCCCTTGATGGCTGTCACAAACGCCATTTCCTCGGTCATCATCGTTGGCGCGCTGATCGCGGCAGCGGCTTCCGGGGTGCCTGCGGCCAAGTGGCTGGGCCTTGCCGGGATCGTGCTGGCGAGCATCAATATCTTCGGTGGATTCGCCGTGACCGCGCGAATGCTGGCGATGTTCAGGAAAAAGGACAAACCAGCCGCCAAGGCTCCCGCGAAGTGAACGCACATGCAGTGAACCCGTGGGTCGCGCTCGCCTATCTGGTGGCGGGGATCTGCTTCATCCTGGCGCTTCGCGGGCTCTCGCACCCCACGACCTCGCGGCAGGGCAACCGCTTCGGCATGATCGGCATGGCGATTGCGGTGGTGACGACACTCGTCATTCACTTTCCCATCACCCACGTGCTGAAAGCGCCTGATCAGATGGAAGTGGGGATTAACGGTACGGCGGTGCTGGAAATACTCGCCGCAATCGCCATCGGCGCGGTGATTGGCCTCACCACGGCCCGCAAGATCGCGATGACTGCCATGCCGCAGCTTGTCGCTGCCTTCCACAGCCTCGTGGGTCTGGCCGCCGTGCTGGTCGCCGCCGCCGCTTTCCTCAATCCCGCCGGTTTTGGCATTCTGGACGATGCAGGCCAGATCCTTGCCGTCAGTCGGGTCGAGATGATGCTGGGGGCTGCGATTGGCGCGATTACCTTTTCCGGATCGGTCATCGCTTTCGCCAAGCTCAATGGCAACATGAGCGGCGCGCCGATCCTGCTGCCCGCGCGCCACGTCATCAATTTCGGCACGATTACCGCGATCCTCGTCATCACCGCGCTCTATGCGCTCGCCCCTGCAGCGGGCGCGGGCGAGGGCTGGATGTTCTGGGCCGCGCTGGCGCTGGCTTTCGCGGTCGGCTTCCTGCTCATCATCCCCATCGGCGGCGCGGACATGCCGGTGGTCGTCTCCATGCTCAATTCCTATTCGGGCTGGGCGGCCGCGGCGATGGGCTTCACGCTCCACAACAGCGCGATGATTATCACCGGCGCGCTGGTCGGTTCGTC
>JAGREN010000175.1 GCA_020446505.1 Novosphingobium sp. | reverse complement strand
CGGGTGGGGGAGTGGGCCGGCGCCGCGCGCAGGGCTGAGCAGAGCGAAGCCCGGATCGACGCATAAGATGGCGCTTGGCCCGCGCCTTGACCTGAGGCAGAGCCAGTCGCTGGTGATGACGCCGCAGCTACAGCAAGCGATCAAGCTGCTGGCGCTCTCCAACCTCGAAATCGAAACATGGATCGGCGAGGCGCTCGATTCCAATCCGTTGCTCGATCTGGCCAATCCCGAACCCGCACCCAGTGCCTCCGAAACGGACCTTCCCGGCGAAGCGCGGCGCACCACGCTGGAAAGCTCGCCGGTAGACCAGTTGCTGAGCGAAGGACGCGGTGCCGAAGATCGCCCGGTCGAGGCGCTCGAAAACCCCGGCGAGGTGGACCGCGAAACTGGCGAAGGCGAGCGCGACAATACCGATTCCGGAGACTGGGGCCGCGACATGCGCGGACCTGCGAACGATGACGGGCCGTTTTCCGAAGACCACGAACAGCCGGTCGAGACCCTTGCCGAACACCTGCTGGCGCAGGTCGGTGCAGCCGCGCCCGATCACCGGATCGCGGCCATCGCGCGCTATATCGTCGGCCTGCTGGACGAAGCCGGATACCTGACCACGAGCCGCGACGACATCGCCTTCGCGCTCGACGCGGCGCCCGTGGACGTTGCGCAGGCGCTCGAACTGGTCCAGTCGCTGGACCCTACCGGCGTGGGCGCGACGGGCCTTGCCGAATGTATCGCGCTGCAGGCCCGGGAGGCCGACCGCTACGATCCGGCCATGGCCGTGCTGATCGACAACCTCGACCTCGTCGCGCGCGGAGACCTCGCCCGGCTCAAACGCATCTGCCATGTCGACGACGAGGACCTGCGCGACATGCTGGGCGAACTGCGCGGCTACGACCCCAAGCCGGGCCTACAATATGGCGGCGAGCCGGTGTCTCTCGCCGTGCCGGACGTCATCCTGAGCGAGGGCGCGGACGGCGGCTGGGTCATCACCATCAATCAGGAAACGTTGCCCCGCCTGATCGTCAACCGCTCCTACTACACCGAACTCAAGAGCAGCTGCAGCGACCGGGAATCGCGCGGCTGGCTATCGGAACGGCTGACGGATGCAAACTGGCTCATCAAGGCGCTCGACCAGCGGCAGAAGACCATTCTCAAGGTCGCCAGCGAGATCGTGCGCCATCAGGACGGTTTCTTCCGCCACGGCGTCTCGCATCTCAAGCCGCTCACCCTGAAGACCGTGGCCGAAGCGATCGACATGCACGAATCGACGGTCAGCCGCGTCACCTCGAACAAGTACCTGCAATGCTCGCGCGGCACTTTCGAACTGAAATATTTCTTCACCTCGGGCGTATCGTCGGCCGATGGCGAAGGCGCCGCGTCCGCCGAGGCGGTCAAGGCGGCCATCCGACAGTTGATCGATGCGGAAGACCCCAAGGCGATCCTGTCCGACGATACGCTGGTCGAACTGCTGCACGAAAAGGGCTTCTCGCTCGCGCGCCGCACGGTCGCCAAATACCGCGAGGCCATCGGCCTTGGCAGCTCCGTGCAGCGACGGCGGCAAAAGGCCCTGGCCGGGGTCTGACCCAGACGCGGCGGATCGCTTGATCCGGATCAATACGGCACGCTCAAACCTTGGCTAGTTTCGAAATCATGGACGTGTGTTCGCGATATCGAAACATCAACAGGCTTGATGGTCACATTTTTGCTCGGCAGACGCGAGGCCGAGGCAATGCGAATCGAGCCTTCAACCACGCCCGACCACCGGTTTGCCAGACCCGATATCAACTATTGAACCAAGGAGAGCCTACATGTCAGTTGCCGAACTCGAAAAGGAAGCCAAGGCGGGAGCGAAGCTGCGCCTGACCGACGCCGATGCGCATATCGATCCGCCCCACACCTTCTGGAAGGACTACCTGCCGGAAAAATTCCGCTCGATGGCGCCCGAAATCGAGGAAGGCGACGAGCATGACTGGATTCTGTTCGAAGGCCGCAGGCGGCCGATGTTCATGCTTTCGAACCAGGCAGGCCGCGACCCGCAGAACATGAAGGTCACGGGCAAGCTGTCCGAACTCCATGAAACCTCAACCCCCGAACAGCGCCTGCGCGACATGGACATCGACGGAATCGAGACCGCGATCCTGTTCGGCGGCGGCCCGCTCGGCACGATGGACAGCGACCTCTATATCGAGAGCTTCCGCGCCTATAACCGCTGGCTCGCCGATTTCTGCAAGGCCAAGCCGGACCGTCTGGTCGGCGTCGCCTATCTGCCGATGCGCGATGTCGACGAGACCGTGCAGCTGCTGCGCGAGGCCGTGAAGCTCGGCTTCCGCTCGGTCAACATCCCCGGCTTCCCGCAGTCGCCCGACGGCATCAGCACCTCGGCAGCGGTGAAGAACATCCAGATGGCGCAGGGTGCCGCCTTGTCGGGCGATCCGAACAGCACCGTCTATTACTGGCAGCCGATGTTCGAGCCGTTCTGGAACGAGATCGTCGAGAACGACATTTCGGTCACCTTCCACCTCGGCGGACGCGTGCCGCGCTTTGGCGAGAAGACGCACTTCCTCGCCGACCTGCTGATGAGCAAGCTCGCCATGGCAGAGCCGATCGCCATGGCCATCTTCGGCGGCCTGTTCGACCGTTACCCCACGATGCGCTGGGGCATCATCGAGAGCGGCGTGGGCTGGATGTCCTGGGCTGCCGAATACATGGACAGCACCTGGCACCGCCAGCGGTTCTGGCTGGAAAGCACGCTCAAGCACGAGCCGAGCCACTACATGGACAAGAACATCTTCGCCTCGTTCATCCATGATCGCAACGGCGTACTCAACCGCGATCTGAAGGGTGGACGCAACATCATGTGGTCGTCCGACTATCCGCACTCGGAGACGAGCTGGCCCCATTCCAACGAATCGATCGCCCGCGACTTCGAAGGCATTCCGGAGCAGGACATCAAGGAGATCGTGGACCTGCGCGCCCGCAGGTTCTTCCAGGTCGCCTGACGAGGAATGGCCCCCCGCCGGACGCATCACAGTCTGGCGGGGGCGCTCTTCTGATTACTCAGCTTAGCAATTAAACCCTTGTTTTGTTTAGTAAAATATTCTTTTCATTTGAAAGTAATCTGATATTCTGGCTCTCCACGCCGCCAGAAGCCCGCCCGGACAGCCGGAGAACGGGCAGCAGCACGGGAGAGCACGCCATGTCCTACGTCAATCGCAGCACCAGGAATGCCCGCAGCGGCACCATTGCCGCCGTCGCAGCATTGCATGTCGGCGCCGCTATCGCGCTGATCAACGGCCTCGGAATGGACTATGTGAAGGAGCAGGTCTTCAACCTGCCGACGACAAATTATCCCGCCCAGCCGAAGATCGACCCGCCACCGCCACCGCCCGAGCCGGAGAAGGCGGAGCCTTCGCCGAAGCATCAACCCCAGATCACGCCAGCCGACCCGATGGTCGGCAAGTCCGGGCCGCTGGTCTTCAGCCTGCCGCCCTTGGAACCACCGGCGCTGCCTGATGCGGAGCCGTTCGTTCCCAGACCCTCGCCCAGCTTCGAACCCGGCCCGCGCTTCGAGCCGGTCGGTGCGAAACCGAAAGGCCGACCCGGCCTTTGGGTGACGTCGAACGACTATCCGACCCGCGACATCCGCGAGGGCAACGAAGGAACGGTGACCTTCCGCCTTTTGCTCGATGCCTCCGGAAAGCCCCGGGACTGCGAAATCCTGCGCGGTTCGGGCCATCCCGGCCTCGATGCAGCGACCTGCGACAAGCTGATCCGGCGCGCCTCGTTCGAACCGGCCCGCGACGGTTCTGGCGAGCGCGTGGCGAGCAGTTACACCGGAACCGTAAGATGGGTGATTCCCGAATAGTTTGCAGCTAGGCTCCTTGCGATTTGCCCCCTGTCGCAAGGAGTCTTCCCCATGTTCGTCGCCATGAACCGTTTCAGCCTGCTGCCCGGCAAGGAGGCCGAATTCGAAGCCGTCTGGGCCGGTCGCGACAGCCACCTTGCAGGCGTTCCCGGCTTCGTCTCGTTCCATTTGCTCAAGGGCGCGAGCGACGAAAACGGCACGCTCTACGCCACGCATACCGTCTGGCAGTCCCGCCAGGCCTTCGAGGACTGGACCAGGTCCGAAGCCTTCCGGGCCGCTCATGCCGGAGCCGGATCGACTCGCGACCTCTATGCCGGACCGCCGAAACTGGAACTGTTCGAAGCCGCGCTCTGAACGGCGTTCAGGCGGGGAGGCGAGGAAGCGGGATCGCGCTGCAAATCGACACTTGCACCACTGCCGCCCCCTAGCTAAACGCGCCATCTGCCCACAGGCACCACCCGTGGCGCGCCGCTTTAGCTCAGTTGGTAGAGCACATCATTCGTAATGATGGGGCCACAGGTTCGAGTCCTGTAAGCGGCACCACCTTATCAAAGCCATTTTCGCTAGGAAAACCGTGGGCTTGTAGCTCAAAGAGCTTTGGCTTTGAGAGCAGAATTTTGACTTGTTTATGGCCTTTGACCCACTGAGCACCGGCAACAAGAGTTAGATGCTTTCCATAATCACGAAGCAAATCATACTGTTGGATGGATCTCTAGACGGATCATGACCCACAGAGCATGTTGAATAGCCTTGGCTTTGATCCAGTCGCTGGTCCTTGCGCAGGGCTCTTCTCCTTGGGCCATGCTTGGGTCATTTGGTCGCTCACTCTGCGCCTTCTGCGGTCAATTTAGCGACTAGGCCGCCATTCCGCGCTTCTGGATATCTCGCCAAAAACTGCCCTATATCTCGGGGCTCGTTTGCGACAGAAACTAGGTGGTTTTCGAACGCCTGCTTTCAGCGACCAAGTGTGTTTAAGCCAACGTTCTGTAGCAGATAGGCTTACCTACTTTGGGAATAGGCAAAAGGTGCGCAAAAACATGTGCATTGCGCCAGTCCCTCTCAAATGGTCATTAGTTTAGGCAGGTCGAGAAGACGTCACCCGTTGAGCGCTGTCCCTGTGCCCATTAGATATGAAAGGGGTCCACGGCTTGAAATTACAGCGCGGGTAGCAGCAATAAGGCAAACCTCGCCTAATTATAATTATCTCTGCAACAAGGCTAAGCGGGTGCCACTCCAATCTTAAGGGCCTTGTTGCTGAAATTGTAACGCTCGCCGACCGTCATTTCGGAGTCATCGAGACCCGGATCCACCATCGACGTGGTAAAGATTATCTGGTGATCGGTCTCAATGCTCTCGCTCATTGTAGAGATTGTTGATTTCCGCTGAGAGTTG
>JAGREN010000044.1 GCA_020446505.1 Novosphingobium sp. | reverse complement strand
GATCCGTTCGCTCGATCATCTCGCCGAATTCGGTGCCGATGAAACGCCCGCGCTCGTGTTGCGCAACGCCACCCTTAGTTATCAGGACTTAAGAAGTCGTTTGTCCCTGCTAGCGGGTTGGCTCGCTGAAAAAGTGCCGCAAAAAGGCGCGCGGGTGGCGACCTGGGCGGCAAAGGGCGAACTGACCTGCCTGATGCCGCTGGCATGCGCGAGGGCGGGGCTCGTCCATGTTCCGGTCAACCCGCTGCTGAAACACGCACAGGTCAAACACATCCTCGCCGATAGCGGTTCGGTGATGCTGATCGGCACGCCCGCGCGGCTGGCGACCTTGCAGGACGACGATGTTCCGGCCGGCTGCTCGGTGCTGGGTGAGGATGAAGCTATCGAGGCGGCCAAGGCTGCCGGTAAATCGCTTGGCGCTTCGCAAGCCGATCCGGAAACGCTGGCTGCGATTCTCTACACCAGCGGATCGACCGGTCGCCCCAAGGGCGTGATGCTCAGCCATGCCAACATGTGGCTGGGTGCCGAAAGCGTGGCGACCTATCTCGGACTTGCGGCAGACGACCGCACGCTGGCCGTGCTCCCGCTCTCGTTCGACTACGGGCAGAACCAGTTGCTCTCGACGTGGTATGCAGGCGGATGCGTCGTACCGCTCGACTATCTCGTGCCGCGCGACGTCATGAAGGCGGTCGACAAGCATGCAATCACCACGCTTGCCGCCGTGCCGCCGCTCTGGGTGCAATTGACCGAACTGGACTGGCCCAGCGAGGTGGCCGGGAACCTTCGGCGCCTTACCAATAGCGGCGGAGCGCTGACGCCGGACCTTGTCAGGAAGCTGCGCGACATTTTCCCGCAGGCACGGCTGTTTGCCATGTACGGTCTGACTGAAGCTTTCCGTTCAACCTTCCTCGATCCGGCACTGGTAGATGAAAATCCGACTTCGATCGGCAAGGAAATCCCGCATGCCGAAATTCTCGTGGTGAACGATGCGGGAGAGATTGCGGCTGACAACGAGGAAGGTGAACTGGTCCATTGCGGTCCGCTGGTCGCGCACGGTTACTGGCAGGACGCCGAACGCACGGCCGAACGCTACAAGCCAGCGCCCAGGGAGTCGCGCTATGGCGGCATGGCGGTCTGGTCGGGCGACAGGGTGCGCCGAGATGCCGATGGCCTGCTCTATTTCGTCGGCAGGCGCGATGCGATGATCAAGAGCGCTGGAAACCGCATCAGCCCGCAGGAACTCGAAGAAGCGGCGCTGGCAACCGGTCTGGTCGTGGAAGCCGTCGCGCTTGGCATTCCCGACGCCCGGCTTGGGCAAGCCATTCACCTTGTCGTTCGCGCACGCGGGGACGCCGTGGACGCAGAAACGGAACTACCGAAAAAGCTGATGCAGGACTTGCCCAATTTCATGCAACCCAAGGTCATCCACTGGCGTGAGGCCATGCCGATCAGTCCCAATGGCAAGATCGACCGAACCGGCCTTTTCGCGGAGCTGGCAGCATGAAGCCGCTCGGGCCGATTCCTGCCGGATATGTGGCAATTGACGGCGTACTCGCAGTCGGCGGACGCAAGGTCACCGATCTTGTCGAAGAAGCTGGCGGCACACCTCTGTTCGTCTATTCGGCAGACATGCTGCGCGCTCGTGTCGCGCAGTTGCGTGAAGCAATGCCGGATCGGCTTGCGATTCATTATGCCATAAAAGCTAATCCGTTCGTCCCCATACTGAAAGTATTTTCTGAACTGGTGGATGGTTTCGATATCGCCTCGGGCGGTGAGCTTGGCATTGTCACCGGAGCGGGGATCGACCCGTCGCTCGTAAGCTTTGCCGGTCCCGGCAAGCGCGACCGCGAACTCGAAGCGGCGATCAGTGCGGGCGTGACGCTCAACCTGGAATCCGAGGCCGAGGCCGAACGCGCTATCGCTATTGGCGAGCGGCTGGGCAAGACGCCGCGCCTGGCGATCCGCGTCAACCCGGACTTCGACCTGAAGGGCTCCGGCATGAAGATGGGCGGTGGCGCAAAGCCCTTCGGCCTCGATGCCGAGCGCGTGCCTCCTCTGGTTCGCCGAGTGATCGACAGCGGTGCCGAGTGGCGCGGCTTTCACATCTTCGCCGGGTCGCAGGCGCTCGATGCAGAGGCTGTCGCCGATACGCAGGCGCAGACGCTCGCTCTTGCGGCCCGGCTCGCGCGTGAGAGCAATTCGCCGCTGCCTCATTGCAATCTTGGCGGCGGTTTCGGCATCCCCTATTTTCCCGGAGACGTGCCGCTCGATCTTGCGCTGGTAGGTCAGAAACTGGGCGAACAGTTCGAGGCGCTGCCTGACGAACTGGTCGAAACGGACTTCTGCATCGAGCTTGGCCGCTATCTGGTGGGCGAAGCCGGGGTCTATCTCGCCGAAGTGATCGACCGCAAGGAAAGTCATGGCGAGGTCTTCCTCGTTACCGATGGCGGCATGCACCACCAACTGGCTGCCTCGGGCAATTTCGGAACCGTGGTCCGGCGCAACTATCCTGCTGCGATTGCTACGAAATATGGCGTAGAGCCAAGCGAAGAGGCGAGCATCGTCGGCTGCCTGTGCACGCCGCTCGACCGACTGTCTGACAAGGGGCACTTCCCGCGTGCCGAAGTCGGCGACCTGATCGCGATCTTCTGCGCCGGAGCCTATGGCGCGAGTGCGAGCCCCTCTGCTTTTCTCGGCCAGGGGCCAGCGCTGGAAATGCTTGTTTAACCAGCGAGGTAACACCTTGGCCGGGCGCCGTCCCGAAATGGGATCGGCGCAAGATTGCCGATCAAGGCTAACGCAATATTCACCTTTTTTAACGATAGCCGAGGCTGGTTTTTGCCAGATCGCGGCTCGTGGACTTGCTCCGCACCCTCCGCATCCGGCGCAGATAGGGTTGCTCGCATGTCCGAATTCAGCCGAAAGTCCGCATCCACCCGCTTGATGGCGGGCGTTGCGCTCGCCAGCCTTGGCCTCTCCGGCTGCGCTGGTTCGGCATCGGGTCCTCAACTTCCGCCAGCCTCTTTCGTCTCGCTTCAGGAAGGTCCGGGCGAGG
This sequence comes from Novosphingobium sp., assembly GCA_020446505.1. Classification (GTDB taxonomy): domain Bacteria; phylum Pseudomonadota; class Alphaproteobacteria; order Sphingomonadales; family Sphingomonadaceae; genus Novosphingobium. The sequence goes on along the minus strand of JAGREN010000044.1, from coordinate 18,190 downwards.
AATATGTGATCGGCCCGCTCGACGAACTCACGGTCTTCGTGTGGCGCAATCCGGAACTCGGCGCGAAAGTGCAGGTGCGGCCCGACGGGCGCATCACCACGCCGCTCATCACCGACATGCCCGCAGTTGGCAAGACGCCTTCGATGCTGGCTGAAGACATCCGCCTCCAGCTCTCGCAGTATATCGAGGAGCCGCTGGTCTCGGTCATCGTCAACGAATTTGCCGGCACGTTCAGCCAGCAGGTGCGCATCGTCGGGGCGACCGAAAAGCCCGCTTCGATCCCCTACCGCGCCAACATGACGCTGCTCGACGCGATGATCGCGGTCGGCGGGCTGTCGGAATTCGCCGCTGGCAACCGCGCGCGGCTGATCCGCTTCGACAAGCAGATCGGCAAGCAGCGCGAATACGCGCTGCGGCTGGGCGACCTTCTCAAGAAGGGCGAAAGCAAGGCCAACGTGATGCTCAAGCCGGGTGATGTGATCATCATCCCGGAAAGCATGTTCTGAGCGAGATCGGGAAGAGGGCACACCACAGATGAATTCGCTCCAGGACGAATTTTTCACCGCGATCCACGCTGTATGGAACCGACGCTGGCTGGCGCTTGGCGTCGCCTGGGGCGTCTGCCTGATCGGCTGGCTGATCGTGGCGCTGATTCCCAACAGCTACGAATCGAAAGCGCGCATCTTCGTGCAGCTTGACGATGCCCTGGCCGAACAGGTCGGCATCCAGGTGGCTGACCGCAAGCGCGAGATCGAGCGCATCCGCCAGACCCTGACCAGCGCGGTCAACCTCGAGAAGGTCGTGCGCTCGACCCAGATGAACGAGCTGGTCACGACGCCCAAGCAGATGGAAAAGGCCGTGCTCGGTCTTGCCGAGGACATCAAGGTGGTGAGCGAGCAGGAGAACCTGTTCGAAATCACCGCGACGGTTGGCGTCGGTTCGTTCTCCGATACCGAGAACGCCAAGCTCGCCCAGGACATCGCCACCAAGATGATCGACATCTTCCGCGAGGAGAACCTCTCGGGCAACAAGGGCGAGGTCAAGGAGACGATGAGCTTCGTCAACCAGCAGCTCGCCGCGCGCGAGAAGGAGTTGGAAGCGGCCGAACAGAAGCGCCTTGCCTTCGAAGCCGCGCATCCGGAAATGATTCAGGGCGGCGCGGTCAATCTCCAGCGCCTCGAGAGCTCGCGCACCGAATTGCGCGACATCGAAGCCGACATTGCCGCGGCGCAGAGTGCTGTCGCCGCGATCAACGGCCAGCTTGCCGGCACGCCCAAGAACCTCCCGGGCGGCGCGATCAATTCCGCCGGTTCCTCGCTTGCTGCTGCGCAGAACGATCTGGCCGGCATGAAGGCGCGTGGCCTGACCGATAGCCACCCTGACGTTATCAGCGTTCGCAACCAGATTGCGCTGCTCAAGCAGGCCGCGCGTGCCGAGGCCCAGAACGGCAGTATCGGCGCGAGCAATCCTGCCTATACCTCACTGCTTTCGATCAAGGCCGAGCGCGAAGCCAACCTCATGGCGCTGCAATCGCGCCGCGCCGCGCTCCAGTCCGAACTGGCTATGGCTAAGGCGCGCCAGATCGACAATCCGGAGATCGCCGCCGAGGCCCAGCGCATCAACCGCGACTACGACGTGCTGCGCAAGCAGTACGACGAACTCTTGCAGGACCGCGAGGAGCTGCGCTTGCGCGGCGAGGTCAAGACAGAGCGCGAGGCCGTGAAGTTCGAGGTCGTCGATCCGCCGACGACGCCGCTTGCGCCTGCTGCTCCGAACCGCCCCCTGCTTCTGCTGGGCGTGCTGATCGTGGGGATCGGCGCAGGCTGTGCCGCTGCCTTCGGCATGAGCAAGCTGGGTTCGACCTTTGCCACGTCGGGAAGGCTGGAGCGCGTGAGCGGGCTGCCCGTGCTCGGCACGATTTCGAAAACCGTCACCGATGCGCGCCGCGCCATCGAAGCGAAGCGCATGCGCCTGTTTTACGGCGCATCGGCGGCGCTGGGCGGTGTGTTCATCCTGTTGCTGGCCGCTGAATTCATCCAGCGCGGCATGGTTGCCTGAGGGGGAGAGCGACGATGACCGAACAGAGCAAGATCCCCGTGCCTCCCGAAGGCGAGGGCCCGCGCGGCAATTCGATCGAGCGCGCGGTCGAGAAATTCGAGCTGGGCAAGTTCAATCCGCCGCCGATGCCTGGCGGTCTGGAATCGCGCCGTCCGCGCCGCCCTGTGCGTCTTCCCGCCATAGACATGGCGAAACCTGCCGCTGCGCCTGAGCCTCAAGCGGTGCCGCCGGTCGCTGCCATTGCGCCTGTGGCAGAACCCGTAGCTGCGCCTGTACCAGTGGCCGCGCCTGCACCGGAAATCGCGCCGGAGCCTGAACCAGTCCGTTTCACTGGCAAGAAATACAAGGTCGATCGCAAGAACCTGCGCAAGCAGGGTCTGATCGTGCCTGAGGGCCACGTTACCGCGCTTCTGGAAGAGTTCCGCATCGTCAAGCGCCAGCTTCTCGTCAACGCTTCGGATCTGCGCCGACAGGGCAGTGGTGCCGCGGCCCAGCGCATTCTCATCAGTTCGCCGCATCCGAACGAAGGCAAGTCCTATTGCGCGGTCAATCTCGCGCTCTCGATTGCTGCCGAAATGGAAAGCGAAGTGCTCCTGGTCGATGCCGATTTCGCAAAGCCCTCGCTCCCGGCATTGCTTGGACTGCCCGATGGTCCGGGCCTGCTCGACGCGCTGACCGATCCGAACAAGGATCCGGTCGATTTCGTGATGGGCACCGACATTCCCGGCCTGTGGGTCCTGCCGGCGGGATCGAGCAAGACCAATGCCGATACCGAATATCTCGGCTCGTCGCGCGGCGGTCAGGTGCTCGACCGGCTGACGCAGGGCGCGCCGCACCGCATCGTCCTGTTCGATTCGCCGCCTGCGCTGGCTGCATCGCCTGCCGCCGCTCTCGCCAAATATGTGGGACAGGTGATGCTCGTGGTCCGCGCCGACCAGACAGGGCAGGGCGCGCTGGAAGACGCGATCTCGCTGCTCTCTGCCTGCCCGAACATCCAGCTCCTGCTCAATGCCGCCAACTTCAGCCCCAGTGGCCGCAAGTTCGGCGCTTACTACGGCTATGGAGGATAAGGCGATGGCCCGAATTTCCGCCGCCCCGACCATTGCTGCGCTACTTGCCGCCGCAGCCCCGCTGACGCCCGCGCTGGCGCAACCGATGCCCTATACACCGCCCGCAGAGCGCGGTCAGCAGGGCGATGACGCCGGTCGCGCCCGCGAAAACTACATCACGCCCTATATCGAGATTGCGCAGGTCGTGACTTCGCGCAACGTGCCGCAGAACGAAACCTTCACCTATACCCGCGCAGCTGTTGGCCTTGACGTGGGCACAGTGGGTGCCCGCAACGCCGGAGCCATGTCGCTGCGCTATGAACGCCGCTTCGACTGGGGTCAGTCCGATGCCTCTGGCGACTCGATCAGCGGAATTGCCAACGGCTACGCCACGGTGACGCCAGGACTGCAATTTCACGCAGGCGGCCTCGCTACCCGCGAGCGGTTCAATTCCAGCGGCGCCGCCGTGCCCAGTGGACAGTTCGATGACGAAGTGGTGCAGGTCTACTCGCTCTATGCCGGGCCTGTGATCTCGACCCAGACCGGCGATGTTGCTGTCAACGCCAGCTACCGGATCGGCTATTCGCGGGTCGAGCAGGAACATGCGCGCGTCACTACGCCAGGCGAGCCTGCCGGAGACCTGTTCGACGACAGCACCGTTCATGCCATTGCTGCCTCCGCCGCGGTCAAACCCGGCGACGTGTTGCCGGTCGGCGTGGGTGTAAGCGGTACCTATTACCGCGAAGACATCTCCAATCTCGATCAGCGGGTCGAAGACGCCCAGGCGCGTGCGACGGTTACAATTCCGGTTGCCCAGAACGTCGCCGTCAGCGGCGCGGTCGGTTACGAGACGGTCGAGATTTCCGGTCGCGATGCCGTGCGCGGCGCAGATGGCCTGCCCGTGGTCGGCTCGGGCGGCAATTATGTCACCGACAAGACCGAGCCGCGCATCCTGGCCTATGACGTCGACGGCCTGATCTGGGACGTCGGCGTAATGTGGCGTCCTTCGACCCGCACCGCGCTGACTGCCAATGTCGGTCGTCGCTACGGTTCGACCAGCTACACCGGGCTGTTCAGCTATCAGCCGAGCCGCCGCATGGCGATCCATCTTGCCGCCTACGACAACGTCGCTGGCTTCGGCGGACAGATCAACCGCACGCTTGCCGGCTTGCCGACCGACTTCACCGCGATCCGCGATCCCTTCACCGGCGACATCGGCGGCTGCGTGGCGTCGCTGGAAGCAGGCGGCTGTCTCGCAGGCGCGCTGGGTACGCTGAATTCGGCGGCCTTCCGCGCCCGCGGCGTCGCCGCAAGCTACACCTTCCGCATGGGCCGCATCAGCACGGGTCTAAGCGGCGGCTACGACCGTCGCAGGTTCATCGGCGCTCGGGGAACCGTGCTCGAAGTCGTCAACGGCAAGATCAACGAGAACTACTGGCTCGCCGCCTATCTGAACGCCGAATTCAACGAGAATTCGGTCTTTGAGACCAACCTCTATGCGAACTGGGTCGATTCCGGAGTCACATTGGGTAGCGATACCAAGGCCTATGGCGCATCTGCGGCCTATTACCGCGATCTCACGAGAAACCTCTCGGCGCGTGCCGCGCTGGGCATCGAGGGCATGACCGAGCCCGATCTGCCCGAGGATTTCTGGACTGCTTCGGCACTGGTCGGCCTGCGCTACAGCTTCTGATCTGGGGATACCAAGACGATGTTCGATGACTTTTACGGACTTGAGGGAAGGCCCTTCCAGCTTACGCCGGATCCGTCGTTCTATTTCGAGAGCCTGACGCACCGCAAGGCGCTGTCCTACCTCGGATATGGCCTGGCGCAGGGCGAAGGCTTCGTCGTCATCACTGGCGAGGTTGGCGCAGGTAAATCGACACTTGTCGCGCACCTGATGGACACGATCGATCCGGCGCGGCTGACTGCGGCACAGGTCGTCACCAGCAAGCTCGACGGTGAGGAAATCGTCCATGTCGTCGCTCAGGCTTTCGGCATCATGATCGAAGGCCACGACAAGGCGACCGCGCTGGGCGAAATCGAAAATTTCCTCCACGAGGAAGCGCGCGCCGGACGGCGTTGCCTGCTGATCGTGGACGAGTCCCAGAACCTCGAGATTTCCGCGCTTGAAGAGCTGCGCATGCTGTCGAACTTCCAGCTCGGCTCGCACCCGTTGTTGCAGACGCTGCTGCTCGGCCAGCCGGAATTTCGCGATATGCTTGGCGCGCATCCCTCGCTCGAACAGTTGCGCCAGCGCGTTATCGCCAGCCATCACCTCGAACCGATGCAGCCGCAGGAAATCCAGCAGTACATCGAGCACCGCATGAAATGCGTCGGCTGGCAGGGCAATCCTGCCTTCGACCAGCGCGTTTTCTCGGAAATCTATGCTGCCTCGGGCGGCATTCCGCGCCGCGTGAACCAGATCGTCAATCGCCTGCTGCTGCTTGGCGCAGTCGATCACCGCACCCGCATCGATGGTGCGATGGTGCAGCAGGTGCTAGCGGAACTGACCGACGACGGCTCGCTCGCCATCGTGCGGCCCGAGCCGGCACCGGCTCCTGTTGCCGAACCTGCTCCTTCACCGCAGGCGCAGCATGTAGCCAGCGAGCCCGTGCCGCCGACGACTACGGAGCCTGCCGCGCCCGCGCCCGAGTGGGCCGATCTCTCTGCCTTCGAAGCCGTTCTTGCAGAGCGCGACGCACAGATTGCAGAGCTTCAGCGCGCTGTGGTCGAACTGTCGGATCTCGCTCCGGTGATGCGCGGTCCGGACCAGAGCTCGGCCGAGCTTATCGATGCGCTCAACGAGCGGCTGAGCTCGATCGAATCGCAGATGCTCGAGCAGGATCGCACCATTCGCCACACTCTGACCATGCTCATCGAGTGGGTTGAAGAGAGCGACAGCCACCGCAACGCTGCCTGAAACCGGAGGGCGTTGAGCCGTGAACCGAGACACTCCGATCAACGGCCTGTCGGTCGACGTCGAGGACTGGTTTCAGGTCGGCGCGTTCGAGACAGTGATCGCCAAGGACGACTGGGGCGTGCTCGCTGACCGGGTCGAGCGGAACTGCGACCTCATACTTGGCATGTTCGATGAAGCACAGGTGAAGGCCACGTTCTTCACGCTGGGCTGGGTGGCACAGCGCCATCCAAGGCTGGTGCGGCGCATCGCCGAGGAAGGGCACGAGCTCGCCAGCCATGGCTGGGACCACGACCGCGTATTCCGCATGACGCCCGACCAGTTCGCGCACGACCTTGAAATCAGCCGCAAGGCGATCGAGGATGCGGGCGGGGCGGCGATCAGCGGCTATCGCGCGCCAAGTTTCTCCATCGACCAGCGCACCCCCTGGGCGCATGAGGTGCTGGCCGAGCAGGGCTATGCCTACAGCTCCAGCGTCGCACCTGTCGCGCACGATCATTATGGCTGGCGCGAAGCCCCGCGTTTTGCTTTCCGGCCTCTGGCTGACAGCGAGTTCGTCGAAATTCCGGTTACTACAGCGGTCTTTGCGGGCAGGCGACTTGCCGCTGGTGGCGGCGGGTTCTTCCGGGTGCTGCCTTACGGTTTCTCGCGGTGGGCGATCCGCCAGGTCAACCGCCGCGATCAGCGCCCGGCAGTGTTCTATTTTCACCCCTGGGAGGTCGATCCCGGCCAGCCCCGGGTTGCCAACGCACCGGTCAAGTCGCGCCTGCGGCACTACACCAATCTTCACGCGATGGGCGGCAAGCTGCGTCAGCTGATCGGCGAGTTCCACTGGGGCCGGATGGATGCCCTCGCAGCTCGAGAGGCAGTGCGCGCCGTTGCGCTGGAGGCAGCATGAACGCACCTGTCGTCATCACCCGCGAGGAACTGCGCCTTGCCGATCTTGCCGACGCCAACGAGGCAGCGCGCATCGAGGCATTCGTAGCGGTACACCCCGAAGGCACGGTGTTTCACCGGCCGTTGTGGCTGCAGGCCATTGCCGAAGGGACCGGTAATCAGGCCCTCGCATTGGTTTGCGAGAAGCGCGGAGAGCTAAGTGCCTACTTGCCGCTGAACGAAGTCCATTCGCCCATATTCGGGCGGCTGCTCGCATCATCGGGCTTCGCGGTAGGCGGCGGTGTGCTGGCGCTCGACGATAGCGCCCGCGATGCCGTGATCGAGACGGCTGAGGAACTGGCGCTTCGTCGCTCCTGTCCGACCATCGAATTGCGTGGCGGGGCAATGCCCGAAGAGCGCGAGAGCTGGGACGTTCAGGCGCAATCGCATTGCGGCTTCGAGTGGGAACTGGCCGAAGACGACGAGGCGCAGCTTCTGGCGATCCCGCGCAAGCAACGTGCCGAAGTGCGCAAGGGGCTTAGCATGGACCTGACAATCCATGTCGGCTCCGCCCGCGAGGATCGGGACGCGCACTACGCCGTCTATGCCGAGAGCGTCCGCAATCTGGGCACGCCGGTGTTTCCGTGCAGCCTGTTCGAAGCCGTTCTTGAGCACTTCGGAGACGATGCGGACGTGCTGACCGTGCGTCATGAAGGCGCGCCGGTCGCATCCGTGCTCTCGCTTTACCACAACGGTGCGGTTATGCCCTATTGGGGCGGCGGAACGTGGGATGCGCGGCGCCTGCGCGCCAACGATCGCATGTACTACGAGCTAATGCTCCATGCCCGGAACAGGGGCTGCAAGACCTTCGATTTCGGCCGCTCGAAAACCGAAAGCGGTGCCTGGTTCTTCAAGAAGAACTGGGGTTTCGAACCTCAGCCGCTGACCTATGCAAGCTGGACTGCGCCCGGAGCCGAGCAGCGCGACGCCAATCCCAACAGCGCCAGGCACGCACTGCAGATCGCCGTGTGGCAGCGCCTGCCGCTTGGCATTGCCAATCGCCTTGGCCCGGTAATCGCTCGCGGCCTGGGGTGATGAGCGAAATCCTGTTCCTTGCTCATCGCATCCCGTTTCCGCCGGACCGGGGCGACAAGATCCGCTCGCACCATGTGCTGAAGCGTCTGGCCGAAATCGCGCCGGTTCATGTCTCGACGCTGGCAGAGGACGAGTTCGACCGGGCCGAAGAAAGCGCGCTGGCTGCGATGGCAACGTCCTACCATCTGGCGCATCGGTCCAAGCCGCTCGCGCTGGCGGGTATCGAAGCTCTGGCGGCAAGCAAGCCGGTCAGCCTCACGGCGTTTCATTCGCGTTCGCTCGAAACCTATGTCGCCGAAGTGCTGGCAAGCAGGCCGATCAGCGCGATCTATGTGTTTTCCGGCCAGATGGGGCAATATGTCCCCGCCTCGTTCAATGGCCGCGTGGTCATGGATTTCGTCGACGTCGATTCGGCCAAGTTCGAAGCCTATGGCCGCAAGAAGAGCGGACCGCGCGGCTGGATCGATGCGCGCGAAGGGCGCCTGCTGGTTCTTGAGGAAGCGCGTCTGGCAGAGCGCGCGGATATCTCGGTACTCATCAGCGATAACGAGCGCGACCTTTTCGTGTCTCGTCTCCCGGCTCATGTCAGGGCCGACATCCGTACGATGGGCAACGGCCTCGACGCTGCGTTTTTCGACCCGGAGACTGTCGGTCCGGCGGACGAACTGGCTGCCTTGGCCGGACCCAAAATCGTGTTCACCGGCCAGATGGACTATGCGCCCAATATCGAGGCGGCGCAGCGAGCCATGGACAGGATCATGCCGCTGGTCAGCAAGGCATGTCCTGACGCGAGCTTTCATGTCGTCGGGCGTAACCCGCCGGACGCCTTGCTTGCGCGCCACGGTACAGACGGGAACCATGTCTGGGGCAGGGTGCCGGACATGCGCGAATGGCTGAAAGGTGCGGACCTTGCGCTGGTTCCGCTCGACATCGCGCGCGGCGTGCAGAACAAGGTACTCGAAGCCATGGCGATGGGCTTGCCCGTCGTCCTCAGCCTCGGCGCGGCCACCGGCATTCCCGCAAGCGATGGCGAACATTTCCTCGTCGGAGAGAGCGATGAGGCACTGGCCGATGGGGTAATCTCGCTGCTCAAGTTGCGAGAACGCGCATCTGCGATGGGCCTTGCGGCACGCGAATGGATCGTTGCCGAAGCGAGCTGGCAGGCGGCTCTGGCTCCGCTGGCAGGCTGGCTGGGCTTCCCCGAGAGCGCCTTGCGCGATGCCGCCTGACGTCGCAGTTTCAAACGGCCACCGCGGCTGGTGGTCGGAACATTTTCCGCCTGACTGGCGAGCGGCGCTGGCGCCAGCAACCGCAGCTGTGCTGATCGTGGCTGTCGCCTTCGCGACCGACTGGTCGCGCATTGCAGCGATTGCCTGGCAAAGCTCCACGTTCAATCATATCCTGCTGATACCGCTGATCCTTTGGTGGATGGTGGCACAACGCGCTCCGGAGCTTCGCACCCTTGTGCCCGCGCCCTGGTGGCCGGGCTTCCTGCTCACGGCAGCGGGAGCGATGGTCTGGTTGCTGGGCACTTTCTCGGGCATGGACCTAGCCAGCCAGCTTGGCGCAGTAGCGGTCCTGGTATCGCTGGTGCCCTTGTTTCTCGGTGTGCGCGTTACTGCGGCGCTCACTTTCCCTTTGCTCTATGCCTTCCTGCTGGTGCCGATGGGTGAAGAGCTGGTCCCGGCGCTTCAATTGCTGACTGCGAAGATCACCGTCGCTCTGGTCGAGGCGAGCGGCATTCCCGCGCACATCGAAGGCGTGTTCATCGATACGCCGGCCGGGCTGTTCGAGGTGGCCGAGGCATGCTCGGGCGTCAAGTTCCTGATCGCGATGTTCGCCCTGGGCCTTCTCGCCGCGAACATATGTTTTGTAAGCTGGCGAAGGCGCATTGCCTTCATGGCCATCTGCGTGGTCGTGCCGATCCTTGCCAACGGCGTGCGCGCCTTCGCGACGATCTGGATTGCTCAGTCCGTCGGTGCAGAACGTGCCGCCGGAATAGATCATATCATCTACGGCTGGGTCTTCTTTGCCATCGTGGTCGCATTGATCCTCGCGATCTCCTGGCGCTTCTTCGACCGTGCGCCCACTGCAAAATTCACCAACCTCGATGCCCTGGCTGGTTCGCCATTGCTTGCGCGTTTCGAACGGCAGCGCATTGCCCCGATTACAGCCCTGGCGGGGCTGGTCCTGATCATTGGCGCGGCACATCTCTGGGCGAGATCCGGGGAGGCCTTGCGCGCCGACCTGCCCGAAAGCGTATCCTTGCCGGAGATCGAGGGTTGGCATCCTGTGGCGTTTCCGCGGACGGGCCTTGCCTGGGAGCCCCGTGCCGAAGGAGCGGACCAGCGACTGTTTGGCCGATACCGCAATGCAAGCGGCGAGGAAGTCGACGTATTTCTCGCGCTCTATTCATCGCAAGGCGATGGCCATGAACCGAGCGGGTTCGGACAAGGCGCAATGCGTCCCGATTCAGGCTGGTCGTGGCACTCGCCCGGACCGAACTTCCCGGACGCAATGAGCGAGTACCTGCGCGGCGACGATGGAGCCATGCGCCTGGCAGTAACCTGGTATGCAAGCGGCGACCTGGTCACTGGCAGCAAGGTGAAGCTCAAGCTGCATTCGATGGCCGACAAGTTGCGCCTTTCCGAAGAGCCGGCGGCTCTCCTGATCGTTTCGGCGGCCGACAGGTCGGCTGACAAGGCTCGCAAGGCCGTTTCAGAATTCATGCGCGATGCCGGGCCTGTCCGACAGTGGATGGACCGCATCGGCATAACGGAGTAGGCGCGCGAACCATGTGCGGCATAGCCGGTCTCTATCACCTCACGACGCCAAAACCGGTGGATCCCGCCCGTATCGAGCGGATGTGCGACGCATTGATCCATCGCGGCCCGGACGGCGGCGGCGTCTGGACTGCGCCGGGCGTCGGGCTGGGCCATCGCCGTCTTTCGATCATCGATATAGCCGGCTCGCCGCAGCCAATGGCCTCGACCGATGGCCGGGCGATGCTGGTGTTCAATGGCGAGATCTACAACTACCGCGAGCTGCGCGAGGAACTGCGAGGGCTTGGCGCCACATTCCATACCGATGGCGACAGCGAGGTAATTCTTGCTGCTTGGCAACAGTGGGGCAGGGATTGCTTGCCGCGTCTCAACGGCATGTTCGCTTTCGCCATCTACGATCTCGACGCGCGCACGCTGTTTCTCGCGCGCGACCGGCTTGGGGTGAAGCCGCTGTTTCTTGCCGAACTGGCCGATGGCAGCATGATCTTCGCGTCGGAGCTCAAGGGTCTGCTCGCGCATCCGTCGCTGCGCCGCGAAATCGACCCGCTGGCGATCGAGGACTATCTGGCCTGGGGCTATGTGCCTGACACGCGTTGCATCGTGAAGGGTGTCACCAAGCTGGCAGCGGGCCATAGCCTGCTGCTCGAACATGGCAGACCCATGCCGCCCCAGCGCCAATGGTGGGACGTTTCTTTCGAAAACCGCCACAAGGGATCGCTTGCGGATCTCGATGCCGAGCTGCTGCACCTCATGCGCCAGTCCGTGACATCGCGCATGGTTGCAGACGTTCCGCTTGGCGCGTTCCTTTCGGGTGGTGTCGATTCATCGAGTGTGGTTGCCCTGATGAGCGAGGCGAGTGCCAATCCGGTTCAGACCTGCTCGATCGGTTTCGACGTCGCCGCACTCGATGAGAGCGATTATGCCAAGGCCGTGGCTGCCAGGTTTGCCACCGATCACCGCGCCCGCACCGTCTCTCCGGACGATTTCGACGCCATCGATGCGCTGACGGCGATGTTCGACGAGCCCTTTGCTGATGCCTCGGCGCTGCCGACATGGCGTGTCTGCCAATTGGCGCGTGAGACGGTAACCGTGGCGCTTTCTGGAGACGGCGCAGACGAAGCCCTTGCCGGGTATCGCCGCCATGTTTTCCAGCATGGCGAGGACCGGGTTCGCTCGCTGCTGCCCGGCGCGATCCGCGGGCCGGTCTTCGGCGCGCTCGCAGCTGTCTATCCCAAGGCTGACTGGGCGCCGCGCCCGCTGCGTGCGAAGTCCACATTTCAGGCACTCGCAGCCGGAAGCGAGACCGGCTATGCCCGCGCCCTTGGCGTGACTCCGCCTGAGCTACGCGAAAAGCTGTACTCGCCTGACTACCTGACCTTGCGCGGCGACTATCGCGCGGAGCAGCCGTTCGAAGAGCTTATCCGCAATGCGCCCGCGCGTTCCGGGCTGGACGGGGCACAATATGCCGATCTGAAGTTCTGGCTGCCGGGTGACATTCTTACCAAGGTCGATCGTGCCAGCATGGCCGTCAGCCTCGAAGCGCGCGAACCGCTGCTTGACTATCGACTGATCGAATTCGCCGCCGGTTTGCCTGAGGCGATGCGGATCCGACGCGGGCAGGGCAAGTGGCTGATGAAACGCACGATGGAGCGTTATCTGCCCAGCGACATTCTCTACCGCCCCAAACAAGGTTTCGTGACCCCAATTACCCAATGGTTTCGCGGACCGCTGGCAGGAGAGGCGAGGGCGATCGCCCAAGGCACGTCGCTGGCGAGAACCGGCTGGTTCGACGCGCACAAAATTTCCTCGATTGCAGAAGAACATATCTCCGGAAACTCGGATCACGGAAGGCTGCTCTGGCAATTGCTGATGCTGGAACGCAGTCTCTCGAAATTGTTCGCAATATGACCGTTTCGGAGCGAATATCCGCGCAATTGCGCAGATTGGGCTGGTTTCCAAACCATTAACTAAACCGTTTGTTAGCAATGTGCGCGTAACCACTGGTGCAATGGTGGTCCATGCGCCCTTTGCCAGTGCGCAGCCTAGCGCGGCTGTGCTCCGCTCGATTGCGGAGCGCAGCTTGCACGCGCAGTCGGAGCAAGGGCGATGAATGCCCGGCTGGGCCGCATCTGGCCGCTATGGAACAGTCGCCGGTTCCGCATTGGTTTCTATGCCATTCTCGCAGGCCTGATCGCGGGAAGTCAGACTCTTCTGCTGCCTGTCGAGGATGTCGCGATCAATCTGCGGTCGGCTCTGCGCAGTCAGTCTGCGCCCCAGAATATCGTGGTAATCAGCGTCGATGATCACACGCTCAATGGCGTCGGCGCGCGCGATGTCACGCACGGCCAGAACGCGCAAGTCATAAGGCGACTGCTTGATGCTGGCGCCAAGCGAGTGTTCTACGATCGACCGTTCCGCTATGAGGAAGGGGCGGCCGGAGACAGGGAATTGATTACCGCCCTGGCGCAGTCGAAGGGCAAGGTATTCCTGCCCGCGTTCTCAGCCGACACGGCAGGAGCGTTCGACAAGCTCTCGGACGTGCCCCTGAAAAAGTTCCGCAAGAACACCGAGATGGTAGGCGCTACGAGCCTGGTACACCCATTCGGCCTTGGCATCAGCTTCCCGCTTGAATGGGAAACCGTGCTTGGCAAGGTTCCCAGCATGAGCGCGAAGCTGGCCGATAGATCTGCCGATACCTTGCACTTGCGTTGGTTGGAGCCGCTGACGGGAATGCCCGAAGGCTATTATCGGCCCGACTATTCCTACGATCCCAAGACGGTTCCGACACTCAGTTTCATCGATGTGATGCGCGGCAATTTCGATGAGAAGGCGGTCGCTGGCAAGGACATGCTGATTGGTCCGACCTCGCGGATGTTCCAGGACTTTCACGACCTGCCGATGAACCGGGGAGAAGTGGCGGGCGTATACCTGCATGTGATTGCAGCACACACGTTCGCCAAGCCGTGGCTGATGAAGCTCGGCTGGCTCCCGGCAATGTTGCTGGTATCGGGCGTCGTAATCGCCGGATTGCGCCGCAGTCGCACGTTGTTTGGCTGGCCCATGGCCCTGTGCGCGCTGACATTGGCCATCGTTCCGTTCATTCTGGACGGCTACGGGATCGAAGTCGAGATTGCACCTGCCTTGCTAACAGGCGCGGTCGCGCTTGTGCGGTCGTGGTCGCTCCGCAATATCGAAACGGCACGGGACACGAACGTCGTATCGGGCCTGCCAAGCCTGCAACAGCTCAGGACCAGCCGGAACTCCGGCGCGGGTAGCCTGATCGCACTCAAACTGCGCAACTACGGCGCCATCGTAGCGAGCTTCGACAATGGCGTGGAGGAACGCCTGGCGCAGGAGATTGCCCGTCGCGTACGCCTCGGCGATACGGACGCGATCATCTATCACGAGGGCGACAAGTTCGTCTGGATGTCGCAGATCGAAAATCCGGTCGATGTGCTCGAGCATCTCGAAGGCCTGCACCAACTGGTTCAGGGCGGTATCCTCATCGAAGGTCGTGAAGTTGATCTGTCCTTCAATTGCGGTGTCGATACGGCGCAGAAGCAATCCATCGAAAAGCGCATTGCCAGCGCGCTGCAGTCGGCAGAGCAGGCTGTTCGCGAGGATGAACTTGTATCCATACACAATCCGGACAATAGCGGCGTCCACTGGGAAATCTCGCTTCTGAGCGCACTCGATCGGGCGATCGACGCCGGGGATGTGTGGGTTGCCTATCAGCCCAAGCTGGACCTGGCTTCGGGCAGGATAAAGTCTGCAGAGGCGCTCGCCCGCTGGACCGATCCCGAGCGCGGGCCAGTCAGTCCAGAGAAATTCATCCAGATCGCCGAGGAATACCATCGGATCGACAGGATCACCCGTTTCATTCTCGGGGAAGCCGTCCGGACTGTACGGGAATTGCGGGCGATCATCCCGGATTTCACGATCTCGGTGAACATTTCGGCGCAATTGCTTCGCTATGCGGGTCTTCCCGAAATGATACTCAGCTCCTTGCGGGCACACGATATGCCACCAGATTGCCTCGTTCTCGAGATTACCGAGACCGATCGTCTCGATCGCAGTTCGAAGACCTATGCGATGATGGAAAATCTGGTGGCGTCGGGCTTCGAGCTATCGATTGACGATTTCGGGACAGGTAACGCGACGATTGATTACCTGCGTCTGCTTCCGGCGGTGGAAGTGAAGATCGACAAGGTGTTCGTGAAGTCGATTACCCATGACAGCAAAGACAAGCTGCTGATCCAGTCGATCATCGAAATGGCCCATTCGCTCGACAGGCGGATTGTCGCCGAAGGCGTGGAGAATGCGGAAACCCTGGATGTTCTCGCATCGCTCGGCTGTGACCAGATCCAGGGCTACTATATCGGCAGGCCGGAACGTCGCGAGGATCTGCTGATGACGTTGGACATTAAAGCAAGGACTGCTCTTGGTTAAATAAGTCTTGCATAAAAATTTACGAATCGTTAACCACGAGGAGCGTGCGGATTTGCCGTGCGATTCTTGTGGAGACGGACCATGCATCGCTGGCCTTGGAATTGGCGTCCCGGCACACCCGGAGGCTAATAGAGCAAAGCAGCGCGCCTTCTCTTGAAGGCGCTGTTTTGCTGACATTTTAGGAGTTGGCTGCTACGTTGTAGGTGCGGCCAATTTCTGTGCGTATTCCGTTTTTATGGGATCTCGCACTCGCGTAACTCGAAGCAGTGCGTCTGCTTCGAGTTCTGTTGTCTGTGGGTCAGGTAATTCTTGTCCACCGGCAGATCAGCGGCCAGACATCTCCGGTTTTCAGCTTTCCCCGTGGCCAAGCGCGAGATAGTCTGCGCTCTGCATTTCCCTGAGCCTGCTGACAGTCCGCTCGAACTCGAAGCGGCCATTTCCTTCTACATATAGCTCTTCCGGCTCTGCATCCGCAGTCGCAAGGAGCTTCACCTTGTTTTCGTAGAGCGCGTCGATCAGGGTCACGAAACGTGCCGCCTCATTGCGGTTTTCCGGTCCCATCCGGGGAATTCCGACGACGATTACCGAGTGATATTCCCTGGCGATGGCCAGATAGTCAGAGGCACCACGCGCTTCGGCGCACAGGCGCTTGAAGCTGAACACCGCGACCCCCTTGAGGCTTTTGGGAACGTACAGGATTCGCCCGCCGCCGAGATCGAGCACGGCCGAAGGCACGTTTTCGCCGTCTTCAGGTGGATAGTCGGTCAACCGGAAAAAAGCCTCGCGAACCTGAGCTGTTGCCGCTTCACCAAGCGGCGTGTGCCAAGTGTCCATCCCCGCAAGACGCTCGAGCCGGTAATCGACCGGGCCATTGAGCGGCAACACGTCGAGTTCGCGCTCGATCAGGGCGATGAAAGGCAGGAAATGCTCTCGGTTCAGCCCATCCTTGTAGAGTTCGGAAGGCGCACGGTTTGAAGTCGTCACGACCGTGACGCCCTGATCGACGATCAGGTTGGTGAACAGCCGGCTCATGATCATGGCGTCGGCGGAATTATTGACCACCATTTCGTCGAAGGCGAGGCAGCGCACGTCGCGCGCAATGGTCGCTGCGACCGGAGGCACCGGATCTCCGGATTCCTTGCGCCGTTCTTCTCGGAGCAGGGCGTGGACCTCGAGCATGAAGGCATGGAAATGCACGCGCCGCTTGGCCGGGATCGGCAGCGTCTCGTGGAACAGGTCCATCAGCATCGACTTGCCGCGACCGACGCCGCCCCACATGTAGACCCCTCGCGGACGTTCGGCTTTTCGGCGCAGCAGTTTGCTGAGCAGTCCGGCGCTCTCTCCCTGGCCGGAGCGAACGAGCTCACCCTGCAGGGCATCCAGTCTCTTCGCGGCGGCTTCCTGTTCGGGATCCGTGCGCAATTCGCCAGCTTCAACCAGCGCGCGATAGCGCTCAAGCATTCCCGTCATGATGCGCGGATCGACGGCTTGCGGACCGTTCCCGAAAAGGCGGCGACCATGCGATCTCCCTGGACCATCGTGCCGCGCAGGAAACCGAGCCGTTTGGTTTCGCGGATCAGTTCCACCACCGAATCAAGGGGCCGCTTGCCGCTGCCAGCGCCGACGAATTGCATCGAAAGATCCACCGTCACGGAGCCTATGGGATCGGTTCCAGTCAGCACATAGAGCGCCGCGAACATCGAGACGTCCGCAAAGCCAAGAGTCGTCCCTCCGTGGATCGCCTCACCGGCGTTGGTATGCTTCGGCTCGATCGCCATGCGCACCCGGCACGTGGTGCCGCTTTCCCGGCGCAGCAGCATCGGGCCGATGAACACATGATTGTAACGCGTGTGGTCGGTCACGTCCCAGCGTAGCCAGCCCGGATGAGCGGGGTCGGGCTCGCAGATGAACCTGTCAGCTGCTGCGATCGGGGTGAGCGCGTGAGCGTTGTCAGGACTGGTCACTGCAATTCCTCAAGGCACTGTTCTATCTTGCTCTTCAGCGTGTCATTGTCAGGTAGTTCGCGGGCGTTCGCGATGAGATGGGCAAGGAAACGAGGCAGATTGAACTCGCTGAAATAGTTATGACTGAGCGTGATCGAATGATCGAGCGCCTTAGTCCAATGCCACCAATCCGGAGGAATGAGCAGCATTTCCCCCGGCTGGAGAATGGCAGACTGCAATTGATCGCCAGCATATTCTTCGCTCATCGGGTCGAAGTCGGGCTTGCCCGGATCGGCTTGGGGTTCCTTCGGCGCAAGATAGACCTGCTTGCGGCCAGCGAACTGGACAAGACAACCGTGCGTGCTGCTGTGATCGATATGGAATGGAGTCACGGTTCCTTTGCGGCTGATATAAATCGAAAAGATCGACGAGCCTACGATTGAGCGGATCAGATCCTGCGTGGACTGAGGCATCTGAACGAGGAGATTCGGAATTCCGGCAGGAAACGGCTGGATATCCTGCAACATCTCTGGATGCTGATCCAGCAAGCCAACATGGAACGACCAGATCTGATCGGGATCGAATTCCAGCTCGCCTTTGAGAGGTTTGCCAGACTTGTCGAGCCAGAAACCCGGCAACTCGCTCAAGGGGTCATCCAGATTATCTATGAAGGTGCCAAGCTTGGTGAGCTTCTGGACGTTGCCGTGAAAATCGAGCTGGAGCCGACCGAAATCGTCGTAGTGGTGGGTTCGAAAATATTCGAATGACCATTTCGTACTGGCTGGCCAGTGGTCTACGGCGCCTTGAATGACCAGCGGTCGAACGCTTTCCGGTCGGCAACTCCCGACAATCATTTTCGTGTCGTTGGCCGAAACCCTGGCGATGGTCGCTGCGGGCATTTCCCGAATTTTGACTTAGACCAGCCTTTCGGCCTGCATCTTCTTGATTTCGGCAATCGCGCGAGCTGGCGACAGGCCCTTGGGACAGACATTCGCGCAGTTCATGATCGTGTGGCAG
>JAGREN010000043.1:1185-17633 GCA_020446505.1 Novosphingobium sp. | reverse complement strand
CGATAACGTAGCTCGTTACCGGCGTATGCTCGACCATGTCGGCGAAGTCCGATTCGTCCATCGCCGTCATGCCGCCACCGGGATGGCGCACGTCGAGATAGGCGCGCAGCAGGTCGAACTGCTCGGGCGTGGCCCAAGGCTTGCGCAGGGTGGTGACGAGATCGCTGTTGCGCTTCAGGTTGCGCTTCTGGGTGTTCGACGGCTCGAACTCGTCCGCGACCACGCGCACCGAGACGCAGGCGTTGCAATCGAGGCAGGACGGCCGATAGGCGACGTTCTGGCTGCGGCGAAAGCCGATCCGGCTGAGCGCGTCATTCAGCGATTCCGCATGAGCGCCCTTGAGCTCGGTAAACACCTTTCGCTCGCTGCGGTCCGGCAGATAGGGGCACGGCGAAGGGCTGGTCACGAAGAAACGGGGAAAGCGAACTGGTGCCGTCACGTCTGGTCGTTTCCTCTAGGTGTCTGCACCGAGCGATCGGCCTCTCTGGAACAGACTATGCCTGTCGCCTGCCCGCGTTGAAAGTGTTTTAACCAAGTTTCGTGGTTAACGAATGGTTATTTTGCACAATCGGGGCATTTGCCCGGCACGCGCAGCCTAGTTGAGCTGCACCTGCTCGACCTGATAGCCCTCTTCCTCAAGCGAACGAATGAGTGCGTGAAGCTGCTGGGCATCGCGCGCCTCGCACTCGATATCGGTGACGAGACCCTTGGCCGGAAGGCTGGTGAAGATGCGCTGGTGCCACACTTCGATGATGTTGACGTTATGCACGTCGAACACCTTGGCGACCTTGAACAGCGAGCCGGGCCGGTCCTGCATCTTGATGCGCAGCCGCGCCAGCCGCCCGGAGCGCGCCAGATCGCGCAGCAGCACGTTGGCGAGCAGGCGCGTGTCGATGTTTCCACCGGAAAGCACGATGCCGACCTTCTTGCCGGCGAACATCTCGCGATTGGCCAGTACGGCCGCAAGGCCAGCCGCCCCCGCCCCCTCGACCACGGTCTTCTCGATCTGGAGCAGCAGCGCCAGCGCGTTTTCCAGCTGCGGTTCGCTGACCAGCACAACCTCGTCGAGCAAGCCGGAGAGCATCTGCGATGTCATCGCGCCCGGCTCGAACACGGCGATGCCTTCGGCCAGCGTATCACCGCCGATCGGTTCGTGCGCCTGCTTGAGCAGGTTGTACATCGACGGATAGAGTTCGGCCTGAACGCCGATCAGCTCGATATCGGGATTGATCGCCCGCGCCATGGTGCCCATGCCGCACGACAGGCCGCCGCCGCCGATGGGAAGCGCCAGCACCTCGATATCGGGAACGTCTTCCATCAGTTCCAGCGCCACCGTGCCCTGCCCCGCGGCGACATGCGGATCGTCGAACGGAGGAACCAGCGTAAGGCCCAGTTCGGTTTCCAGCCTGCGCGCATGCTCCTGCGCCTCGTCGAAGCTCTCGCCTTCCAGCACCACGGTGCCGCCGACGCTCTCGGTCTGCATCACTTTCACCATCGGCGTGGTGCGCGGCATGACGATGGTGACGGGAATGCCGAGCCGGGTGCCGTGATAGGCAAGGCCCTGCGCGTGGTTGCCAGCCGAAGCCGCGATGACGCCGCGTGCGCGCTGCTCGTCGGAAAGCTGAAGCATCGCGTTGAGCGCGCCGCGCTCCTTGTAGGCGGCGGTAAACTGCAGGTTCTCGAACTTGAGATAGATTTCCGCGCCGCTGATCTGGCTCAGCGTCTTGCTGTGCATGGTAGGCGTGCGCACCACCGCGCCCGCGATCCGCGCGGCGGCAGCGCGCACATCGTCGGCGGTGAAGGGCGGAACGAGTCCGGCCTGGCTCTGGACAGCGGCATTGGTCATGGCCGCGCGGACTATAGGAAAGCGAGGTAAATTAAAAGCAATCGTGTTGCGGCACGAGGCTGCCCCTCGTAGGATGAAGGCATGAGTGATGCATGCAAGGTTTCCTTCCTCGGCCTCGGGGTAATGGGCGGTGCCATCGCGCGCCACATCGCGCGCGCCGGACACCAGTTGACCATCTACAACCGCACGCCCGAACGCTGCGAGGCGTGGCGCGAAGCCAATCCCGATTTCGACGTGATGGTCGCAACCGAACCGGCCAGGGCAGCCGAGGGCGCGGACGTGGTCATCACCTGCGTCGGCAACGACGACGATCTCGCGCAGGTCGTGCTCGGCCCGCACGGCGTGTTCAAGACCCTGCGCCCCGGCGGCGTATTCATCGACCATACGACCGTCTCTGCCCGGATCGCACGGCAGATTTCGGTCGAGGCGCGCGACCTGCAGGTCCACTGCGTCGATGCCCCGATGACGGGGTCGCAGATCGGTGCGGAAAGCGGCACGCTCACCCTGATGTGCGGCGGCCGCAAGGACGCCATCGCGGCAGCGCGCCCGGTGATGGAGACCTATTCGCGCAAGATCGTCCATATCGGCAAGGCAGGCGCAGGCCAGACCGCCAAGATGGCGAACCAGATCGCGATTGCCGGCGTGGTCGCCGGACTTGCCGAAGCGGTTCGCTTCGCCCAGGCCTCGCACCTCGACATGGATCAGGTCTACGAGGCGATTTCGGGCGGCGCGGCGCAAAGCTGGCAGATGGACAATCGCTGGCAATCGATGAACGCCGACGAGTTCGATTTCGGCTTCGCGATCGACTGGATGCGCAAGGATTTGGGACTCGCTATCGAGGAGGGCCGCGGGCTTGGCGTATCATTGCCGACAGCGGCGCTGGTCGATCAGTTCTACGCCGACGTTCAGGCGATGGGCGGCGGCAGGCAGGATACCAGCGCGCTGATCCGCCGTCTGCCGCGACGCGACGGGACCTGACCAAAGCGCCTATTCGGCCGGGGCTTCCTCGGCCTGTTCGGGTTCAGTCTCGTCCGGCTGCGCCGCGCGCCGCTTCTCGGTGATCCGCATGATCAGCAGCGATCCTTCGAACAGCAGCATCAGCGGCACAGCAAGCATCATCTGGGAAATCACATCGGGCGGCGTCGCGATGGCCGCCACGATGAAGATCCCGACGACCACGTACCGCCTCGCGCCGACAAGCTGCGAACGGCTGATGATCCCTGCCGTGTTGAGCAGCAGCAGCAGGATCGGCAGCAGGAACGACAGTCCGAACGCAAGGATGAACTGCATCACGAGACCGAGATAGTCTTCGGAATTCGGCAGCGCCTCAATCTTGACGCCGCCCGGATCGCCCTGAAAACCGAGGAACCAGTGGAACGCCGTCGGCATCACGAGGTAATAGGCAAGCGCCGCGCCCGCGATAAACAACACCGGCGTCGCCAGCAGGAACGGCAGGAACGCCTTCTTTTCCTTTGCATAGAGGCCCGGCGCGACGAAAGCCCATAGCTGGTTGGCGATCACCGGAAAGGCGATGAAGAATGCCGCCCACAGCGCGACTTTCAGTTCGACAAAGAATTGCCCGTAAAGCTTTGTGTAGATCAGCCGGTCCTGCCCGGCGTCGAGCAACGGCTGGACGAGAAAGGCAAGGATGTCCTTGGCAAAATAGAGGCAAACGCCAAAGGCCAGGGCGAGCGCCATGAAGGCGCGCAGCAGCCGCGTGCGCAGTTCGATCAGGTGATCGAGCAGCGGCGCCTGAGTCTCGTCGATGTCCTTGATACCGAAAGCCATGGCGCGGTTCCTATGGCGGCGGAGCGGGCGCTTGCGGCTCGCCGCTCGCGCTGTCTGTCTGCGGCGCGGGCAGGACCGATTCCGCACCGGTCGAACCGGGCGGCATTTCGCCTGCATCGGGATGCGCCTTCATGATTTCCTCGTTGCGCACCTTCCACTCACGCTCCAGCTCTTCGAGTTCGGCCTCGCGGATCATGGCGTCGACCCCGGCGCGGAAATGGCCCGAAACGCGGCGCACCTTGGCCATCCAGCGGCCAGCCGTGCGCAGGGCGAGCGGCAGGTCTTTCGGGCCGATCACGACGGCCGCCACAATGACGATCAGCAGCAGTTCCGAAGCGCCGATATCGAACATGTCAGGGCATCCGCACGCGGCGGCGCATCAGCTCTTGTCGCTGCTGCTTGCGCTCTCGGAAGGGGTCGGGGCGGGTGCCGCCTCGGGAGCGGACTGGCTCTGCTGGCTGATCTGGGCAGGCGGCGGAGAGGCCGGCTTGTCGTCCTCGTTCAAACCCTGCTTGAAGCTTTTGATGCCCTTGCCGAAATCACCCATGATCTCGGACACACGCCCGCGACCGAACAGGATCAGCACGACCAGCAGCACGATCAGCCAGTGCCAAAGCGAAAAACCACCCATTAGAATCTCTCCGGTGTCCGGGATGGAGCCAGAAGGCTCGGTACCCGACCTATCTAGGCGCTTTCGTCCTCATCCGCCAGTCCGGGGTCCAGATCGGCTTCCGACTCCGGTTCATCCTGGTCCGTCTCATCGTCCGGCTCGCCGCCCAGGGCCGCTTCGATCATCTCGTCGTCGACCGGATCGAGCAGGCCGGCAGCGCGCAATTCGTCGATACCGGGCAATTCCTTGCGCGAGGCAAGACCGAAGTGGACGAGGAAATCGGGCGTGGTGGCATAGATCACCGGCCTGCCGGGAACTTCACGCCGCCCGGCAACGCGCACCCAGCCTGCCTCCATCAGCACGTCGAGCGTGCCCTTGGCGGTCTGCACCCCGCGAATCGCTTCGATCTCGGCGCGGCTGACCGGCTCGTGATAGGCGACGATGGCCAGCACTTCGGTGGCGGCGCGGGACAGACGGCGCACGTCCTCGCGCTCGCGCCGAAGCAGGTGGGCGAGATCGGGCGCAGTCTCGAAATGCCAGGTCTTGCCGCGCTGGACGAGGTGAATGCCCCGCCCCTCGTAATGCTGGCGCAGGTTCTCCAGCGCCTCGCGCACCTCCGCGCCTTGCAGGTGGGCCGAGAGCTGCTCGGCCGTCATCGGCTTTTCGGCTGCGAACAGAGTCGCCTCCACGGCGCGTTCAAGATCGTCTGGCGCGCTCATGCCTTCGCTGCCCTGACCCGCAAGGGGCCGAAGGTTTCGTCTTGCGCGATCTGCGCCTTGCCAAGCCGCGCCAGTTCGAGCGTCGCGACGAAGCTGGAAGCCAGAGCGGAGCGGCGCAGGCGCGGATCGCTCCAGTCCGCACCATCGCGCTTCGATGGCAGAAAGTCGCGCAGTTCGATCCAGTCGAGCGTTACGCCGATCATCGCCGAGACGCGGGCGATCGCGCTTTCGAGCGTCATCACCATACGCTCGCGCACCATGTGAACGGCAGGCCGGGTGCGCGCCTGCACCTGCCCGTAGGCCTGCACCAGATCGAACCACTCGCACTGCCAGGCGTTCTTGCGGTCGATCCGCAGCCCTTCGGGCGCGCCGCGCGCGAAGACATCGCGGCCAAGCCGGTCACGCCCCATCAGGCGCGCCGCCGCCTCACGCATGGCGCCAAGCCTTTGCAGCCGCAATTGCAGGCGCAGCGCCAGTTCCTCGGGGCTCGGGTCTTCCTGCTCTTCCTTGGGCAACAGCAGGGCGGATTTGAGGTAGGCAAGCCATGCCGCCATCACGAGATAGTCGGCAGCCAGTTCCAGCCGCAGCGCCTCGGCCTGCTCGATATAGGCGATGTACTGGTCGACCAGTTGCAGGATCGAGATTTGCCTCAGGTCCACCTTCTGGCGGCGGGCCAAGTCGAGCAGCAGGTCGAGCGGTCCTTCCCAGCCATCGACTTCCAGATAGAGCGCGGACTGGTCGCCCGGCGCGGCACCCGGCGCATCCCAATCCTCGAACATCGAGATGCCTTCCGGATCGGGCAGGGCGTCCATCGTCATGCCCGCGCTCCCGCCACTTCGAGCAGGGCATCGCGGTGGGCAAGCAGGTGCCGTTGCCGCTCGGCAAGAGCATCCAGATTGGCTGCCGGAGCCTGTGCCCGCTCCAGCCGCTCTGCCACTTTTGCGGACATGGCGGGCAGGCGCGCGGCGATTCCCTCCATGTCCTCCCTCTTCGCCCAGCAGTTGAGCGCGATGTCGCAGCCTGCGGCAATCGCAACTTCGGCACGTTCCGGCACCGATCCCGAAAGCGCCTCCATGTCGAGATCGTCGGTCAGCAGCAGCCCGTCGAAGCCGATGCGCTGGCGGATGATGTGCTCGATCACCCAGGGCGACTGGGTCGCAGGATGATCCGGGTCCCAAGCAGTGAAAATCAGGTGCCCGGTCATGCCCATCGGCGCATGTTTGAGCGCGCGGAACGGGGCCAGATCGGTTTCGAGTTCGGCATCGCTCGCCGTGACGGTGGGCAATGCCTTGTGGGTATCGACGCTGGTGCGGCCGTGGCCTGGCATGTGCTTGACGGTGCCTGCAACGCCGGCCCGCGCAAGGCCATCGAGCACGGCCCGGCCAAGTGCGGCGACGCGAAGCGGCTCGCTGCCCAGGGCCCGGTCGCCGATGACGTTGTCGGCATCGGGCTGGCGCACGTCGAGTAAAGGCGCATGAGTGCAGGTGATGCCGACTTCGGCGAGGTCCAGCCCCAGCGCCTCGGCATTGGCGCGGGCGGCCTCGATGGCGGTGGCGGGGGCAAGTTCGTAGAGCCGGTCGAACACTTCGCTCGAAGGATAGGCGAGCCATTCGGGCGCCTTCATCCGCTGCACCCTGCCGCCTTCCTGGTCGATGGTGATGAGCAGGTGCTCACGCCCGTGAATTTCGCGCAAGCTGTCAGTCAGAGCGCGAATCTGCGAGCGGCACTCGATGTTGCGACCGAACAGGATATAGCCAGCCGGGTCCACCTCGCGAAAGAAAGCGCGCTCGTCGGCGGAAAGTTCGGTTCCGGCAATGCCGAAAATCGCAGGCAACATTGCGCGAAATTCGCAGAAAAGCTGGCGCTTCGCAAGGCGAGCACCGGTCTGCGGTGTGCAAAAGCGCGAGTCCTGTCAGGACCGCATGGCGCGGCCCTGATCGGTCATTTCTTGACGAGGCAGTCCCGGCCAGCCGATTTCAGCTTCGCGCACAGGGCATTTGCGGCGGACAGATCGCCCGGAAGCGCCTGCAAGCGGTAGACGGTGCCGATGTCGGACTTGCCCTCCACCACGCGGTGCCTGACGCCCTTGAGAGCCTCATAGCTGCCGGAAAGCCTGCCCCAGTCCTCTTCCGCGCCCGAACGGCTCGAATAGGCGCCAACCTGCACGCCCGGCCCGGCAGGCGCTGGCGCTTCGGCAGTCTGAGGCGCGGCAGCCGCAGTCGGAGACGCCTTGGGCGGGGTCGCCGCCGTGTTGTCTGCCTTGGGTTTTGCGCCGTCCGCACCGACGTCTTCAAAGCCCGGCTTGGGCGCTTCCTTGTCACCGCCAAGCTGGACGGATCGGGTTTCGCCTTCGGACACCGCATAGCTGGTGTCGCCGGTGCCTTCGAATGTCTTGCCGCCGGGATCCTGCGGCTTTTCCTTGTAGGGTTCGTCAGGCGCTTCGATCATGCTGCCGTCAGCGACCAGATCGGCATCGCCTCGATCGCGCGTGAACCACCAGATTCCGCCGATGATGGCGCCCAGCGCAGCTAGCGCCAGAATGGCGAGCAGCACGAACTGGCCGCCGCCGCTTTCCTCCTCGAAGTCGTCGTCCCCTTCGAGCCAGGGCAGGCTTGCCTCTTCATCGCCGAGATCGAGCTGGCCGCGTTCGTCCGCAGCGCCGTCGTCATCGCTCCAGGACAGGGCATCATCACCCGAATCCGAATTATCATCGAAAGGCTCGCGAGAGCCGAAGTCCTCTGGCTCGTGCTCGTTTTCGAGACGATCTGGATCAGTGAACCCCATGACTACATTTCCTCCACGGCCTCCACGCCAAGAAGCGCAAGGCCGTTCTTCACCAAATGCCCGATCTGGGCTGCCAGATACAATCTAGCACCGGAAAGGTTAACATCGTTTACCACGATCAGTCTCTTTTCGGGACGGTCATTACCTAGGTTCCAGTACGCATGGAACGCCGCAGCCAGGTCCTGCAGGAAGAAAGCGACCCTATGCGGCTCGCGCGCGGCAGCCGCTGCCTCGACCAGCCGGGGGAACTGGGCGGCCAGTTTCACAAGCTCGAGTTCCTCGGTTCCGAGCAAGTCGAGATGCGCGTCTGACGGCGCGAGACCTTCTGCCGCGGCCTTGCGCAGGCTGGAGCGGATGCGGGCATGGGCATACTGGACGTAGAACACCGGGTTGTCCTTGCTCGCCTCGACCACCTTGGCGAAGTCGAAGTCCATCTGCGCTTCGGGCTTTCGGGTGAGCATGGTGAAACGCACCACGTCCTTGCCGACCTCGCGCACGACGTCGGCCAGGGTGACGAAGGTTCCGGCGCGCTTCGACATCTTCACCGGCTCGCCGCCGCGCAGAAGCTGTACCATCTGCACCAGCTTGACCTCGAAGGGCACCGGATCGCCGTCCGCCCCGGTCATGGCCGCGACCGCCGCCTTGATCCGCTTTACCGTGCCCGCATGGTCGGCGCCCCAGATATCGACCAGTTCGTCGGCGCTCTGGGCCTTCTGGTAGTGATAGGCGAGGTCGGCTCCGAAATAGGTCCAGCTTCCGTTAGACTTCCTGATCGGACGATCCTGATCGTCACCGAACCGGGTGGAGCGAAACAGCGGCAGCTCGACCGGTTCCCAGTCCTCGGGGGTCTTGCCCTTGGGCGCTTCGAGCATGCCGTCATAGACAAGGCCTTGCTCGCGGAGCCATTTCTCGGCCTCTTCGGGCTTGCCGGCGGCCTGCAATTCGGCCTCGGACGAGAACACGTCGTGCTTGATGCCGAGCAGCGCGAGGTCGGCGCGGATCATTTCCATCATTGCGCCCGAAGCGCGCGCC
Organism: Novosphingobium sp.; assembly: GCA_020446505.1. Classification (GTDB taxonomy): domain Bacteria; phylum Pseudomonadota; class Alphaproteobacteria; order Sphingomonadales; family Sphingomonadaceae; genus Novosphingobium. The sequence continues at coordinate 8,854 of JAGREN010000043.1, read as the reverse complement.
TTGAACAGGGCGAGCCACTCGGCTTCCGGTGCGCTGGCGTATCTGTCGCCGAACTCGTCTGCCAGAGCCTTGCCGACAGGGATCAGATAGTCGCCGGGATAGAGACCCTCGGGTATCTCGCCGATCTGCTCGCCCAACGCCTCGCGATACCGCAAATGCGCCGAACGGGCGAGTACGTCGACCTGCCCGCCAGCGTCATTGACGTAATATTCGCGGATGACCTTGTGGCCGGAGAATTCGAGCAGGCTGGCAAGCGCATCGCCGACCACTGCGCCGCGGCAATGGCCCATGTGCATCGGTCCGGTCGGGTTGGCCGAGACATATTCCACGTTGACGGTCGTCCCCGCACCCATGGCCGACTTGCCGTAGTCCGCACCGAGCGTTTCGATCGCGCGCAGTTCGGCCAGCCACGCCGCATCGTCGACGCGCAGGTTGATGAAACCCGGACCAGCGATCTCCGCGCTCGTCACCACGGGATCGGCAGACAGCCTGGTGACGATCAGTTCGGCCAGCGCGCGCGGATTGGTCGCGGCCGGCTTTGCCAGCACCATCGCCGCATTGGTGGCGAGGTCGCCGTGCGAGGGATCGCGCGGTGGCTCTACCGTGACGTTGCCCCGGCTGATGCCTCCGGGAAGGTGGCCTTCCGCCTCCAGTGCGGACAGGATGGCGTCGACTTTCGCGGCGAAAGCGGCATGGATCGTTTGCAATTCGGACATGGCCCGCGCGGTTAGCGGGTTTATGCCGCCAAGTGAACCGGATTGCTGCGCGCTTTGTTCATCCGAGCAGATCGGCGAGCATCCAGCGCGGCAAATGCGGTGTCGCCAGCGCCTTGTCGAGCGCATAGGGAAGCCAGCCCGGACCGAACGGTACATAGATGCGTACTGGCACGCCCAGCCTGCGCGCCACGGCCTTGGTGCGCCTGCGCGGGAGGCCGCGCAACTGTTCCAGCTCGCATGGCGTCCCGGCTTCGATCAGGACCGACAGCGCCTGTTCGGCAAGTTCGGGTCGGTGCGTCGCGACGGCGACAGGCGCAGCTCGTCCCGCGAGCGCGGACACGAGCGACAGGTATGCCGCGTCGAGATCGGCTGGCGGCTGTTCCGGGTCCGGCCACTCGCCCTTGACCACACGGACTCTCGCGCCTGTCTCCCTGAAGCGTGCTGCGTCGCTCTCGCTGCGCGCCCAGCGGGCTGGCAGCACCAGCCCGGTTCGCGGATAGCGAACCTGCATCCGCTCGACAGCGTCCAATGTTGCATCGGTGTCCTTGGGAGCATGAGCGTCGAACATCATGTCCAGCCCGGCCGTATTGGCGGCCTCGGCGATCCGGTCGAGCCGCGCGGCATCGAAACCGAGCGGCGGCGCCTTTACCGAGAGATAGGTTCCGCTGCGCGAATCGAGTTCGGCGCAAAGCGCGACACAGGCTTCGACAATCTCGTCGGGACCGGAATCGCCACGTTGAAAATATCCGCAGGTTGCGAGCAGTCCGGCGCGGCGCAATCGCTGGCAGACACGGGCGGCCTGTCGCGCGTCCGGCCCTTCGACATTGCGCTCCACCAGACCCGGCAAGGCATAGCGGGCATCGCGCAGCAGCCCTTTCGGGTCGAGTTTCATCCCACTGCCGCCGTCAACCGTTGCCGCAGCCACGGCTTCAGATCGGCGGCAAAGGCGGCGAGGCCGCGAAGATTGTAGGGATAGGTCCGCACGCGCACGCATTCGTGCTTCTCACGAGTCCAGAAGTCGGCGATCCAGGCTTCGCAATTGCCGAGGAATTCGTAGGCGGCAAGGCCGCGTTCGGCCGCATCGCGGATCGTGTGCAGCATCAGCAGCGTGCCAGGCGAACACTTGCCGTAGGCCTCGTCGTATCCAATCTTGAACAGCCAGTATTTCCCGCCGAAATCGAGCGCCATCTGCATGGCGACCGCCTTGCCGTCGATTCGCATGAAGGCAGCACGGAACTGCCCCTCATCGCAGGCTGCCCGGAAGAAGGTGCGGAAGAACTCCTCCTTCTTTCTGTCGCTGCCAAGCGCGGTTCCTGCCTCGCTCTTCCAGCCGCTCATCTCGACGGCAATGGCCTCGTCGAACAGGGCGTCGAACTGCGCAGGGGTCGGCGAAAGGATTTCGTAGGTGACGTCACCGAACGCTTCCGCCCGGCGCTCTGCCCGGCGGAAATCCGACCTTCGCCCCGAGTTGAAGCACTGTTCGGGGTGGCGCCACTGCTCGCCGAGTTCGATCATCGGGTAGCCGACGGCGGGGCGGACGGACACAAAGCCCCGGCCGCTCATCGCCTTGCGCAGTGCAGGGACGAGCGGTGAACCGGCCGGTATCCGGTCGAGCGAGAGAGGGCGCGGCTGGAGCGCCACGGCATCGGCGATGCCCTGTGCGGCCTCGTGATCGCTGCAAACCACGTCGTTCGGCTCGAACACTTCACGCGAACCGAGCATGTGCCACCGGCACAGATAGCCGGGATCGCGGCACAGCATCAGCAGGCCGACGACACCCTGGTCCGCCACATGCGAGAAGGTCTCGATGCAGCCGCCTGCCAGCATCGTGCCGATCAATGCCGTCGCGAAGGCATAGCTCTGGGTAGGCAGCGTTGCCGTGCGCTCAAGATCTCGCCATGCAGCGATCACTTGCCATTCGGACGCAAGCATGGCGCTCTCCCGGTCGGAAGAGGCGTCGCCAGCCATGTCCAGCGCAGCATGATACACCGTCTAAACTCCAGTCTGGACCGGTCCCCGGAATGGTCCAGCAAATCCTGCGCAACAGCGCCGGGACATTCCGCGCGCTATAGGCTTTTCGGGTTTTACATTGATTAACAGATGCGAAGGCAGCCGCTGCGCTCATGCCTTCGGCCTGGCACCGGGATCACAGGTGCGCACAAATTAAGCTAACACAATTTATCTCTTGAAAATCGCGCGGTGACACTGTTTTGCATTAGCGAACGGATGACGCGACCGGGGGGACGCCTGATTTCAAAGTATTGTCTGGATGGGTTCTGCCGCTCCGCTGGAACAGGTCTCGCGTGTCTTGCGGCTTCGGTCAGCATGGCTGCGCCTGCCCATGCCCAGCAGACGGAGCAGAACGTCGCGACGGAATCGGACGACGCCTTCGGCCGAACCGTGGGCGCCGAACGCAGCGGTCTGTACAGCACATCCGACGTACGCGGCTTCAATCCGTCAGAGGCAGGCAATGTCCGCATCGAAGGCCTCTATTACGATCTCATCAACTTCCTGCCCGGCCGGATCGTCAAGTCGCAATCGGTCCGCGTCGGCTCTGCGGCGCTGCGCTATCCATTCCCTGCCCCGACCGGGGTGATCGACTACGAATTGTGGGTGCCCGGCAACGCGGCGACGCTCAGCGTCGAGGTCGACACGGGCAACCCGCTGGTTTCCGGACCGGCAATGCTGATCGATGCCAAGTTGCCCGTGATCGAAGACAAGCTCTACGTCATGACGGGCCTGTTTGCGCGCAATGTGACCAAGCGGCCCGAAGGCGGCGATCAGGTGTTCGCGTCTTACTCGGGCGTCGTGCGCTTCAAGCCCACGCCCGATGTCGATCTGCAGGTCTTCAACGCGACCTTCTACACGACCGATCGCGAGGCGCGGGCCACCTATCTGCCCGCTGGCGACCAGCTTCCGGCGCGCGTGCCTCAGGGCAAATTCCTTGGTCTCGACTGGACCAAGTATACCGACAGGACCGAAGTGAACGGCGGCATTGCCCATGCCAGGCTGTCCGATGGCCTGCGTCTCGACGCTGGCCTGTTCTACACGACGGACAGGCTCAACAAGGCGTTCGGCGATTTCCTGCTGGGCGTAACCAGTGAAGGCGAAGTGGCGGACCGGCTGGTGATCGCCTCTGCCGACAATACCGACAAGTCGCTGTCGGGCGAGATGCGTCTGACGCGCGAATGGACGGGCGGCGACTTCGCTCAACGCCTGATCGCCAGTGTGCGCGGCAGGAAGCGTGACCGGCGCTTTGGCGGCAGCAGCCGCTTGCGACTCGGCCCTGGCCCCGGAACGGTGTTCACCAACGAAGGCTGGGAACGCCCCGACTACACCACGTCCGCCAAGAACCTCGACCATGTGCGCCAGTTGGTGCCGGGCATATCCTACAGCGCGATCTGGCGCGGACGCGGCAGCCTCGACGTGTCGCTGTCCAAAAACGACTACGAGAAACAGGTCGTTTTCGCCAACCATGATCGACCGTCGGTGCAGACACGAGACAAGTCGTGGCTGTGGAACGCCTCGTTGTCGGTGAACCTCGCCCGCGGACTGTCTCTCTATGGCGGCATTTCGCGGGGCCTGGAGGACGCGGCTATTGCGCCCGACAACGCGATCAACAATTCCGAAGCGCCGCCCGCGATCCGCACCCGGCAAAAGGAACTGGGCCTGCGCTACGAAGTGACGCCGGACCTGACCCTGGTGACCGGCGTCTTCGAGATTGCAAAGCCCTACTACAATCTCGACCGCGATCGCTTCTACCGGCGTCTCGGCGAAGTGACCAACAAGGGGCTGGAGTTCTCGCTGACCGGCAAATTGCTTCCCGGCCTCAGCATCGTCGGCGGCGTGCTGCTGCTGGACCCGAAGATTTCCGGCGACGACCTGCCGGGAAATCGCCCGGTCGGGCAGGTCAAGCGTCACATGGCAGCCAACCTCGACTGGCGCAGCAGGGGCGGACAGGGTTCGCTGTCGATAGACATGGCATTCGAGAATTTCTCCTCGCGCACGGCCAATCCGACCAACACGCTTTCCGCTCCGGCTTTCAGCACGGTCAACATCGGCGCGCGCCAGCGTTTCGAAGTGAACGGCGTAAAGATGGTGTTGCGCCCGCAGATCACCAACCTGTTCAACGCCTATGGCTGGCTGGTTTCGAGCAACGGCGGCTTCACCTACTCCCGCAAGCGGACCGCCTTCATGTCGCTGGTCGCGGACTTTTAGCGCAAGGCCTGTCAAACCGCGCGCAATTCCGCTATCGGCGCGCGCCATGAGCAAGATCGCCCCGCCCCGCACCTACAGGGTCAAGAGCTTCGGCTGCCAGATGAACGTCTATGACGGCGAGCGCATGGCCGAGTTGCTTGGCTCGCAGGGCATCGCGCCTGCACCGGAAGGCGAGCAAGCCGACCTCGTCGTGCTCAACACCTGCCACATTCGCGAGAAGGCGGCGGAGAAGGTCTATTCCGACATCGGCCGGATCGTGAAGGACTGGGGCCGCGAGGACGGTACCTCTCCGCTGATCGCGGTCGCTGGCTGCGTCGCCCAGGCAGAGGGCGAGGAGATCATGGCGCGTGCGTCATCGGTGAAGATGGTAGTCGGCCCGCAAGCCTACCATCGCCTGCCCGACATGCTCGCGCGCGCAGTCGACGGTGAGCGCGTGACCGATACCGACATGCCGGCAGAGACCAAGTTCGACGCCCTGCCCGCCCGCCGCAAGGTCGCGCCAAGCGCCTTCCTCACCGTGCAGGAAGGGTGCGACAAGTTCTGCACCTATTGCGTGGTTCCGTACACGCGCGGTGCCGAAGTTTCCCGCCCCTTTGCCGACCTCGTGGATGAGGCACACCGGCTGGTCGATGCCGGCGCGCGCGAGATCACCCTGCTCGGCCAGAACGTCAATGCCTGGACTGGCGAGGACGGCAAGGGCCGCCCGATCGGGCTCGAAGGACTGATCCGCGAATTGGCCGCGCTGCCGGACCTTGCCCGCATCCGCTACACCACCAGCCACCCGACGGACATGACCGACGGCCTGATCGAAGCCCACGGCGAGGTCGCCAAGCTGATGCCTTTCCTGCACCTGCCGGTTCAATCGGGCAGCGACCGGGTGCTCAAGGCCATGAACCGCAGCCACACCGCCGACAGCTACCTGCGCATACTCGACCGCGTGCGCGCCGTGCGGCCCGATATCGCGCTGTCAGGCGATTTCATCGTCGGTTTTCCGGGCGAGACAGACGCGGAATTCGAACAGACTCTCTCGCTCGTCGATGCCGTCGGCTACGCCCAGTGCTTCAGCTTCAAGTATTCCGCCCGCCCCGGCACACCTGCCGCCGACATGGACGGGCAGATCGCGGCTGCGGTCATGGACGAGCGCCTCAAGCGACTACAGGACGCGCTCAACCGCGACCAGCTTGCATTCAACCGGGCTTCGCTCGGCAAGACCTGCGAGGTGCTGGTCGAGCGCAAGGGCCGTCACGAAGGGCAGTTGCTCGGCAAGTCGCCGTGGCTGCAATCGGTGCATTTCACGGGCGCGGCGGCGGTCGGCGATCTGGTCACAGTCGAACTGGCCGAAGCCGGGCCGAACTCGATCGGCGCGCGGCTGGTCTGATCGACTGTGCCCTCTCGATGATCGCCTCAAATCGGGCGGTCAGTCGACCTTGATGAGATCGCCCTCGGCAATGATCTCGGTTCCCGGCGTCGCTATCGTTTCCGCCGGAGCCACGGTCGGGTTATCGGGATAGGTCTTGCCGTCATAGGTCAGCTTCTTCGTTTCCTGCTTTGCCCCGCCGCCATAGATCGTCACCCACAGGTCGCGCCAGCCGTTGGTGCTGGTGTCGAGGACGCCAAGCGGGAGCTGGGTCACGCTCGCTTCGGTAACGACTTTGAATGTCTTGCCATCGTCCTTGAGGACGAGGAAGGGGCATCCCCCCGTTCCGCAGGCGAGTGAACCGCCGACATAGGCCAGCACTTCATCGGTCCCGTCGCCATCGAGATCCACCCGGCCCGCGCGGTACTCGATCGGAGCGACATCGAGGTATTTCTCGTTGAGAAAGGAGACCAGCCGCGTGTCTTCCTTGGAAGGCAGTTCCGCATCCGCAGGCGGTGTCTCGGATTCGCTCGAGGCCGAGCAGGCAGCGAGAGTCAGGGCACACGAAATCGGGAAGAGGTAACGTGCGATCATCTTGAATTCCTTGGAATCGTTATCGGCAAACCTTGCCTTCCCTGGTCGCGACGGTCAACTGCCCTGCGACCGGGATCCTCGCAAGCGCGATGACCGTATTGTGACTTTCCACTGCGGTGTGGCCTCGCGGAACTTGCCTAAAACACGCCATGGACTAAGTTCGGCTAGGCAATTTTCTGAAAGGATTGCATGTCTCGAAAGTCCGCACGCTCCGATGAGGTCGCGTCACTCCGCCCGGACAAACCCCGTCGCGCCCGCACCGAGATCGAATTCGATGAGCCGTCCATCCTCGGCGTCCTGTTCGGACAGTTCGACGCCAACCTCGTTCACATCGAAAACCGCCTCGGCGTCTATATCTCGGCGCGCGGCAACCGCGTGCAGATAGAGGGACCGGAAGATGCCGTCGCCCGCGCCCGCGACGTGCTGAAACGGATGCATGAGCGGCTGGAACAGGGGCAGGATCTCGATTCAGGCGCGGTCGAGGCGCTGATTACCATGTCGGCCGAGCCGACGCTGGAAGGCATCATCACGGGCGAAAGCGATGCGCCGCCGGTGATGATCCGCACCCGCAAGAAGACGATCGTGCCGCGCTCGGCCATGCAGATCGAGTACATGCGCTCGCTGCTGAAGAACGACATCATCTTCGCGCTCGGCCCGGCAGGCACCGGCAAGACCTATCTCGCGGTGGCGCAGGCCGTCAGCCAGTTGATGACCGGATCGGTGCAGCGCCTGATCCTCTCGCGCCCGGCCGTCGAGGCAGGCGAGCGGCTCGGCTTCCTGCCCG
>JAGREN010000043.1:0-1176 GCA_020446505.1 Novosphingobium sp. | reverse complement strand
AAGGTCGATCCCTACCTGCGCCCGATCTACGACGCGCTCTATGACTGCATGCCGCCCGAACAGGTCGAGCGGCGCATCGCTTCGGGAGAGATCGAGATCGCGCCCATCGCCTTCATGCGCGGCCGCACGCTGGGCGATGCCTTCGTGATCCTCGACGAAGCACAGAACACTACGCCAGCGCAGATGAAGATGTTTCTCACCCGCTTCGGCCAGAACAGCCGCATGGTGATCTGCGGCGACCCGAGGCAGGTCGACATCCCCGGTGGCGATTCGCAGAGCGGTCTTGCCGACGCGGTGCGCCGACTGGAAGGCGTGGAGGGGATCGAGATGATCCGGTTCACTTCGGAAGACGTGGTGCGCCATCCCATCGTCGGACGGATCGTCGATGCCTACGAGGGGCCTAACGCCTGACCGGACAGGCCAACGCCAATGGAACTGGACATCGAAACGGAAGACTGGCCCGCAGGCGACTGGGAAGAACTCGGCGCCCGCGCTGCCAACGCAGCCGCGCAAGTCGCCCCGGAACTCGGCAACGACCGGCTTGGCGTCAGCCTTCTCTTCACTAGCGACGCGGCGGTGCAGGGACTCAACTGCGAGTGGCGCGGCAAGGACAAGCCGACCAACGTGCTGTCTTTCCCCATGCTCGAACGCGCGGACCTGCTCGAACTGGCGCAGGACGGACCGCCGGAATTGCTGGGCGACATTGCCCTCTCCCATGAAACCTGCGCCCGCGAGGCCGCCGAAAAGGGGCTGTCGCTCGCCGATCATGCGGCCCACCTTATCGTTCACGGCCTGCTCCATCTGGCCGGCCACGATCACGAGACTGGCGAAGCCGATGCGGCAGCCATGGAAGCGCTCGAAATAAAGGCTCTTGCGATAATGGGCATTGCGGACCCATATGGCGATCAGGACTAGTATTCAGGGGCTGATGAAAGACGATGGCCGAACAGGGCCGATTGGGCGATCCCGCAGCGGGAGAGCCGGAAAGTAGCGGCTCGCTTTGGCGAGTGATCCGCAGGATGTTCGTCTCAGACGTCGATCAGTCGCTGCGCGCGCAGATAGAAGAAGTCATCGACGAGCATGAGGACGACAGCAGCCAGTCGGCCGACGCCAATGGCGACCTGTCCATGCTCGAACGCCAGATGCTCCGCAACATGCTGCATTTCAGCGAGAACG
>JAGREN010000174.1 GCA_020446505.1 Novosphingobium sp. | reverse complement strand
TGCCGCAGAAGAAGAACCCGGACGCCGCCGAACTCGTGCGCGGCCATTCCGGGCGCATCGTCGGCTGCCTCACTGCGCTGATGGTGACGATGAAGGGCCTGCCGCTCGCCTATTCGAAGGACATGCAGGACGACAAGCCGCCCGTGTTCGAGGCAGCCAGCCTGCTCGGCCTTTCCATCGCGGCGATGACCGGAATGGTCGCGGACAGCACGTTCCGCACCGACCGGATGCGGCAGGCCGCCGAACTCGGCTATGCCACCGCGACCGATCTGGCCGACTGGCTGGTGCGCGAGGCGGACATTCCTTTCCGCGAGGCGCATCACATTACAGGCGCTGCCGTCAAGCTGGCCGAGCAGCGCGGCATTGCGCTCGATGCCCTGCCGCTCGGCGACCTCAAGGCAATAGATTCTCGCGTCGACGAGCGGGTCTATTCGGCCCTGTCGGTTGAAGCATCGGTCGCGGCGCGGTGCAGCCATGGCGGCACTGCGCCCGAACAGGTGCGTGCGCGCGTGGCCGAAGCGCGGGCTGCGCTTGGCATGGGAGAAGCATGATGCGTGCTGCAATAGTCCTGCTGGCAGCAGGCGCTCTGCTGTCAGGCTGCGGTAACCGCGCTGCGCTCGAACCGAAAAAGGGCCAGAGCCTGCCGGTCGCGCCCTATGGCCGCGAGGAGCCGCTCAAGGCAGATGCCCTGCTGACGCCACCGCCGCAGGCCGCGCCGGAACGCAATGTCGAACTGCGCCGCCGCTCCGAGGAGCGGGCAAACGATGCCTTCGACCTGCCGCCGAAAGAATAGGGCGAGATGGATCATTTCACATACCAGAACGGCGTCCTTCATGCCGAGCAGGTGTCGCTGGCCGACATAGCCGATGCCGTCGGAACGCCGGTCTACGTCTACTCGCGCGCCACGCTGACCCGGCACGCACGCGTGTTCCGCGATGCGCTCGCTGCAAAACTGCCGCGCCTGCATCTGGCCTATGCGATGAAGGCCAATCCCAACCTTGCGGTGCTCAAGGTCTTGGCCGCCGAGGGCTATGGAGCCGATATCGTCTCCGGCGGAGAGCTTGAGCGAGCCCTGGCCGCCGGCATTCCAGCCGCCGACGTGGTGTTTTCCGGCGTCGGCAAGGATGCGCGCGAATTGCGCCGCGCCGTCGAGGTGGGCGTCGGCCAGTTCAACCTCGAAAGCGAGGAAGAGGGCATCGAACTGGCCGAAATCGCCTTGTTGATGGGCAAACGGGCAGTCTGCGCCTTGCGCGTGAACCCCGATGTCGACGCGAAAACCCATGCCAAGATTTCGACCGGCAAGTCGGAGAACAAGTTCGGCGTGCCCTACGACCGGGCGGCTGGCATCTATGCCCGGCTTGCTTCGCTGGACGGGCTGGAAATGCGCGGGCTTGCCGTCCATATCGGCAGCCAGATCACCGACCTAGACCCTTCGCGGCAAGCCTTCCTCAAGATGGGCGACCTGATGCGCTCGCTGCGCGGGCAGGGGCTTGTGGTGAGCCACATGGACCTCGGCGGCGGGCTTGGCGTGCCCTACAAGCAGGGTGAGCAACTTCCCACGCCGGAGGACTATGCCGCGATGGTCGCCGAAGTGACGGCCGACTGGGACGTCACCGTGATGTTCGAGCCGGGCCGGGTAATTGCGGGCAATTCGGGCGTGATGATCACGCGGGTAATTCGCGTGAAAGAGGGCGTCGCTGCTCCCTTCGTCGTCGTCGATGCGGCGATGAACGATCTGGCGCGACCGGCGCTCTACGATTCCTGGCATGATTTTCTCGCCGTCGAGCCAAGCGGCGAGCGCATGGTGGCCAACATCGTCGGCCCCATCTGCGAAAGCTCCGACACCTTTGCCATGCATCGCGATATCGACGCGGTGAAGGCAGGCGACCTTGCCGTGTTCCGCACGGCGGGGGCCTATGGTGCGACCATGGCCAACACCTACAATTCGCGGCCATTGGTGCCCGAGGTGATGGTCGATGGCGACAAGTGGGCGCTTGTCGCCAATCGCATCGACCCTGCGGCGATCCTCGCTGCCGAACAGGTTCCCGAATGGCTCGTCTAGAGAACCCACCCCCAACCCCTCCCGCATGCGGGAGGGGAGCGAGACTTGCCGAGCGCGGGCGAGGCTAGTCGCAGCAGGGTGGGCAGGCTAGGTTCCCCAGCCATGATTGACACGCTGCCCCTGTTCCATCGCATTGCCGGCCAGCCGGTTGTGGTGCTGGGCAGTGGAGAAGCGGCTGAAGCAAAGCGCAGACTTGTCGAACGGGCAGGCGGCCTGGTCATCGACGACATCCAGGAGGGCATCGACAAGGGCGCACGGCTGGCATTCATCGCCTACGAGAACGCCGAGGCGGCTTCGGGCGATGCGATCAGGCTGCGCTGTGCTGGCCTCCTCGTGAACGTCACCGACCAGCCGGACCTGTGCGATTTCGTGGTGCCGTCGATCCTCGATCGTGCGCCCGTGCTGGTGGCGGTAGGGACTGGCGGTGCATCTGCGGGACTGGCCAAGGCGCTGCGCCTGAGGCTGGAGGCCTTGCTGCCCCAAAGTCTCGGCCGACTGGCCGATGGCCTGTTTGCCGCGCGGCAAGAGTTGCGGACGCGCTGGCCAAGGGCGAGCGACAGGCGACATGCACTCGATGCCGCGCTGGCCGAAGGTGGCTTGCTCGACCCACTCGATGAAGCAAGTGCCGGGGCACTCGATGCGTGGCTTGAAAGCCCCGATGTGCCGTCAGCCGATACGGTGACTGAAGTGCTGCTTTCGAGCGACGATCCCGACGATCTTACGCTCCGTCAGGCGAGGGCGCTTGGCAGGGCCGACGCCGTCATCCACGAAACCGGTGTGCCATCTGCCGTGCTCGACCGGTTGCGGGCAGACGCTGTTCGTGTCGCCATCGAGGTCGGCGCAAGCGCGCCCGAATTTCCTGGAAACATTGTGATCTTGCGTAGGCCGGGCATCTGAGAGCCTGATCCGATATTAAGT
>JAGREN010000173.1 GCA_020446505.1 Novosphingobium sp. | reverse complement strand
TACATGTTGCCCTCGTCGGGCGCATTGGTGTTGCAGGCGAGGGGACCGAGCGGCGAAAGGCCCGACCGGATCAGCACCACCGCCGTCTCGCGCTGGTTCAGATGCGAACCGTCCTCGCGGATGTGCGGCGTAAGCACGCCCGCCTCGCGCGCCTTGCCTTTCAGTTCGGCGACAAGTTCGTCGGTCGGTGCGCCATGATGATCGCGGCGCGGATCGGATTCGTAGGGAAACACGGTCTCGCGCACGAAAGCCTCGACCTTCTCGGCCATGTCGAGCGCATATTGGGAAATAGTCATAGGGATTGCCCGTCGTCGATAGTGAAGGCCGTCCCTGTCGCTGCCAGAGAGGCATCGGAACAGAAATACAGGACTGGCGCGTCCAGCGAAGTGATCGACTGCAACCGCCTGCGTCCGAATGTGGCCATCTGCCGCTTGCCGCCTTCGCTTTCGAACCAGTCTCCTGCCATCTCGGTCTGGATATAGCCGGGCTGGAGCACGTTGACGTTGATGCCCTGGCATACCCATTCGCCCGCCAGACTACGACCGAGGTGCTTCACGCCTGCCTTGCTGCCGCTGTACACCGCATCGCCCGGAAGCGGCACTTCCGCACCCATAGAGCCTATGATGAGGATCCTGCCTCGCCCGCTTTCGCGGAAATTTGCCGCGATCATCCGCTTTGCACCTTCGCGCGCGGTCAGCAGGACGCCAAGCAGGTTGGTGTCGATCACCTGGCGCAGGGCATCGGCGGAAACCTCGGTAGCCCGACCCGAAGCGGCCACGCCCGCATTGGCGATCACGGTGTCCACTACAGTGCCGAAATGCGCCTCTGCCGCGTCGTATGCGGCGATGGTCGACGCTTCGTCGGTCACGTCCATGTCCACGGCCAGCGCCTCACCGCCACGCGCCTCGATCTCGGCCACGAGTGCATCGAGCCGCGCCTTGCGCCTTGCGCCAAGCACGAGCCGGGCGCCTGCACCAGACAACAGCCGCGCGAAATGCGCGCCGAAGCCCGAAGAGGCACCGGTTATCAGGCATGTGCGGCCAGTCAGGTCGAACATCGGGTCAGGCATTCCTCATGGCACGACGCGAGATGCAGGCGAATTGCTTCGCCTGCGCAGTCTCCGGGCGTGAATGACCTCAGGCGTCGATCTTCGGACGCTCGGCAGTCTTCCAGGCTTCGCGGTTCTGCTCGACGCTTTCGACCGCCTTTTCCCAGAACTTCTCACCCTTCGAGAAGTTGACGAAATCGAACGTGTTGGCCGTGCGGATTTCGAGAAGTTCCACGCCCTCCGGTCCGGGCTTGTAGGTGTAGGGCACGCCTGACGGGATGAAAAATGTGTCGCGTGGACCCAGTTCTTCCGTTCCCAGCTTAATCGAGCCGGCTACGATGTAGTACCAGCAATCGGCACTGTGGCTGTGCAGCGGCAGCGGATAGCCATGCTTGAACCACACGTTGGCGATGGAAAAGCCCGGCATGTTGACGACGATGCTGATTTCCTCGCCGCCATTCAGGCCCGCTTCCATCGCTTTGGTCATGCCTTCGCGCGCGGCTCCGGTCATGGGCTGGACGGTCATGCAGCCGTCCTGCATCAAACCGCGACCATCCTTTGCGCGGAAGATCTTGAATTGCTTTGTGTCCTGTTCTTCCATGACGAATTCCTCAGCGTTCGAGAGTGGGGCCGAAGGGCAGATCGTTGATCGGCGAGTCGAGACCGGTGTTGACGGCATGTTGTGCCTTGGTCAGCAATTCCTTGTCCAGCCCGGCGATATAGCCGTCGATCAGGCGCTGGTAGTTGCTGATGGTGCCTTCGTAGTCCCGCGAAAGCCGCATCTCGGTGAAGCCACCCGCATGAAGACCGAGTTGCTGAATCGGCAGGTTGGAGTAATCCTGCTGCGGAATCTCGGGGAAATCCTTGGAATCGTAAGGCAGGATGGTCGGCTCAGTCGGCGTGTCGTAAGGCTCGTCGTCGGGGCGGAGAACCAGTGACCAGATCTCGTAGAAGCAGGTTTCCGCCGACAGCGGGCGGATGCGATAGCTGGACATCGCGCCGAAGGTCGGCAGCAGGAAGAAGTGCGGGAAAGTGAACTCGACCTGCGTGGTCGGCACTTCCTGCGCCATCTTGGCGATGTCGAACATCGGGGCGCCGCGCTGCTTTGCGTCGGCCTCGATTTCCTGCATGGCCCGGCCGTAGAGCATCATCGCCGCAGTTTGCGGGTCGTCCTCCGGCACGTCCATGTCACGCAGCTTTTCCAGCACGTCGATCTCGGTCTGGTGGACCATGCCCGCCATGCCGGTGCCGACCCGGCAGAGGGAATCGATCAAGCGGTTGACTGCTTCGCGACCGGTGGTGGGGACGCCCGGATCACGTCCGTCTCCGTCGCAGCCATGCTCCGCGCCCGCGCCCATCCAGTAAAGCTGCGGGTGGGTCTGCATGGTGTGATAGCCTTCCATGAAGGCTTCCATGGCGAGTTTCCAGTTGGTCGGAAGCACCGTGCCGTACCACCAGTCCATCTTCAGCTTGTCGGCGTTGCGCGAATCCATCTTGGCCTCGACCGGGCCAAGACCTTCGCGAAGCGGGCGCGCATCGTTGTCGAAATTGATGAAAGCGCAGCCCGCCCATGTCTCGCAGCGAACCGGGGGCAGGTTGATCTCGTCCTCGTCGAGCACGTCCTCGCTGAAGATCGGCTTGCTGAACACGAAAGTGCATTCGCCCTGCGCGTTCCAGCGCCAGCCGTGGAACGGGCAGATAAAGCCGCCTTCGCCAAGGTGGCCGGGACCGTTGACGAGCCGCACGCCGCGGTGGCGACAGGCATTGTGGTAAGCCTTGATGCCGGTGGGCGTGTTGATGACGATCACCGACTTGTCGAGGATCGTGTACTCGGTGAAGTCGCCGACTTCGGGGATCTCTTCGAGGCGGCAGGCCATCTGCCAGACTTTCGACCAGACGTGCTCTCGCTCCAGCTCGAAGAATGCCTCGTCATAATAGCGCTGCGCCGGAATCCGTTCCGGATCGGTGACCTGGAACGGCACTTTCGCCAATGCTTCATCGATCTGCGATGTCATCTTCATACTCCCGCTGGCAATCGTATTGCCCTTGTTTGCTTATAACAGGTGCCGTTCCAGTGTCACAGCCAGGCTGCTCTGTCCGGGCGATGATTGAGGTTCACGGATAGGTCGCGATGGTTTCGCCGATCGCCTGGACCATGCCATCCCGGTTCAGGGCGTCGCTGAGCGGCATCGCGTCGGTTCCCCGAAGTTCGGCAATGGCATCGATGACCGTCTGCGGATCATCAGCGTCGAGCGTGTAGATCGCAAGATAACCCCATTCGGGCGCATCCAGATCGACGGTCTTTTGAAACCTGATGCGGGTGAAGCGAGCCGCTTCGACCCCGTCGATGGCGCAGACATCGGGCAGATGCTGATCGGCATACCATTTCTCGAAAGTCGCTTCCTCGCCCGGCGTGCATCGCGACAGGACGATGAAATCGAAACGTGCCATCTGCTCTCTCCGTACTCTTTATTGCACAAGACAAGGTGCATTTTGCACATCTTGGCACATCGCTCAATCTCGGAAGAGTCGTTCCTGCGATTTGCGCGTCAACCAGCGATCTTGGCGATATATTCCATCGATTCCTCGTCCACGTTCACGATCCGCAGATGGGTGAATCGCGAATCGCGCCACGCCTTGAACCGCTCGGCAATGCGCTCCCTGGGGCCGACAAGCGACATGTCGTCGAGAAACTCGTCAGGGACGGCGGCCTCGGCCTCGGCCTTGTGGCCAGCCATGAAAAGCTCCTGGATGCGCTCGGCCGCCTCGGGGTAGCCGCGCTCGATCATCTTCTCCTTGTGGAAGTTCTTGGACTTGGAGCCCATTCCGCCGACATAGAGCGCGATCGTCGGGCGCGCGGAATCCAGCGCCTCTTTCACGTTGTCCGTGATGTAGACCCGCAGGTTGGCAACGATTTCCAGATCGTCGATGGTCTTGCCATCGGTGCGCTTGGCGAGACCCTGCTCAAGCTGCGCGATGTATTTCGGCAGGATCGCAGGCGTCAGGTGCATCGACAGCAGACCGTCTGCAATTTCGCCGCACAGCCGCAGGCCGGCAGGCGTTGCCGATCCGAGCATGACCGGGATGTCAGGATTGCCATGCAGAATCGACTTCAGGGGTTTGCCCAGGCCTGACGATCCCGGCCCGGTGTACGGAAGCTGGATTTCGGGACCGTCGTGCGTGACCGGACCTTCGCGTTTCCAGATCTTCTTCATGATGGCGACGTAGTCGCGGATGCGGTCCATCGGCTTGCCCCAGGGCTGGCCGTACCAGCCTTCGACGATCTGCGGGCCGGATACACCAAGGCCGACGATGACGCGGCCCTTTCCGGCAAGGTCATCGAGCGTCTGGGCCGTCATCGCGCAATTCGCAGGTGTTCGGGCGGCGAGCTGGGCGATGCCGGTGCCAAGCCGGATGCGCTCGGTCTGCCCGGCGATATAGGCAAGCGGGGTGAAGGCGTCCGAACCGTATGCTTCGGCGGACCAGATCGTATCGTAGCCGAGCTTTTCGGCCTTCCTGATCTTGTCCATGTCCAGCGCCATGTGAGCGCCGCTGTAGGCGATTTCCAGTCCCAGTTTCGGCATTTGTCGTTCTCCCGAGCGGGATGCTCTTGCCTCCCGCGCGTTCCCGAGTCCAGCCGCTGCCGCAGTCGAAATTCGCGTTTGCCCGCGTTTCACGAATTGCGATCAGGCGTTCTGGGATACTCCGATCTTCTCGTAGTCGCCGAATTCGGGCTTCGACATGACTTCCCAGAAATAGTCCATCGGCCATGACCACACCTGCGGCAGGCCATCGCCGCCGATATACCAGCTCTTGCAGCCGCTCGCCCAGATCGTGCCGGCCGCCGCCTTGCGCCGCCGCTCGTCATAGGCATCGAGTGCTTCCATGGTCGGGGCGAGGCCAGCGCATTCGCCATTGCGGACTGGTTCCATCAGCTTGTCGAAATAGTCCCACTGTGCTTCGGCAACGTCGATCAGCGAGAAGTTGCCAACCGGCCCGGCGGGGCCGTTGAGCAGGACCATGTTCGGGAAATTCGGCACGGTCACCGCGAAATAGGCGCGTGGCACTTCGGCCCAGAGGTCTTCCAGATCGGCTCCGCCAACACCCTTGATCTTCATGGGGCGCACGAACTGGTCGGCGCGGAATCCGGTCGCGAGCACCAGCACGTCGAGTTCGATCAGGGTGCCGTCCTCCAGCCGCACGCCTTCAGGCTCGACCCTAGCGATCTTGCGCGCCTCGACCTCGACATCGGGCTTCTGGACCGCTTCGTAGTAGTCATTGGCGAAGATCAGCCGCTTGCAGGCCGCGCGGTAATTCGGGCGCAGCTTCTCGCGCAGCACCGGATCGCTGACGCTTTCCTCGAGGTTCCTGGTGAGCAGCGCCTCAAGTTCGGCATGAGCGGGCGAACTCGGGTCGATTACCGCATTGAGGAATCGTTCGCGGTTCGCCGCGCCTTCGGGATTGTTGCGGACGGCTTCGATCAGCGCCGGGTCGTCGCGGAATGCCTGCTTGTCTGCATCGCTGTAAACCGGGCCGGGGCGCGACATGATCCATTGTGCGGTGCGCTGGAAATGGGTGAGTTTCGAGGCACGGTCAGCCAGCGCGCTGATGATCTGCACTCCGGTCGAGCCAGTGCCGATCACGCCGATACGCTTGCCGTCGAGCGGGACGGAATGGTTCCAGCGCGCCGAGTGAAAGCAGGCGCCTTCGAAGCTGTCGATGCCCTCGATGTCGGGATAGTTGGGCACATGCAGCACGCCGGTGGCCGCGACCAGAACATTGCCTTCGTCCTCAAGGCCCGATTTCGTGCGGATATGCCACTTGTCGCCTTGCCATTCGGCGCTCGCGATTTCCTCGTTGAAGCGGATGTGCTCCATCACGCCGTAGCGGTTCGCCATGGCCTCGAAATATTCGCGGATTTCCGGGCCGGGGGCCATGAACTGGCTCCAGTCCGGATTGTAGGCAAAGGAATAGGTATAGGCGTGGGCCGGAACATCGCAGGTGAGGCCGGGGTAGGTGTTCTCCCGCCAGGTGCCACCGACGCAATCGCCTTTCTCGTAGATCGTGAAGTTATCGTCGCCTCGTTCCTTGAGGCGAATGCCGGCAAGAAGGCCGGCCATACCTGCGCCGATGATGATCGTGCGGATCGGGCGGGTCACGGCCTGTGCGCTTGTCTGGTTCATTCCTCATCCCTCGTTCTATTGATACAGGGCTGTATCATGACGTCGTGCGAGCCTTCCAGCCTTGCGTCAGATCAATGTCCGTGCAGTCCGGGATTTATGTCCTTCGGATAAGGCCCCAGCAGCAGGAACAGGAGCGCAGCGGCAAGGCTGACCGGAATCGCGCCAAGCAATGCGGGAACATAGGAGCCGGTCGCGTCGAAAACGAGGTTCAGCAGGACCGGCCCCATGCCACCTGCCAGAGTCACGAAGCCGCCGATCGTCCCGAACAGCGTGCCGAAGAAGGTGAGCTCGAAATAGCGCGACGTGATGTAGGCCATCAGGTCCAGTTCCGCGCCAAGGGCCAGCCCGATGATGAGCACCGCCGCGATTGCAGCAGGCACCGAATGCGGCATCTGGACCAGCAGAAAGATTGCCAGCAAGGGCAGGCTGAGCATGACGGCCGCGAGGTATCTGGCCTCGACCCTGTCAAGCAGCCATCCCACCGTAAGCCTTCCTCCGATGGAAGAGAAACCGAGCAGTCCGGCAATTCCGGCGGCTTCGGCCCGGTCGATCCCATTGGCCGTCATGATCGGCACGAGGCTCGTCACGATGGAAACGACCACCGTCGCGATCAGCAGCGCCGCAATGGCGACTTGAAGGAATTTGCGCGAGAGGATCACATGGCGCAGGACAAAGCCGAAATTGCGAGTAGCGGCATGGCTCTGCTCCGAACCGGATGTGCGCGCGCGATCCTTGTGGCTGGTGAGGAACAGGGTCACGAGCGGGAATACCAGGACAAACCAGAACAGCGAAATCGTGGCAAATCCCAAGCGCCAGCCGAACCGGTCGATGGCGAAGTAGGCCAGCGGCGGCATCAGGATCGAGGAAAAGCCGCTGCCGCACAGGACGCAGGCCAGAGCGAAACCGCGTCCCTTCTCGAAAAAGCCCGCTATCGCCGATGTCCAGACCGCAGGTTGGAGGAGGATCGTCGAGAGACCGAACACAAACCACAGGGCGCGCCAGACCCATACATTGTCGTTGGTGGTTCCAAGCAGGGAAAAACACAGCGGTACGGCAAGACTGGCAGCAATTCCGAAGCGGCGCGGTCCGAAGCGGTCGATGGCAGCACCGATCAGCGGCGCGCAAAGCACGCCAAGCGTCGCGGTGATAATCATTCCGGACATGATCTGCGCGCGGGTCCAGCCGAATTCGGCTTCGATCGGCTCGATGAAAAGGCTGATCGTGTATTGCGCTATCGTGGACATGCCCATGCCCACGAATGCGGCCAGTACCACGGGCCAGTGCGCGCGCCATTCTTCTGCGGCACCGCGCGGCATCAATTCGGACAAGTCACTCTCCCTCAGCTCATCCACGGACTGAACGACCAGCCTTACCCACTGGTTTCCCCCCTGTCGTGAGAGAAATGCACATCGCCTGTGTTATTTTGTGCCGAGCCCGGTCATGTCCTTGACGGCGCGTCTCTCGCGTTTATGGCCTTCGACTAAAGAGGAGTCTGATGGCCGAAGCGAATACCTTGATCGCCCCTGAGAGCATGAACGGATTTCGCGAGAACATCCGCGATCCCCTGGCCCTGCGGATGCTCGCGCAAGGCGATGAGTTCGAGCTGGAAACGGTGCTGGTCGGCGGACGGCCTCGGCAGGTACTGAAGGGGCTGCCTCGCAATCTTGCGCAGCTTTACCGTGCCGGCATGGCCTATGGCGACCGGACGATGGTGATCGACGGGGACACCCGCTTCACCACCGCCGAAGGCTTTGCTCGGGCGGCCGCGCTGGCGCGCCAACTGTCGCAGGACTACGGCATAGGGCAAGGCGATGTTGTCGCGGTTGCGACCATCAATCGCGCCGAATGGATCATCGCTACACTGGCGGTCACGTCGCTCGGTGCCATTGCCGCGCTGATAAACATCCGCGGTGTCGCCGAGGAAATGCTCCGTGCGATGGACCTCGTCGAGTGCAAGCTTACGATCATCGATGCGGACAAGGACGCCGTCATCGCAGCCCAGCGACCCGATCCCGAGTGGCCGCGCATCGTTATAGACCCGCCAGTCGCTCCATTGCGGGCAGGACGGGATGTCCGGTTTGACGATCTGGCCGAGCCGCAGAGCGGCGTCGAGTTCGATCCCGTCGACATGCCGCAGGAAGCAGGCGGTGTGATCCTGTTCACGTCCGGCACCACCGGCTTTCCCAAAGGCGCTCTGCTCAGCCAAGGCGCGATCTGTCAGTCCGCCGCGCTCGCCTGTTTCATGGGACGGCTACAGGATATCCGGTACGAGGAGGAGAGCGGGCGCACGCTACCTCCCGATGAACGCTGCATGGCAACTCCCGCCGTTATCCTCGGCCCGATGTTCCACCTCGGTGGCATCATGCCGACGATGCGCGCGCTCTATGTCGGTACGACCATCGTCATTCCCGGCAAGTGGAACGCCGAAGTTGCCATCGACATGATCGAGAACATCGGCATGACCCGGCTATCCTTCGTGCCGGCGATGGTTTTCGACGTGTTCAAGTCGCCGCGCGCAACGCTCGAACTGCTCGGACGGATCAACAACATGGCGAATGGCGCGGCGCCGCTCGATCTCGATATCGTCAGCCAGATCAAGGCGCGGATGCCCAATGCGCTGATCTCGAACAGCTATGGCCAGACCGAAGGTGCGGCCTGGACATGCAGCATCAGCGGCAATGTCTATCTGGAGCATCCCGCGTCCTGTGGCTGGCCGGTCCCTTGTGTCGATGTGCAATTGCGCCGCGACGACGGAACCGAGGCCGACATTGGCGAGCCGGGTGAGCTTTGGATGCGCGGCGCGGGGGTTATGGAAGGCTACTGGAACAATCCCGAAGCCACCGCCGAGACGATCGTCGATGGCTGGCTGGCAACTGGCGATATCGCCACGGTCGACGAGAATGGCATCTACACCATCGTCGACCGCAAGAAGTCGATGGTCATCTCGGGCGGCGAGAACATCTATTGTGCCGAGGTAGAGCGCGTGGTGGCGAGCCATCCCGCAGTGCGCGAAGCCTTTGCCTATGGCGTTCCCGATGCCCGCCTCGGCGAAATCGTCGCGGTCGAATGCGTTGTCGATCCGGGTAGCGATGTCGACGCCGAAGCGATCAAGGCGCACGCCAAGGAACACCTCGCCATCTACAAGGTGCCGCGCCTGGTCAACTTCCGGCACGATGCGCTTCCGCGCACGGCGTCGGGCAAGGTCGACAGAGGCACATTGCTGCGCGACCTCAAGGGAGATGCACGATGAAAGTAGCAATTATCGGGAGAGGTTTCGGCGCGAGCGCGATGAAGCCTGCCTTCGAAGTGTGCGGCTGGACGGTCGAAGTGGTGCCGTCGCGCGAACTGGATGCCGTCGAGGCCGTCTGCGCTGGCGATGCCGACCTGATCGCGGTTCATTCGCCGCCCTTCCAGCACAAGGCGCACGTCATGGCGGCGCTCGACAAGGGCAAGCCGGTGCTGTGCGACAAACCATTTGGCACCAACGCCGCCGAGGCGCGCGAGATGCGCGATGCGGCCAAGGCTGCGGGCGTGCTGCACTTCCTCAATTTCGAGATGCGTTGCTTCCCTTCATGGGACAAGGCGCGAGAGCTCGTTCGCGAAGGCTCAATCGGCGATCTCGTCCATGTTTCGTGGACCAAGTTCGGGCGTGGACTGCGCCGCCGCGACCACGGTTGGCTCAACGATGCTTCGCTGGGAGGCGGCTGGCTCGGTGCTTCCGGTTCGCATGACATCGATGCGCTGCGCTTCCTGTTCGGCGACGAGATCGTCGCAGCAGGTGGCTTGCTTCGTACGGAAGTAGGGCAGCGTCCGGATGGTGCTGGCGGCGAGGCGAAGTCCACCGCCGAAGACGCATTCTCGATGTGGCTCGAATTCGCAGGCGGCGGCACTGCGAGCGTCGACAGCGCCTTTGCCGCGAGCCTGGACTTGCCTGCTTCGTTCACCCTGATCGGATCGCAGGGCGCGATCAGCATCGCGGACGATACCCACCTGTCGATCATCCGCCACAAGCAGGAACCGGAGAACATCGAGGTTGCCGGTCCCGGCGGCGGCTTCATGGGCGCACTATCGACATGGGTGGGCAAGGTCACCGAAGCGATGAAGTCCGGCGAGCAGATCGCACCCAGTTTCGATGACGGCGTGGCCGCTGCCGAGGCGATGGACATGATCCGCGCCAGAGCGAGGCGTAGCGGCGTGTAGCATGGGATACGAGCGCATCCGTTATGAAGTCGACGGCCCGGTGGCGACGATAACCTTCGCGCGCCCCGAGGTGTTGAATGCGATGGGCACAGGCATGCCCGGCGAAATCATCGATGCGCTCGACCGGGTGGATTCCGATCCAGACATTCGCGCCCTGATCGTAACGGGCGAGGGGCGGGCGTTCTGTTCGGGTGCGGATCTGTCACGCGGCCCGACGAGTTTTCAGGATTCGCGCACCGATGGAGCGATGCGGCCTGACGGCACGGTCGACTACGATCATCCTGACGTGAAGGAAGGCTCCGGCTTGTTCGTCGAGCGCTTCTATGGCCTCAACAAGCCGACAATTGCCGCGATCAACGGCCCATGCGCAGGGCTGGGCGCTTCGCTTCCGCTGACCATGGACATTCGCCTGGCCAGCGAGACGGCGCATTTCAATTTCCTGTTCAACCGGCGCGGCATGTTGCCTGAATGTGGCTCGACATGGTTCTTGCCGAGGCTTGTCGGGATCTCAAACGCGCTCGAATGGTGCTACACCGGGCGGCGCGTAAGTGCCGGGGAAGCGCGCGAGACGGGACTGGTGAAAGCCGTCTATCCTGCCGACGAACTGATGCCTGCCGCTCGCGCCCTGGCCTTGGAGATTGCGGAGAATTCCGCGCCGGTTTCCGTAACGATCACTCGCCACATGATGTGGCGCGCGCTTGGCCTCGATACGCCAATGCAGGCGCACAAGGTCGAAAGCTGGGGCGCCTGGCATCGCTCGCGCGGGGCCGATGCGCATGAGGGTGTCGCCTCGTTCTTCGAGAAACGGCCGCCCGATTTTCCCATGTGCGTGCCTGGCGACCTGCCCGATTTCCTGCCCTGGTGGGATGACAGTGACATTTGGAATAAGCGCGGATAACGCACCGTTCTGAAAGGGACCGACATTGGACTTTGACTATACAGACGACCAGAAGGCGCTGAAGGACGAGGCACGTCGCTTTCTTGCCGACGCTTCGCCGATTTCCGTGGTTCGCGGCGTGCTGGAAGATCCCGCGCGCGGCCATGACGAGGAACTGTGGGGCCGCATCGCCGAGCAGGGCTGGTGCGGCGCTGCCATTCCCGAGGCCTATGGCGGTCACGAATTCGGCTATGTCGAACTGTGCGGACTTGCCGAAGAACTGGGCCGCAGCCTTGCGCCGACGCCGTTTGCGTCGAGCATCTACCAGTTTGCCGAGGCGGTATTGGCCGAGGGTAGCGAAGAGCAGAAGCAGGAGCTTCTGCCAGCCATCGCCAGCGGTGAGTCGATCGGCACCATCGCGGTGTCCGAAGGCCCTGGGACGGTCAGCGCAAAGCGCGTGAAAACCCAATATGCCAATGGCACACTGACCGGCACCAAGCTGCCGGTTGCCGATGGCATGGCCGCTGGCAAAGCGGTGGTGTTGGCCATGGGCAGCGACGGGCCGGTTCTGGCGGTCACCGATCTCGCCGGTCCCGGCGTGTCGCGCCAGATGGTAGAGACCATCGATCCCACGCGCGGCGCGGCGACCATCGTGTTTGATAATGCACCCGCGCAGGTCCTCGGCTCGGGCGGCGACGGCATCGCCGCGCTTGCCCGCGTTCAGGACCGTTCGGCTGTCCTGATGAGTTTCGAGCAGCTTGGCGGTGCCGACCGTGCGCTCGAAATGGCGCGCGATTATGCGCTGGAGCGGTATGCTTTCGGCCGCCCGATCGGTTCCTATCAGGCGATCAAGCACAAGCTGGCCGACGTCTTCATTCGCAACGAGGTCGCCCGGACCAGCGCCTATTACGGTGCCTGGGCGCTATCGACCAATGCGCCAGAACTGGCGACAGCCGGGCCTGCTGCACGCATCGCGGGCTGTAATGCCTATTGGCTGGCAGCAAAGGAAAACATCCAGACCCACGGCGGTATCGGCTTTACCTGGGAAGCGGACCCGCATCTCCACTATCGCCGCGCCCGCCACCTCGGCCTCACGATCGGTTCGGTCAAGACGTGGAAGCGCAAGTTGACCGACCGGCTCGAAGCGCAGCGGGCAGCACGCCAAGCGGAAAGGGAAGCGGCATGAACTTCGACGACAATCCCGAAGAAGCGACTTACCGCGCCAGGGTTCGCGCATGGATCGCGCAGAACAAGCCTGATCTGACGGCCCTCCCGCCTGAACAGCGGCTGGTCTGGACCGAAGGCCACAAGAACGCGATGGCCCAGTGGCAGGCGACCAAGGCCGCCGGCGGCTACGCCTGCATCACCTGGCCCAAGGAACGCGGCGGGGCAGGGGGCACCCTGATCGAGGACGTGATCTTCTCGCAGGAGGAGACCGCAGCAGAGATCCACGATCCCTACTTCATCACCGGCCTCAAGATGCTGATCCCGGCGATCCTGCAATTCAATTCCGATCCCAAGTCGGCGGAGCGCGTTCCGCCTGCCGTGCGCGGTGAGGAAATCTGGTGCCAGCTATTCTCGGAACCCTCCAGTGGCTCTGACAGCGCGGGCATCCGCACGCTTGCCGTGAAGCAGGGCGACGAATGGGTCATCAACGGCCAGAAGGTGTGGAACTCGGGCGCGGCCCATGCCGACTACGGTCTGCTCATTACCCGCACCGATCCCGACCAGCCCAAGCACAAGGGCCTGACCGCGTTTTGGCTCAAGATGGATACGCCGGGTCTGGAAGTGCGGCCGATCAAGACGATGGGCGGCGATTCCGAACTCAACGAGGTGTTCCTCGATGACGTGCGCATTCCCGACGATCAGCGGGTTGGCGAGATCAATGGCGGCTGGAGCGTGGTGCTGGCCACGCTGATGAACGAGCGTGCTGCTATCGGACAGTCGAACGGCCTGACATGGTCCGACATGATGGACCTCGCTTCCAGCATCGAGACCGACGACGGCACGGTGATGGACGACGATTCGTTCCGCGATCTCGTCGCCGACCTGCACGTCGATCTGGAAGCGCGCCGCCTGATCGGCTTCCGTATTCTCACGGCGATCTCGCGTGGCGAGCAGCCGGGGCCGGAAGGTTCCGCGGCCAAACTGCTGTGGAGCGGCGGCACGCAGACCATGATGTCCGAGGCGCTCGACATGCTCGACCAGTACGGCCTCATCCAGGATTCGAACCTGTCACCGCGCGCGGGCGCGTTCCAGCAACGGTTCCTGTGGTCTTGCGGCCTTCGCATCGGTGGCGGCACCGACGAGATCCAGAAGAACATCATTGCCGAGCGAGTCCTTGGCCTTCCCGCCGACGTGCGGGTCGACAAAGGCGTGCCGTTCCGGGAAATTCCGAGCGGGCGCTGAGCCAATGCCCGGCTTTGACCGGGCAGGTGCGGCATAGTAGAATACATTTGTGAGACGAGCGCGAGCGGGGCAGGGCGGCCCCGATTCACGCCAAGGCAAGAGAGACTGACCATGACCACGATGACTACACTTGAGCGTGGATACGACGAACTGCCGGTTCCGTTCGGCTGGTTTGCCGTGGCGCTGGCGAACGAAATCCAGAATGGTGACATTCGGACGATGCGCTATTTCGGTACCGAATTTGTGTTGTGGCGTGGTGGCGATGGACAGATCCGCGCTGTCGATCCCTTCTGCCCGCACCTCGGCGCACACCTCGGCGTCAACAGCGACGTGGTCGGCAACGACCTGCGCTGCCCCTACCACCACTGGCAGTTCAACGGCGAAGGCGGGGTCACCAAGATCCCCTACACCGACGTGATCGCGCCGAGCATGAAGCGGTCCTGCCTGCCGACCTGGCCGGTCGAGGAAGTCGATGGCGTGATCTACGTCTGGTATCATCCGGCCAAGGCGGCTCCGAAATGGGAAGTGGCACACATCCCGGATTGCCCCGAAGGCGATTGGGTGCTGGCCATGACCCGCGAGTGGATTGTCAACATCCACTGCCGCGAAATTCCGGAAAACGGTCAGGATCATGCCCACTTCGGTGCCGTCCATGGCGTGCCTTTCGCGCCCAAGGGCGAAATGAAGGTCGAAGGCTGGATCCGCCACAACAAGGTCGAGGCGGAGATGAAGACGCCTCGCGGCCTGATGGTCGGACGGATCGAGACGACCGCGACCGGACCTTGCCAGTCGATCGTCGAATACAAGGACGTCACGCACGTCGTGCAATGCCAGCAGGTGACGCCGATCGACAGCCAGACGACGCATATCCGCTGGCAGATGTACTATGCGCCGGGCCTGTCGGAAGGCCAGTTGCGCGTGACGCAGGCGCGTATTCGCGACCTGCTCAGCCAGGTCGAGCAGGACATTCCGATCTGGAACAACAAGCAGAACATGGAGCGTCCGTTGCTGGTGCAGGGCGATGGCCCGATCCTGGCCTATCGCCGCAACTACGACCGCTACTTCGATTTCACGCCTGACCCGGTGCCGGAAGCCGTCGCGGCCGAGTAAGACCGGCAACTGCACTGTAGCTGCAAGACAACACCGGCTCTCCGGCCTCGCGGTCGGAGGGCCGTTTCTTTTGGGATCGAACAGGAATTGATCCTGCTCAATGCGCGAACTGGCCAGCGCGCGCCAACTGCTCACCACTATAGGAAGAGGTGAGCCAGATGAACCCGATAGATACGACGACCACGAGCCTGGATCGCGGCTACAGCGAAATGCCGATCCCGTTTGGCTGGTTCGCTATCGCGCTCTCGCACGAGATCGCCAACGGCCAGATCGAGACGATGAAATACTTCGGCACCGAGTTCGTGGTATGGCGAGGCGGGGACGGCAAGCTGCGCGCGACAGACCCGTTCTGCCCGCATCTTGGCGCACACCTCGGTGTCGCCAGCGATGTTGTCGGCAACGACTTGCGCTGCCCCTATCACCACTGGCAATTCAACGGCGAGGGCGGGGTCACCAAGATCCCCTACACCGACGTGATTTCCCCGAGTATGAAGCGGTCCTGCCTGCCGACCTGGCCCATCGAGGAAGTCGATGGCGTGGTCTATGCCTGGTATCATCCCGCCAAGGCTGCTCCGAAGTGGGAGGTGGCGCGCATCCCTGAATGTCCGAACGGCGACTGGGTGCTGGCGCGCTCGAAGCAATGGATCGTCAACATCCACTGCCGCGAGATTCCCGAAAACGGGCAGGACTATGCGCACTTCGGTGCCGTCCACGGAGTTCCCGGCGCACCGGCCGCCGAATTCAAGGTCGACGCCTGGTCACGCCGCAACACCGTCAACGCCGAGATGAAGACGCCCAAGGGGCTGATGAAGGCACAGATCGACGTGACCGCGACTGGCCCAGGCCAGTCCATCGTTGAGTACAAGGACGTCACGCATGTCGTTC
>JAGREN010000172.1 GCA_020446505.1 Novosphingobium sp. | reverse complement strand
TCATGGAGCAGACCGAACTTTCCCGACTTTCGGTCGCCGACGAACCGAGCTCGGCCGAAATGCCCGATCCCGATATCGCGCAGGCTGCGATCGAGATGATGCTGGCAACGGTTTTCGACCTGTTTCGCGACACCCGCATGGAGGACTTCGCAAGCGAAGTCGCCTGGGGCGTCGCCAACAGCTTCCACGTGGTGGCCAAGCGCCTCGATGACCGCGAGGATGCCATGGCGAGAAAGCTTCAGGAGAAGCTGCGCGAATACGATCCGAGCGAAGTCTACGCCACCGACGTCGAGGACCTCACCATGCAGGCCAGGAGCCTCGCCGAGTGCCGCGACGCGATGGAGTGCATGCGCGATCATGCCGCCTCGATCTATCTTGTCGAAACCGGCCGTCCCTTCTCGCCGGTGCGCGGGTCGCGGGTCTCGATGAAAAACAACGCATCGATGATCGAAGCGCGCGATTATCTCGCATCGCAGCGCGCACAACGCCGTGAGCAGTTCGCTCCTTCGGGACCGGTCGTGGTGTTCTCGGGCGGGCAGCAATTTACCGACATTGGCCAGGTGCACGATTACCTCGATGCCGTGCGCGAACGCATTCCCTCGATGGTGCTGGCAACCACCGCGCAGAACAAGGGCGCCGATGTCATCGCTGCCTCCTGGGCATCGCGCCAGGGCGTGCCGGTGATCCTGTGCAAGCCCGATGCATCGCGCGGGGCTTCCGCACCCTATCAGCGCAATGCAAGGATGCTTGCGTTCAAGCCGGTCGAAGCGATCGTGTGCAGCGGCGGTGGCATTCAGGCGAACCTTGCTGACCGGTTGCGCGAGGCACGCATTCCCATGCACATCGTGCGCGAAGCGGGCGCCGATAATGGACCCGTACAGCGCCAGGCGAAGGCTGAAGCGCAAGCCGGCCCGCAAGCAGCAAGGCGCGCCGCCAATGGGGACGATCTCCCGCCATTCTGAGCGGCCAGGACTTGCATCCACGGTTCTCGCAAAAGGGGTGTCCGGTCTCACCGCCGGATGCCCATTTTTGCTGTCGATTGCGCACTCCCATGCCCGGCTCGCTCGCATGCTGACCCCGCCAGTGACGGCCGATGGCCTGCTGGCGGCACGGCATGGCTCTCATCGGCCGGGCGGGATGGATAGGGGGTATTCCTTCTCGCAGATTTGCCAAGCATGATGGCCGCCATTGGCCCGCGTCAAGAAGGGCGGTTCCCCCAATTTTTTGCGCGTCCTGCGGCTGCGCCTTGGCTCGCGAAAAAATCGGCTCCCCCACCCCCGCTCACGCGGCGGCCCTGCGGCCCGTTCTGTGACCCGCGCCAAGCGCGATCATCCTGCCTCGAGACCTCTTTTCAAGTGCTCTCAATAGGAGGTTTTCATGAACGCTCTCGTTTCCCGTTTCGACATTCCCGAGTTCGATCGCTTTGGCTACGACGCCGCCATTCGCACCGCGACAATGCGCGCCGCGCACAGCTTCTTCGACTGTCACGTGATCGAGGACGAAGACGGCTCGTTCCGGGTTGTCGAGGAAGGCGACTACAACGCGCTGCCGATCCACCTCATCGACCGGATCGTCCATACGGTCCAGGGTCAGATGGCCGACGACTTCGACGAAGACAACATTGCCCGCGCCGCCAGCTTCATGAGCGTGCTGATGGACGCCGACTGGGACGATGACTGTCCGTTCTGACG
>JAGREN010000171.1 GCA_020446505.1 Novosphingobium sp. | reverse complement strand
CCTGTTCCATCCCTTCCTCGACGATGCGGAGGTGCAGATGGTCGGCGTCGAGGCGGCAGGCCACGGCATCGAGACTGGCGCTCATGCCGCCAGCCTGACCGGCGGGAAGCCCGGCATCCTGCATGGCAACAAGACCTACCTCTTGCAGGACGAAGACGGCCAGATCACCGAGGCGCATTCCATCAGCGCAGGTCTGGACTATCCCGGTATCGGGCCGGAGCATTCCTGGCTTCACGAGAGCGGGCGCGTCGAGTACCTGCCAATCACCGACGACGAGGCGCTGGAAGCGTTTCAGCTTTGCACCAAGCTCGAAGGGATAATTCCCGCGCTTGAGAGCGCGCACGCTCTGGCTGCCCTGCCCAAGCTCGCACCGAAGATGCGCAAGGACCAGATGATCCTCGTCAACGTCTCGGGTCGAGGTGACAAGGACATCTTTACCGTGGCCGATGCGCTGGGAGTGAAGATATGACGACGAGCCGCTACTGGGCCATTCGCGGTGGGTTACCTGTCATCGCGGCGATCATCTACCTTGCATTGGGTTATGACCGAGCCACTTTCGGGCAATTCTACCATGAACAGCCAGTCGCATTCGTCATCGGGTGTGTCGCCCTTGTTGCGGCAACCATAGTTCTGTGGATGCGCCGCCGATGACACGCTTCGAAACTGCCTTTTCACGCGGCCCCGCGCTCGTCTGCTTCATCACGGCGGGCGACGGTGACACTGCTGCCAACCTCGATGCTCTTGTCGAAGGAGGCGCTGACGTAATCGAGCTGGGCATGCCGTTTACCGATCCGATGGCCGATGGGCCGGCGATCCAGAAGGCAAACCTGCGCAGCCTTGGCGCGGGCACGAAAACTGCCGACATCCTCAAGCTCGCGACCGATTTCCGCGCGCGCCACCCGCAGGTGCCGCTGGTCCTGATGGGCTATGCCAATCCGATGACGATCCGCGGCCCGGAGTGGTTCGCGGGAGAGTGTGCCAAAGCGGGTGTCGATGGCGTGATCTGCGTCGATATTCCGCCCGAGGAAGACGGTGAACTCGGCCCCGCGCTGCGCTCGGCCGGCATTTGCCTGATCCGGCTCGCGACGCCCACCACCGACGCGGCGCGACTTCCGGCGGTCCTCGATGGTTCGTCGGGCTTTCTCTATTACGTCTCGGTCGCCGGGATCACCGGAATGCAGCAGGCCGCCATCGAATCGATCGAGGCGAACGTCAGTCGGATCAAGCAATCGAGCGCGATACCTGTGGCGGTGGGTTTCGGCGTGCGCACGCCAGAGCAGGCGCGCGAAATCGCCAGGGTAGCCGATGGCGTCGTCGTCGGCTCCGCTCTGGTCGATCTGGTCGGCGAGCATGGCAACAATGCCGCCGGACCGATCCGCGAGCTGACCGCTGCCCTTGCAGAGGCCGTGCATACGGCGCGCTGACCAGTGCGCGACTTCGCCACGTCTGACGATCCGCAGGTTCAGGCGCAGCTTGACCGGCTCGCTGCTCTTTCGCTGCCGCAAGGCCGCATCGGCATCGAGGCGATCCGGGAATTGCTCGACCGGCTTGGCAATCCGCACGACCGGTTACCGCCCGTTTTCCACGTCGCCGGAACCAACGGCAAGGGTTCGACCTGCGCCTTCCTGCGGGCCATGCTGGAAGCCGAGGGGCTGAGAGTTCATGCGACCACAAGCCCGCATCTGGTTCGCTACAATGAGCGCATCCGCCTCGCCGGAAAGCTGATCGACGACGCGTTACTGGCAGAAACACTGGGCGAAGTTCTCGAATCCGCAGAGGGACTTGCCGTCAGCTTCTTCGAAACCACGATAGCTGCAGCCTTCCTCGCCTTTTCAAGAACGCCCGCTGACGCCTGCGTTGTTGAGGTTGGCCTGGGCGGGCGTTTCGATGCCACCAATGTCATTGCCCGGCCTGCCGTCTGCGGCATCGCTACGCTGGGTATCGACCATGAGCGATTCCTGCTCGCGCCCGAGGAAGGCACACCGCAAGAGCCGCTGGCCCGCATCGCCTTCGAGAAGGCCGGGATCGCCAAGAAAGGCGTACCTCTCGTCACGCAAGGCTACCCGCCAGTGGCAACCCGTGAGATCGTTGCAGCCGCCGCGAGGGCTGGTGCGCCTCTGTTCATGAGAGGCCAGGAATGGTCAGGCAGCGCAGACGCAGGGCTTCTGGATTACCGCGATGACCTCGTCGAACTGGCCTTTCCGGTCCCGCCCCTTGCTGGCGCGCATCAGGCCGACAATGCCCTGCTGGCGATTGCCATGCTGATTAGCCAGGACAAGGTCGTAGTCGGCCCGCTGGCAATGGCCATGGGATTACGCAGCGTGCGCTGGCCGGCCAGGCTCCAACGGCTCGGCAAAGGTCCATTGACTGCGCTCGCTGCCAATCGCGATATCTGGCTGGATGGCGGTCACAATCCAGACGCAGGAGCGGCCATCGCAAGACATTTCTCGGGGCAGAGCTTGCACCTTATCCTTGGCATGCTGGCAAACAAGGACCCGCAGGCGATCATCGGGCCGCTTGAGCAACAGGCCGCAAGTGTCCAGGCGGTTCCCGTTCCCGGTCACGAATATCACGAGGCAGGTGCTTTCGGCACTGCCGCCAGGGCAGCATCAAACGTCCCCGAAGCGCTGGCCGCCCTGCCCGATGACGGCCTGCCCGTGCTGATTTGCGGATCGCTCTACCTCGCTGGCGAGGTGCTCAGACTGAACGGGGACCTGCCTGACTAGGCCCCCGCCAGCGCGGTTTCGTCCACGCCGGAAGCCTTGCCCTGCCGGGAAATGCGGAACCATTCGATCAGGCACAGGATCACTGCAAACATGCCGATGGCCGTGGTGAGCAGAAATACGTCGTAGTAGCCCCGATCCTCGATCATCTTGCCAAGAGCGCCGCGCCCGAGCGTGCCGATAAGCAGGGTCAGCGAGGACAGCAGCGCATATTGCACCGCGCTGTATTGCCGCGCGACAATCGACGACAGGTAGGCGACGAAGGCCGCACCCGCGACGCCGACAGCGATATTCTCTCCCGCAATCGCCATCATCAGCTTTGCGAGCCGCGCATCGCCGCCCAGATGGCTTACCAGCCAGGAAAAGCCGGTCGCATCGCTGAATGCCTGTATCCGCGCGCCGCCAATGGCTAGATCGGCGTACAGCAGGTTCGTCAGTGCCGCGATCACGGCGCCAAGCGTGAGGGTCGACATCCGCCCGATCGTCGTAAGCAGCGTGCCGCCAAGGGCAAGCCCGAGCATCAGCGCGCCGACCCCGAAGAACTTGGACGCAACCGCCACTTCATCCTTCGAATACTGGAGTTCGCCCAGATAGAACGGATAGGCAAAGCTGCCCCAGATCGCGTCGGTGATCCGATAGGTCAGGACTAGACCGAACACGATGATGACGGCCCAGCCCAGTCGCCCGACGAAATCGACCAAGGGCAGGATCAGCGCGCGATAGCCATGATCGACCAGACGATCCAGCCCGCCGGAAGGTTCAGCCGCAACCGTCAGCACATGCTTGCCGCTCCGTTTCAGCCAGACCAGCCAAGCCGCGATCATGGCCGGGATGACGACAGTTGCGATCACCACCAGCGGACCGCGCGTGGCGACGAACAGCACGGAATCCGGACGAGTCTCGGGATCGCTGCCCAGTGAGCGGACCATGAACACGCCAACCGTCCCGATGGCCCAGCCCCACAGGATGGCAATGGCAAGCAGTGCCCACTTGCGCACGCGCGGATCGATCTCGCCCGGCTCCCGCAGAGCCGCCAGCTCGTCTTGCCCCGCGCCGATTTGCGCGGCCGTATCCTCGGGTTCCGGGGCGAAAAGGCTGGCAACGCCAATTGCCGCCATGATCGCGCCCATGATCGCAAAGACCACGGGCCAGCTCGTCCGTTCTGCCAGAAACAGCGCCAGTGCGCCACCGACCAGCGCGGCCACGCGGTAGCCCATCTGATAGACGGTGGAGAGTATGTCGATTGTCGCCTTCTCGTCGGCGACATCGACACGCCAGGCATCGACAACCACGTCCTGCGTTGCCGATGCGAATGCGCCGATGCCCGCCAGCAGGGAGAACCAGCCAAGCGATTTCAGCGGATCCAGCGTCGAGAGCACCAGCAGGATCACTCCCAGCAGTATCTGTGCTGTCACGATCCATTGCTTGCGCCTGCCCAATCGCCTCAACACCGGCAGGTCGATCCGGTCCAGCAGGGGCGACCAGAGGAACTTGAACGCATAGGCCAGCCCGATCAGCGAAAAGACGCCCATCGTCTCCAGATCGACTTTGGCATCGGAGAGCCAGGCGTAAAGCGTGCCCAGCAGCAGCGCATAGGGCAGACCGGCCGCGAATCCGAACAGCAGCATGTAGCCGGTTTTCGGATTGCCGAGCGAAGTGGCGATTCGGCGCCAACCCGGTTTCTTGGGCTGATCGGCGGTAGCTTCGGCCATCTGGCTCGTCTCCAAACTGCAATTTTCGGGCTTTAGCCGCACGCTATGCGGTGGAAAAGGTCTGTCCCGGCTGGTAAGAGGGGAAAACCGGAGAGAATGCGCAAGGGCCATGCAAATGGATCACTCGCCATGTCCTCGATTTTCTGCAGCCTGACTTTGCACAGGATCAATCGCAATCGCGTCTGGTTCGACAGCCTCCATCATCGCACGAATTGCGACAGGTGCGGCCTCCCCATGATCCGCGACGTGACGGGCTGGCGACCTTACGACCATGAACGCGACGACGATCCGCGCAGGGAGCCGCACCCGAACTCGGAGCATTGATACGGACGCTTTCGCCATCCGACTCGATGCTCTAAGGCGCGCCCATGTCAGATACGGAGCGACCCAAGGGCGAGCGCATCGCCAAGCTGCTGGCGCGCGCCGGCGTTGCCAGCAGGCGAGAGGCGGAGCGCATGATCGCCGATGGCCGCGTGAAGATGGGCGACGATCCGGTCACGACCCCCGCAACCATCCTCGAAAACCTCAAGGGCGTGACAGTCGACGGCAAGCCTGTCGCAGCACCCGAACCGACCCGCCTGTTCGCCTTCCACAAGCCGCAAGGCCTGATTACAGCCGAGCGTGACCCCAAGGGCCGACCCACCATTTACACCGCGCTGCGCAACGCGCTGCCGAAGGGAACGCCACGCCTGATGCCGGTCGGCAGGCTGGACCTCAATACGGAAGGCTTGCTTCTCCTGACCAACGACGGCGAACTGAAGCGTCAGCTTGAGCTGCCCTCATCCAACATTCCGCGCACCTATCGCGC
>JAGREN010000001.1:16875-24504 GCA_020446505.1 Novosphingobium sp. | reverse complement strand
AAAATCAGGGGGTCACGTCAAGACGCACCGAGTTCATAACGAGAGCCCTCGACTATCGGACTGGAAATGTTGCGGCCTACCGGCTATCTTGCACGGGACGGACAACAGGCTCCCCTCGATTGAGAAAATAATGGTCAGGCAGGAGTTTTCGCGGACGCAATCGCCATTCGCTAGGCAACCCGGACCAATGACTGACTCATCAAACTGGCAGAACCGGAAGACAACGTTCAATCGATTGATGAGTTCGCGTCTCGGACGGTTGCTTGGACGTAAAGGCGTTGCCCAGCGGCAAACTGCAACGGAAGAATTGCTAGATCTCGCTAGTGGCATGCTGTCGCTAAGGGGTCGAGCGTCAGGTCCAGCACTGGCTTCCGCATTTCTCGATTTGTACGAAGGCAATGAATTCCTAGTGCGCAAAGGTTTCTTGGCTCGATTCGAAACTGACCATCCCCATGACGCTGCCGCCATTGATTCTGCTATCGCCGCATGGCAAGCTAACCGCAACATTGACAGCGCACATAATCTGAATGCCGCAACGGTAGCGCCTAGCGAAAGACTGGTGCGGATGTTAAACTTCGCTCCACAAGGCACTCAGCGATTATTGGCAATTAGGGAAGATCTGATCGATCTCGGAGATCGAACTCCAGGAGCTGGAACCTTTGCTAAAGCGCTCGATGACGCGTTTGCAGAGTGGTTCAATGTTGGATTTCTGGATCTGCGCCCGATAAGTTGGGACTCGCCTGCGCGCCTACTGGAACGGATTATTAAGTACGAAGCGGTTCATCAGATTGACGGGTGGGAGGACCTAGGCCGTCGTGTCGAGCCCCGTGATCGGCGGTGTTATGGCTTTTTCCATCCGCAGATGCTAGATGACCCATTAATATTTGTCGAAGTTGCCCTAACCAGTGAAGTGCCTGGGTCAATTCACCAGATAATAGCTGAGCACCGCGATGAAATCGGGCCACGCGAAGCTTCTTGCGCGATCTTCTATTCGATCTCGAATTGCCAAAAAGGTCTGCGAGGTATTCCATTTGGCAACTACCTCATCAAGCGCGTGGTTGGCCTGCTTCAGGAAGAACTGCCGCACCTCAAGACATTCGCGACACTGTCTCCGCTCCCGGGATTCAGCAAGTGGCTCTCGCAGGAACGCCAAATCACACCTGTCCCATACGATCCGGAAATCCTCAAATCGCTGGCGGCGCAGTATCTCGTCGATGCGAAGCACAAATCCGGTTTGCCAAGCGATTCCGTGGCTCGCTTCCACCTTGGCAATGGTGCGAGGTTGGAAGCTATCCACACACGGGCAGACCTGTCCACAAACGGACAGGCACAGTCGCATGGTGTGATGGTCAACTACGTCTACGATCTGACAGAAATCGAGGCCAACCACTTCGCACTGAACGAGCTTGGAACCGTGGCCACCTCAAAGATCGTCCAGGCCCTGGCGGAAGCGGGCCGCAGCTATTCCGCATCGGGGGCCGATACGGTTGACGCCTGACATGGATCAGCTGTGGTCCCTAGTGACCTTCAAATGCAAGAAGTGCTTCACAATCGACACCATTGTCCTGCAGCCGTCGTGAGCCGCCAAGATCAGGCAAATCGATAACGAACAACGCCTGCTCGACGCTGCCGCCGCATTGGCGGATCAGGCGCATGGCAGCCTCTGCCGTGCCGCCTGTAGCTAACAGGTCATCAATCAGGACGACACGCTGTCCGCGGGCGATGGCGCCGGGATCAATCTCGAGCGTATCGGTACCGTACTCAAGCGCATAGTCGATGGCCAAGGACGGCACAGGAAGTTTGCCGGGCTTCCGCACAGGCACGAAAGGCAGACGGAGAGAAGCTGCAACCGCGGCCCCGAAGATGAAACCCCGTGCCTCGATACCGACGATCACATCCGACCGGTGAGCCATGACTCGCGCCGCAAGCCACTCCACGGACGCTGCAAAGCCCTCGCCGTGTGAGATTAGTGTCGTCACGTCGCGGAAAACGATGCCCGGTTTCGGAAAATCAGGGATGGATCGGACGAGCGCCTTGATCTCGTCGGGACTCATACGCCGGCCCCAAAAGAAAGCGCCCCCGCCATCTTGACGATGGAGCGGCGCGCAATGTTCGACATGTGAACCTGAGTGCTCCGGCTCGTCAGGCTTTCTTCTTCTTGTCGGCCCAGATGTTACGGAAAGCCAGGAAGCCAAGCACCGTGGCAAAGAGCAGGAAGCCGAGCACCGGCCAGCCGGTCTGCTTGCGCTTTTCCAGCTTCGGCTCGGCGGTCCAGACGAGGAACGCGGTCACGTCCTTGGCCATCTGGTCGACCGTCGGCTTGGGATTGCCTTCGCCATACTGGACCTGGCCTTCGCTGGTGAGCGGCGGCGCCATCGCGAGGTTGAGGTTCGCGAAGTAGGGGTTGTAGTGCAGCCCCTGACCCGGACGGTTGGCTTCCGGCAGGTTGGCCGGCGGGTTCTGGAAACCGGTCAACAGCGAATAGACGTAGGCCGGGCCTTCGTGGCGGGCCTTGGTCATCAGCGAGAGATCGGGCGGGATCGCATTGTTGTTGGCGGCGCGCGCGGCGATGTCGTTGGCGAACGGCTTGGGGAAGTAGTCCGTCGGCATACCGGGGCGG
The DNA here is from genome assembly GCA_020446505.1 of Novosphingobium sp. Lineage (GTDB taxonomy): Bacteria > Pseudomonadota > Alphaproteobacteria > Sphingomonadales > Sphingomonadaceae > Novosphingobium. The sequence goes on along the minus strand of JAGREN010000001.1, from coordinate 21,884 downwards.
GTATTCGTCTCGCCCGTTGCCGGATCGACGCCGGGAACCTGGAAGCCGGCGGCGATCGCCTTCACTTCCGCGTCGCTGTAGCCAAGCGCGGTCAGGTCACGGAAGGCGACGTGGCTCAGCGAATGGCAGGCCGAGCAGACTTCCTTGTAGACCTGGAAGCCGCGCTGCAACTGCTGGCGATCGAACTTTCCGAACGGGCCGTCGCTGGCGAGGTGCAGTTCCTTCGGGGCCTTGTGGAACTCGTGCTCCACGGTGTGCGGCAGCTCGAAGTTGAACAGGCCCACCAGCAGCGACCATGCGAGCGCCACGGTGAAGAACAGCCCGACGAGGATGGAGATAATGCGTGCCATGTCTATCGTCTTTCCGTCTTGCTGTCCTTAGCCCGCAGTCGCGAGCTTGGCGTTCTCATCGGAGCCCAGCACCGCCTCGGTGATCGAGTAGGGAAGCGGCTTCGGCTTTTCGATGGCCGAGACGATCGGCAGGATGATGAGGAAGTGCGCGAAGTAGTAGAGCGCGGCGATCTGGCTCAGCACCACATAGGGTTCCTCGGCCGGGGCGCCGCCACAGTAGAACAGCACCGCCATGCACGGGATCAGGCCGAACCAGAAGAACTTGCGGAACAGCGGGCGATAGTGGCCCGAGCGCACCGGCGACTTGTCGAGCCAGGGCAGGAAGAACCACACGAGGATCGAGCCGAACATCGCCATCACGCCCATCAGCTTGGCCGGGATGAAGAAGAAGTTCTGGGTGAAGGCGCGCAGGATCGCGTAGAACGGCCAGAAATACCATTCAGGCACGATATGCGCCGGGGTGCTCATCGGGTTCGCCGGAATGTAGTTGTCCGGGTGGCCGAGCTGGTTGGGCAGGAAGAACACCATCAGGCAGTAGAGGAACAGGAACGCGCCGAGCGTCCAGCCGTCCTTGGCGATGAAGTAGGGGTAGAACGGGACCGTGTCGCTCTCGCTCTTGACCTCGACGCCGGTCGGGTTGCTCGAACCGGGGATGTGCAGCGCCCAGATGTGCAGGACGACGACGCCCACGATCACGAAGGGCAGCAGGTAGTGTAGCGAGAAGAAGCGGTTGAGCGCGGCATCATCGGGCGCGAAACCGCCCAGCAGCCAGATCTGCAGCGGCTCGCCCACCAGCGGAATCGCGCCGAACAGGCCGGTGATGACCTTGGCGCCCCAGAAGCTCATCTNNCCCAGGGAAGCACGTAGCCCATGAACGCGGTTGCCATCATCAGCAGGAAGATGACCACGCCGAGCAGCCAGACCATTTCGCGCGGAGCCTTGTACGACGAGTAGAAGAAGCCGCGGAAGATATGGACGTAGATCACGACGAAGAACGCCGAAGCGCCGTTGGCGTGGCCATAACGCATGAGCCAGCCCCAGTTGACGTCGCGCATGATGTGTTCGACCGAGTCGAACGCCACCCCGGAATTGGCGGCATAATGCATCGCCAGGATCACGCCGGTCACGATCTGGATGGCCAGGCACGCCAGCGCCATGAAGCCGAAGTTCCAGAAATAGTTGAGGTTGCGCGGCACCGGATAGCCGGAACCGACCGAGTTGTAGACGAGGCGCGGCAGGGGCAGCTTCTCGTCCATCCATTGCATGAAGGGATGGCTCGGCTTGTATTCGTTCGCCCAGGGAAAGCTCATGGTATCTGACCTCAGCCGATCTTGACTTTAGTGTCGGAAAGGAACTCGTAGTCCGGAACCTGCAGGTTCAGCGGAGCCGGGCCTTTGCGGATGCGCGCGGCGGTATCGTAGCTCGAACCGTGGCACGGGCAGAAATAGCCGCCGAATTCACCGCGATTTTCGCCCTCGCCGGCACCCAGCGGCACGCAGCCCAGGTGCGTGCACACGCCCATGGTGATGAGCCAGTTGGTGTGACCTTCCTTGGTCCGCTCCTGAAGAGTCTGCGGATCGCGCAGTTCGGAAAGCGGCACCGCCTCGGCCTCGGCGATTTCCTTGGGGGTCAGGTTGCGCACGAAAACCGGCTGCTTGCGGAATTCGGCCTTGATCGCCTGTCCGGGTTCGATTGCGGATATGTCGAGTTCGGTCGACGACGCGGCGAGCACGTCCGCCGAAGGCGCCATCTGGCTGATCAGCGGGACGAGAACGGCAAGGCCGCCTACGCCAGCAGCGCTGACCGCTGCGATATTGATGAAGTCACGACGCCTCACGCCATCTTCGGCGTGCGATTCCGGCGTATCAGTGACTGCTTGTTCTGCCATGATAGACCCAGCCTTGCTCTTGTCGCCTACAGATCCGGAAGGGACCTTGCGGGCAAAAATCCGTCAGTGGTTCGGTGTCCCCCCGACATCGGCTCCATGCCCGCACGTTCGCAGGCGCAAGAACCGACTTGGCGCGCCTGATAGACAGGAAAGTGAAGCCTGCCAACCGCCTTTTTTGGCGATTGATTCGCAGTTGTCAGCCAGCAGCTATGAGCGAGATCAGCCGACCGTAAGATGGTTCGCCGCGATGGGTCGAGCGGCGGAAGGAATAGAAGCGGCCCTCGTCGCCATAGGTATCGAGGCCAAGCGCCTCCACCGCGCCGATTCCCGCGGTTTCCAGGCGCATGGCGACATAGCCTTCGAGGTCGAACTGGAAGTGGTCTGCGCGGCCTTCCAGGAAGAAATCGGCATTGGCCGGGCTGTCGGCAAGGAAGCGCTCGCGAAAGAGGGTATCGACCTCATAACTGCCTTGAGCGATGCACGGACCGATGGCGGCGACGATGCGATCTCGCTTTGCGCCGAGCGCTTCCATGGCGGCAATGGTGTTGTCGGTCACGCCGGCAATCGCACCTTTCCAGCCCGCATGGGCGGCACCGGCAACGCCGGCTTCGCGGTCGGCCAGCAGCACCGGCGCGCAATCGGCAGTGACGATGCCGAGCACAAGGCCCGGCCGGTCGGTCGCGAGTGCATCTGCCTCGGGCCGGGCATTCTCGTCCCAGGGTTCGCCGACTGTCACGCAGACCGGCGAATGAACCTGATAGACCGAGACGAGTCGCGCGCCCGGTGCAACCGCCGCAACGGCGCGCGCGCGGTTTTCGGCGACGATGGCGGCATCGTCACCGGAACCCGGCCCGCAGTTCAGCCCTGCCATGGCTCCCGTCGAAGCTCCGCCCCGGCGCGACAGGAAGCCGTGGGCAATTCCTGCCAGCACCTCGGCGCGGATCGCCTCGACTGGTTCGCCTGTCATGTCAGCCGAGGCTCTTGGTCACCTGCTCGCGCACGTCGCGGGAAAGGTCCGGCACGGCGACGATCTTTTCCAGTTCCTCGCGCATCAGTGCAGCACGGCCCGGTTCGATTCGCCGCCAGCGTCCCAATGACGGAACGAAACGCGCGGCGGTCTGCGGGTTGAGCGGATCGAGCCTGCGGATCAGGTCGCCGATCAGGCGATAGCCCTCGCCGTCTGCTGCGTGGAAGGCATGCGGATTTGCGGCAAAAGCCATGTAGAGCGCGCGCACCCGGTTGGGGTTCGACAAGGTGAAGTCCTTGTGCCCGGCCAGTACCTTGACGTGTTCCAGCGCATCGGGATGCAGCGAACCCGCCTGCAGCGAGAACCACTTGTCGATGACCAATGCATCACCTTCGTATCGCTTGTAGAAGTCGGCCAGCGCCATCTCGCGCTCGGAACATTCCAGCCCGCACAGCACCATGAGCGCACCCTGACGGTCGGTCATGTTGTCGGCCAGCGCATATTGCTTCGCGGCGCGCTCGGCGCCTTCCTCGGCATCGCCTGCGGCAATATATTGAAGCGCGAACGACTTGACCTTGCGCGCGCCGCGAGCGGCGGCATCGCGACCGTAGGGCACTTCGCTGGTTCGGTCGTGCAGGTCGAGGAAATCATCCTGCAGTTCTTCGCCCAGCCATGCCTTCAGCCCTTCGCGCTCGGTATGGACGGCCAGCGGGTCGGATACGGGTAATTGCTCGGCAATATAGCCCTGTCCGGGAAGCAGCATCAGCTCGCCGCGCATCAGGTCGTCAAGCGAATTGTCGGGCAGGATCGCCTCGAAGGCCTGGCTGATTGCATCGCGTTCGACATCGCGGGCGCGCTCTTCGAGTTCGCCCTGAACGGTCTTGAGCAGGTGGCGAACGCACAGCTTCTGCAATGCCTCGTAGCGAGCGAAGGGATCGTCGTCCTTCGCGGCGAGGAACACGAGATCCTCGTCGGCCTGCTCGACCTCGATGGCGACAGGCGCGGTGAAGCCACGGTTGATCGAGAGGACGGGAGGGCGCAGGTATCCCTTGAACGGGAACTCGCCCTTTTCGCCATCGAGCACGACCAGTTGTTCGCCGTGATGCTTGCCGGTCTCGCGATCGAACAGCGCGATCTTGAGCGGGATCGGCATCGGCTGCTTTTCGGGCTGACCGGGCGTGGCGGGCACTTCCTGTTCGAGCCGCAGGGTCGCAAAATTGTTCTCGTGGAGCAGCCTGGCCTTGATCTTCGGCGTGCCTGCCTGTGAATACCACAGGCGGAACTGCTCCAGGTCCAAATCGGCACCCTGCTCGATGGCCTTGATGAAGTCCTCGCAGGTTGCCGCTTCGCCGTCGTGGCGCTTGAAATAGAGGTCCGTGCCTTCACGGAACTTCTCCGGGCCAGCCATGGTGCGCATCATGCGGATGACTTCGGCGCCCTTGTTATAGACCGTGGGCGTGTAGAAGTTCGAGATCTCCTGATAGGAATCGGGCCGGATCGGATGAGCGAGCGGGCCGGAGTCTTCCGGGAACTGGGCGGCGCGCAGTACGCGCACGTCCTCGATCCGCTTCACGGCCTCGCTGCCCATATCCTGGCTGAAAAGCTGGTCGCGCAGGACGGTGAAGCCTTCCTTCAGCGATAGCTGGAACCAGTCGCGGCAGGTCACGCGGTTGCCCGACCAGTTATGGAAGTATTCGTGGGCGATCACGCCTTCCACCGCGTCATAGTCCATGTCGGTCGCGGTTTCGGGGTCGGCCAGCACATAGCGTGTGTTGAAGACGTTGAGACCCTTGTTCTCCATCGC
>JAGREN010000001.1:0-16862 GCA_020446505.1 Novosphingobium sp. | reverse complement strand
GAAGTCGGACACGGCGACGATGTTGTAGAGATCGAGATCGTATTCGCGCCCGAACGTCTCCTCGTCCCACTTCATCGAGGCCTTGAGCGAATCCATCGCATGGCCGGTGCGGTCCTCGTCGCCGGGGCGGACCCAGATGTTCAGCTCGACCTCGCGGCCCGAGACTGTTTCGAAGGACGAGTGATTGGCGACGAGGTTGCCTGCGACCAGCGCGAACAGGTAGCTCGGCTTGGGCCAGGGGTCGTTCCACTGCGCCCAGTGCCTGCCGCCTTCGCCTTCGCCCTTGTCGGTGCAGTTGCCGTTCGAGAGCAGGACCGGAAACTGGTCCTTCGGCCCTTCCATGCGCACCGACCATGTCGAAAGCACGTCGGGCCGGTCAGGGAAGAAGGTGATGCGGCGGAACCCTTCGGCCTCGCACTGGGTGCACAGCATGCCGTTGGAGGCATAGAGGCCCATGAGCTGGCTGTTGGCGGCGGGATTGATAAGCGTCTCGATCTCGACTTCATGTGAATCGCCCGTCAGATCGATGACGAGGTCCGACCCCAGCATCTGCCAGTCGTTGACCGCCTTGCCGTCGACTCGCACCGCGCGGGCGGCAATGCCGTCACCGTTGAGGCGCAGCGCGGGATCGCCTGCGCCATCGGGGTTCTTGCGCACCGACAGCTTTGCCGTGACCGCAGTTTCGTCGACCCCGAGCGCAAAATCGAGCGCGATCTCGGGCACGAGCCAGTCGGGCGGCAGGTAGTCCTCGCGGCGGATCGTTGGCGGATCCTGCGGCGGCGGGGCCGCGTCGGCGCTGTGGAGATTGGCGGGTTCGGAGGGTCTGCTGGCGTTTTCCATGGAGCCTAGGTAAAGCCTCGCCACCCTATTTCCAGAGGAGATGCCCGCTGCGCCGCTTTTTCATTTTCGGCCTGGGCTATTCTGCGCAGCGGATTGCCGCGCTTCTCGAAGGCCGCGGCTGGGAGGTCGTCTCCACCGGCGGCGACGGGACGCTCTCTTTCGACGACGAAAGCACGGTGCGCATGGCGCTTGCCGATTGCGGCCATGTCCTGTCTTCGGTTCCGCCCGGAGGAGAGGGCGCGGACCCGGTGCTGGAGCGCTATGGCCACGTGCTGGCGGGCAAGTGGCTTGGCTACCTCTCCTCGACGGGTGTCTATGGCGATACCGCAGGGGCATGGGTCGACGAAAGCGCGCCGGTAGGAACCGGGCGGCGCAATGCTCGCAGCGAATGCGATGCCGAATGGCTGGAACGCGGCGCGCGGGTGTTTCGCCTGCCGGGCATCTACGGGCCGGGTCGCTCTATCCTCGACCGGGTGCGCGAAGGACGAGCGCACCGGATCGACTTGCCGGGTCAGGTGTTCAGCCGCGTCCACGTCGACGACATTGCTTCGGGCGTCACGGCTGCGCTGGAACGCGATGCGCCAGCGGGGGCCTACAACCTGTCAGACGACATGCCTTGCAGCCAGAACCTGCTGGTCGAAGAGGCGTGTCGCCTGATCGATGTGTCCTTGCCGCCGCTCCAGACGCTGGACGAAGCGGGCCTCTCACCGATGGCGCGTGGTTTCTATGCGGAGAACCGGCGCGTCGCCAATGGCAAGGCCAGACGCGTGCTCGGCTGGCGGCCCGCCTTTCCCGACTACGTTACCGGATTGCATGCACTTCTTTCCTAGGCGGTGCCGATTACACAGGACTGCGGGCTCTCAGCGCGATGACCAGCCCGGCGAGTGCCAGCACCGAGCCGCCGATTGCCAGGGCCGACCAGTGGTAGCCTTCGAACACGGTAGACAGCCCCATCGCGATCACCACGACCAGCACGCCGTGATAGGCGGCGCGACCCGGTCCGATCTCGCGCACGAGCGTCCAGTAGAGCGGGAAGGTCGCCACCGAGCCGACCACGGCGAGATAGAGTGCACCGGACCAGTAGCCCATCGTGGTGGGGATGATCGGCGGCCCTTCGGTTGCAAAAGCAATGCCGGCATCGATCAGCGTGCCGTAGAGCATGGCCCATGCCAGCAGGCTGGGCATCGGCACCGAGCGCCCGACTTCGCCAGCCTGAATGACGCTGGCGATGGAGGCACCGGCCATCGCCGCCAAGGCCAGCAGGACGCCGAGTGGAACGTCCTTGCCAAGCTGCGCGGCCTGAGCCTCGTTTACAAGCAACAAGGCGATGCCCGCCAGAGCTACGGCGCTGCCCGCCATGAAGCGAGGCGTGACCGTCTGATTGAGGATCACGCGCCCGAGTATCGCATTGGGCACGATCAATAGCGAGATCATCACTGCGACAATGCCCGAGGTAAGATGCTGCTCGGCCCGGTAGACGAACATGTAGTTGCAGCAGAACTGCGCGAGGCCGAGCGCCATGGCGAGCAGGTGCGCCTTGCGGCCCATCACGAGCGAAGCGCGCAGGACTGTCGCGAGCAGGAAAGCGCCGATGGTCGCCAGGCCGAAGCGCCAGACCACCGACCAAGCCGGCGGAGCGGCCTCGATCTGGTCTGCGATCACAACCCAGGTCGAGCCCCAGATCAGCGATATCAGCAGGAAGGGCACCGCGATTCGCGGGCGCAAGAGCGCGTGCGGCGGAGGTCCGTCTGTGGTCACAGCGCGCCTATGGCCTTCGCAAGCGCGGCGGCATGGTCCTCGCGCGTGTCCCAGGCAGTTACGATGCGCGCGCTGTCCGCGCCCCAATCGTGAAAGCCGAACCCCTGATCGCGCAGTTGAGCGCGTTCGGTCTCGGACAGATGCAGAAAAATCTCGTTGGCCTCGACCGGATGCAGCAGGCGATCCGGTACGCTGGCCGCAATCTCGGCCGCAGCGGCATTGGCCTTGCGGGCATTGTCGAGCCACAGCCCATGCTCGATCATTGCGAGAATCTGGGCGGCAAGGAACCGGCCCTTCGATTGCAGGTGCCCGGCGCGCTTCCTCAGATAGCGCACGCGGTCGGCTTTGGCGGGGTCGAAAAAGACGATCGCCTCGGCATTCATCGCGCCGTTCTTGGCCATGCCGAACGACAGGGCGTCGGCTCCCTCGCAGGCCTCGCGCGGCGGGCAGCCAAGGGAGGCGACGGCATTGGCGAACCGCGCTCCGTCGACATGCAGGCCAAGCTCGCGCGCCTGGCAGAAGGCGGACAGCGCGCGCAATTCTTCTGCACGATAGGTGCAGCCATATTCGCTCACCTGCGTGATCGATACGGCATGCGGCTGGACCTGATGGACATCGTCGCGGATCGGGTCGATCAGCGCGGCAATGGCATCGGGAGTGATTTTCGCGTGCTCGCCATCGACCAGCATCAGCTTCGCGCCATGAAGGTAGAAGCCCGGCGCGCCGCCTTCGTCGACCTCGATATGCGCCTCGCGGTGGCACACGACGCCGCCTTCGGGTCGCACCATCGAGGCAAGTGCGAGGCAGTTGGCCGCCGTTCCCGTCGCCACCCACAGCGCTGCGCACTCCGTACCGAACAGGTCGCTCATAGACTCGTCGAGGCGCTGCGACAGGGCATCGCCGTCATAGCCCATGTCGGCTGAATCGGCCTGACGCATCGCTTCCCAGACCATGGGGTGGACACTTGCCGCATTGTCGGAATGGAACTGCATGACGTTTCGAGCGATGATGAGGGTAGTGACCTGCGTCAAGCGAAGGATGAACCATGAGCGAAGTTACCATTACCCGGCACGACAACGACAAGTCGGGCGAATATCACGCTCATGTCGAGGGCAGCGACCATATCGGGCGGCTGACATGGGTCGAGCGCAATGGCGCGCGGGTGGCCGAACATACGCTGGTGCCGCCGGCCATCGGCGGTCGCGGGATTGCCGCGCAGCTTGTCGATGCGCTGGTTGAGGATGCGCGCGAGCAAGGCTTCAAGGTGGAGCCGGTCTGCTCCTATGTCGTCGACAAGTTCGACCAGCATCCGGAATGGAGCGACTTGCGCGCCTGATGTCTCAGTCGAACCCGTTGGCCAGAAACGCCTCGGCAAGACCCGCCAGCATGGCCGCGCCGCGCGGCAGCACGGCCTCGTCGAGCATCATCCGGGTCGAGTGAATGCCGCAGCACTGGGTCCAGTCCTCGCCTTCGTGGCTTGCACCAAGGAAGAACATGGCGCCCGGCACCTTTTCCAGCACATAGGAGAAGTCCTCCGCACCCATCACCGGGTTGTCGAGCGAAAGGAAGCTGTCTGCGCCGAACAGGCCGGTGGCAACCTTCTGCCCCAGCGCAACAGCGCGCCCGTCGCACACCGTGACGGGGCAGCCTTCCTCGACGTCGATTTCGGCAGTCATGCCGTGGGCTCCGGCGATCCCGGCCGCGATGAGTTGCAGATTGTCGCGCAGCCGCTGCCTGCTTTCGGCCGAAAGTGAGCGCATCGTGCCTTCGATCTCGGCGCTGTCGGGAACGACGTTGAAGGTGGTGCCGCCCCCAATCCGCGCCACGGTCAGCACCACCGGATCGAATACGCTGAACTTGCGCGTGACCATGGCTTGCAGGGCCGTGACGATCTCGCAGGCGACCGGCACCGGGTCGAGCGTTTCGTGCGGCAGCGAGGCATGGCCGCCCCGGCCTTTCACGCTGATGGTGAACTGGTCGGCCGAGGCGAGCAGCGGCCCGGCGCGTCCGCCAAGCGTGCCGTGCGGCGCGTTGGGGAATACGTGGAGAGCAAAGGCGGCATCGGGCAGCGGATCGATGATCCCGTCATCGAGCATGAATCGCGCGCCGTGGTGCCCTTCCTCGCCCGGCTGGAACATGAAGAGCACTTCACCTTTCAGCGAGGCCGCCCGTTTCGCCAGCAGTTCCGCCGCGCCAGCAAGCATGGCGGTGTGGGCGTCATGACCGCAGGCGTGCATTGCGCCGGATACCTGCGAGGCGAAGTCCAGCCCGGTTTCTTCGGGCATGGGCAGGGCGTCCATGTCGCCGCGCAGCAGGACGCGGCGCCCGTCACCCGCGCCACCTTTCAGCACGGCGATCAAGCCGGTCGTGGACGGCCCCTCGCGCCAGTCAAGCGGCAGGTGGGCGAGGGCCATGCGCACCTTGTCGCGCGTCTTGGGCGTATGCAGGCCAAGTTCGGGTTCGGCATGAATCGCGCGGCGAAGGGTAACGAGTTCCGAGGCGATGGCCCTGGCGTCTTCGATCAGGTTTTCGTGCAGCATGGCGACAGTTTAATATCTGATCCGAAAATCCGCCAGAGGCGGCTTTTGGATCGTTCGGCGCCGGCCCACTCCCCCTCCCAACCACCCGATAGCATGTCCGATAGCCTATCGGGTGGTTGGGAGGGGGAGTGGGCTGGAACCGCATCTGAAATTCGCAAATCGCGAATTTCAGACAAGGCGGCCGCGCTGCTCCAGCACCATTTGCGCGATGTTGTAAGTGCGTTCGTTGTCGACATCGACGGCCTGCGCGCCGTCGGCTTGCACGTTGGCGGCAAGAGTGATGCACATCCGCTTTGAAATGCGCCGGGCTGCCGTTTGCAGGCTGATGAGGCGGAAGCGGAACAGGAGGATGTTGAGCAGGCCGAACGCCGTAATCAGGCGCTTGGGATTCTTCTGGAACTGGCCGCCTTCGCGAAACGCCTCGGCTGCGCGAAGCGCGTGCGCGCCTGCCAGTCCATAAAGGTTGCAGTTGGCATAGGCATCGTCGGCAAATTCATAGAAATTGCGCTGTGCTTCGGGATGGACGGCAAGCACTGCCTGCTTTGTCGCGAGGTTCATCGCGGCATCGTGGGTGGTAAGCGCATCGTAGGTCGCCAGAAAGGCTTCGCGGCTCAGCAGCACGTTGTCCGCCGTGGTGATGACGAAGGGTGCGTCCTGTCCTGCAACGCCTGTCAGCACGCTCTCGACGATGTTCTCCGATGATGAGACGAGGTCGACGGTCATGCCGCTGGTCCGATAGGTTGCCATGATCGGAGCGAGCGAGTCCTGCCCGTCCGGCTCGACCATGACGCGCACTTTTGTGACTTCCGGGCACTTGGCAAGCACGTCCATGACATGGACGATCAGCGGCTTGCCCGCGATTGGCACGAGGCACTTGTGGCTGACGTCCGCCCGCTCGGCCAGCGGATTGACGACGTCGGTGCGTTGCGCAGCAAGGACGACGACCGTGCAGGTCACGATTTCATCAGGCCGTGGCGTGTCAGGCTCTCGGCCACGATCGTCTCGATGAGCTCTTCCTGGCTCCAGCCCTGCAGCTCGGCAGAACGCCCGTAGACCTTCTGCGACCACAGGTTGCACTGCAGGTTGACTTCGAGGAGGTTCACCTCGCCGCTGGCCTCGTCGTAGCGGAATTCGAAGCGGCCGAAATCGAACGGGCGGAAGATCTCGGCCAGTGTGAGGGTATGGGCGCGGATCGTGTCCCAGGCATCGGCGCCTTCGAACGGGACCAGCGTATACTTGTGCTCGCGCGGCACGAGATCGCGTTTTTCCTCGTGAGTCCTCAGATGCTCCGGGTCGGCCTGCTTGAACAGCATCGGCGGCATGACGAAGGGTTCGCCGCGGATGGTGACGACCGGCACCTCGACGTCGCTGCCCTTCATGAACGGCTCGACGATCGCGTCGTAGCCTTCGGCATGGATGCCAAGTACTGCTTCGCGCACGCCTTCCCAATCGGTCGCGTCGCTGATCGCCCAGCTTGCCGAGCTGTTGTTGGGCTTGATGACGTAGCGGTCCGCCTTGGGGCAGCGCGCTTCCTCGACGGGTGCGCCGGCGCGGTAGACCGCCCAGTCGCAGGTCGGAACGCCGCGCGTGCGTGCTTCCAGCTTGGTCAAGTGCTTGTCGTCGGCAAGGCCGCGCAGGATCGGGTTGGCGCCGAGATAGGGCACGTGCAGCCGCTCGCACAGCAGCGGGCACAGCATTTCGGAATTGAAGAAGCCGCCGCGATTGAGCATCGGCCAGACGAAATCGACATGCGGATCGGTGAACAGCACGTCGTAGCTGTTGGCGACCTGCAGCTTGTCGAAAAGGCCTTCGAGGATGACGCGCATCTCGTGGTGATAGGGCGCGTGGTTGCCGTCTGCGGTGTGGAGGCTGCCGTCGCCCAGCGCGTGCTTGGCGATGAACAGCAGCTTCAGGTCGCGGCGCGCCTCGGCGGTCAGTTTGAGCGGAGCGGTCATTTTCAATCCTGCGATGCGGGGCGCGTCGTTGCGCCCGGCCCCTTGCCGCGCTCCCATAACGGCTCTAGGGAACTTCGCAATTTCCTTATTCGCGCCGCGCCGTCCAATCGCGCGGTCATCCGGACGATCGCGCGCAGGTTTTTTCGTGGCCCACAGTGTTGATACCAGCCTCCACGAATGGATGACGCGCGGCGGCGATGCCCGGATCGTGCTCGATCCGCAGACGGGCCTCAACCGCTATTCGAGCGCGCCTTTCCCGCGCGAAGTGCTCGCGTTCGCGTCTTCCACCGCCAACGACCTGGGCAAGGATGCCGATGCGTGGCTGCGCGCGCAGTTTCCGAATGGCGCGGGGCATCTGGAGGCAGGGGCGGCCTATGCCGCATGTCTCGACGGACTGCGCGAAACGATCCGCGAGGCCTATGGCCTTGGCTCCGAAATCGACGTGTTCTTCGCGCCTTCGGGCACGGACCTCGAATATGTCGGCCTGATCGCGGTCGCCGGGCGAAAACCCAACGGGATCGTCAACCTGCTGCTCGGCGCGGATGAGGTCGGCTCGGGCTGCATCTACAGCGCGGCCGGCGCCTACTTCGCGAAAGAGACGGCGCTCGGCACTGCGGTTTCGCCCGGAGAACCGGTTGCTGGCCTGCCGCCGGTAACGATGGACGATACCCCGGTCAGATGCGAATCCGGGGACGCCTTCGAGAGCGGCTCGCTGACACGGGATTTTGCCAGTGCCATCGAAGCGGCACTCGCGGCTGACACGTTTCCTCTCGTCCATGTAGTCCACGGCTCCAAGACCGGTCTGGTCCTGCCTCATCTCGACGATGTCGATGCCCTGCGCGCGCGGTTTGGAGACGAGGTCGGTTTCGTGGTCGATGCCTGCCAGGCGCGGATCACCAGCGAGGCGGTGGCGCAATATCTCGCACGCGGGATCATCGTTTTCGTCACCGGGTCGAAGTTCATGGGCGGTCCGCCGTTCAGCGGGTTTGCCCTGCTGCCTTCCGGCCTTGCCGCCAGCGCGGCGCCGCTCGCGCGGGGCATGGCGAACGTGTTCCGGCGCGCCGAGGTCCCGGAAAGCTGGCCGGGCCGGGATTGCTGCGAGGATACCGGCAATCCGGGACTTGCCCTGCGGCTCAGCGCGTCCCTCTTCGAGTTGTCGCGTTTTCAGGCGCTGCCCTTCGAACGGGTGGCTCGCGTGGTTCGCGCCTTTACCGAGGCGACCGATGCGCTGGCCAGCGATCTCGGCATCCGGAAAGTCGCCAGTGTTCCGGCGGGCGACACCGAAGAGCCAGCAGAACACCCGATAGAGATGCTCACGCTGGTGACGCTTGACCTGTGCCATGCAGCCGACGGCAGCGCCTTGCGCGAACTTACTTTCGATGACGCGGTGCGGATTCACGCCGCGCTCATCGCGCAGGACATCCGGCTGGGGCAGCCGGTCCGGTGCGTCCGCCTTCCGGGCGAGGGCTGGGGCGCGACCTTGCGGATCGGACTTTCGATGCCGCAGGTTTCCATGCTCGATGCCCTGTCCGACAGCGAACTCGGGCAGTGGTTCGCCTTGCGTATCGGGCGTATCCGGGAGGCTCTGGAGCCACATATCAGTTCGTGACATGGCCCGCGCCGACCGGGGTGTAACCGCGCTTGCCCCTTGCCGCGCTGGCGACAAGGGTCCACATCGCGGTCTGGCTTCAGGCCTCGACAAGAAAGACCGCCCAAGTTGAATGCGCTGATCCTGAAAATGCGAAACGCGCCGCAAGCGGTTGTCTCCGTTGTCCAGAACTTCGGCTGGATGCTTGCCGCGCGCACCGTCGCTGCAGTGTTCTCGCTGATCTACCTGGCGATCATCACCCGCTCGCTCGGCGTGACCGGCTTCGGCAAGTTCGCGCTGATTACCGGGGCGGCCCAGTTTCTCGCCAATCTGCTCGCATTCCAGACGTGGCAGATCATCGTGCAATACGGTGTCGCCCATATCGAGAACCGCGACGAGATGCGTCTTGCACGGCTCTATCGTGCGGCCATCGCCCTCGACGTGGTCAGCGCGCTGGTCGGTATCGGCGCGTCTGCACTGATCCTGCACTACTTCGCCGACGCGCTGGAGATCACGCCGACGCTGTCGCGCGCAACGCTGATCTTCAACGTGATCATGCTGCTGTCCCTGCGATCGACGCCGATCGGCATCCTGCGGCTGCGCGACAGATTCAATCTTGCCGCCGCAGCCGATGCCGCGACTCCGACCCTGCGCCTGATCGGTGCGGTTGCCGCTGCGCTCATCCACCCGAAACTGCAGGGCTTCCTGATCGCCTGGGCCGCCGCGGAACTGCTGACGGCGGCGGCGCACTGGTATGCCGTGCATCGCATCGGTGAAGTGCGGACGATCATGCGAGGAGGAAACGGGCTGGGCGCGGTTCTTGACGACAACCCCGGTATCCTGCGTTACTCGCTGACGTCCAATTTCAGCCAGACGCTCTTCATCTCGGTCAAGCAGCTTCCGCTGTTCATGGTGGGTGGACTGACGGGCCCGGCCGCTGCTGGTGCCTTCCGGCTTGCTGCCCAGCTCAGCCGCTCGCTGACGACCGTGTCGCAGATGATCGCCAAGGCAGCCTTCCCGGAAATCGTGCGCGCCGTGCGCAGCCAGGGAGCGCGCAGCCTCGGCACCATGATCGCACAGTCGATGCGGGTGGCCGCAGCCGTGGGAGCGGTTGTTTTCCTGCTGGCGATCCTGTTCGGGCAAGTCCTGCTCGAAACCATCGGCGGGGCCGATTTCGGGCGGGCCTATACCAGTCTGCTGTGGCTTACCGCAGCAGCCTGCACGGATCTTGCCATCGTCGCTTTCGAGCCGACGATCATGGCCGCCCAGCGCGCGCATCTGCTGTTTCTGGCCCGGTTGGCGGCGACCGGACTGCTGATCGCCTGCGCCTTGCTGCTCGATCCGATCATGGGCGCTGACGGCGTCGCGGCGGCGGTGCTCGCCAATTCCATCGGACAGGCACTGTTGCTCGGCGCGATCATGGCGCGCATCTTGCGGCGGCGCGAACAGGCGGAAATGCCCTCTGACTGAACGGTCCCGCCCTGCAACAGCGCGGCGAAAAAACTGGATTCGTTAAGGCAAGGGCGGCTAGGGCGGCGGTGATGGATGGCCGCATATCCACTTTTGGACGACTGCCCGACGAGGCGTCAGCAATGGTACCGGCGACCGTGAGCGGTCGTTCGGCCAGCGCGCGCGAATACCTTGCGGCACCGCTGGTCGGTCTCGTGCGCAATCCGCGAAGCCACCGCAACAAGGGCCATCACCCCGATCTGGAAGGTCGCAAGGACGTTCTGCTCGCCGAACCGGAAACCCGCACCGAGCTCGAACAGGCGCTGGCGCGCTTTGCCGAGGCAGGGATCGGCATGCTGGCAATCAGCGGCGGTGACGGGACCGTGCGCGACGTCCTGACCCGCGGCGCTCCGTTTTTCGGCGACAGTTGGCCGCTTGTCGCGGTCCTGCCGCAAGGCAAGACCAATGCTCTCGCGCTCGACATCGGCGTTTCGCGCAACTGGACGCTCGACGAGGCAATCGCAGCTGCCATGCGGGGCAGCGTGATCGCGCGTCGTCCGATCATCATCAGCGACGCGGCAGCTGCCATCCGCGATCGATGGGGCTTCATCTTCGGAGCAGGCGTTTTCAATGCCGCGATCGACGCGGGGCAGGTTGCGCACCGGTTCGGCGCTTTCCAGAGCTTCGCAATCGGCGTGACTGCGATAGCGGGCATGACGCAGGCCTTGTTCGGGTTTGGCAATTCGCCCTGGCGTCATGCCTCCCGAGTGGTGTTCACCGACGCAAAGACCGGCGTGCCCCTGCCGCACAGCCATCTTGGCGCTCCGGACACCCGCTATATGGCCGGTTTCACTACGCTGCGCCGCTTTCCCCTGGGGGTGAAGCTGCTGGCGGGCATCGATGACAGCGCGAGCATCGGCTATTTCCTGATCGATGCGCCGCGCCGCCGGGCGCTTTCGCTCGTTCCTGTCGCGGCGATGGGCTGGCACGGCCCCGCTGTCGAGAAGCTGGGCATGCATCGTGGTAGCGGCGAAGCATTCAACGTCTCCATGGACAGCGGCTTCATCCTCGATGGCGAACGCTTTCCGGCAGGCAATTTCCGCATTTCCGCAGGGCCGGAATTGCAGTTCGTCGCCCCGTGACACACCCCTTGCGCGAGCGCATCGCGCGGGGTCTGGACCGCAAGGTCGATCCTGCGGTCCGCGCTTTTGCCGAGCGCCTTGCTGCCGGGGCCGGAGCGCAAGCGGTCCTGTTCTATGGTTCCAATCTCCGGACCGGCGAGCTGGAAGGCGTGCTCGACTACTACTTGCTGATGCCGGGCGAGGCCGAGAAGGGGCTCTGGCCGCGCGTCAGCTATCATGAGTGGGCATTCGAAGGCACGGACCTGCGCGCCAAGGTCGCGACGATGACCATGGCCAAATTTGCCGGGGCGGCGTCCGGCAAACTGCTCGACACGACCATCTGGGCGCGCTTTGTCCAGCCAAGTGCCCTGATCTGGGCCGAGAGTGAAACGGCGCGGGCGGCAGTGGTCGATGCGCTTGGCGATGCGAGCAAGGCAGCAGCGAGGCTGGCCGTCGCGCTCGGCCCTGAAAGCGGCACTGAAGCGGATTACTGGACGGCGCTGTTCGAGGCGACCTACGGCGCGGAATTCCGCATGGAGACGACAAGCCGGGCGCGATCCATCATCGAGCTCAACGCGGCCCATTTCGACGGGCTACTCCCGCTTGCCATGTCGGCAGCCGGAATCGAATTTGCTGCTGAGGGGGAGCACCTGCACCCCGCCATGCCGCAGGCAGAAAGGCGCGAAATCAGGCGCTGGTGGCGCGCGCGCCGCAGGGCGGGAAAGCCGCTCAACCTGCTCCGGCTCGTCCGGGCTGCATCCACTTTCGAAGGTGCGGCACGCTATGCCGCCTGGAAGATCGAGCGCCACACCGGCGTGCCGGTCGAAATCACGCCATGGCGCGAACGGCATCCCGTGCTGGCCGCGCCAGGCGTCCTCTTTTCGGTGTGGCGCAGGCGTCGCGCGGCAGCAAAAGCCGCCGCCGACTGACCTACATGTAGCGCATCTGGATGTGGATCGACTTTACCTCGTTGCCGACCGGAAATGCGGTCTTCTTGTAGCTCGGCTTGCCGAGGTTGAACAAGGTGATGCTGGGGTTGTTGGACATCGCGCCGCCATCCTTGGTGAGGTCGGTGCTGCCATTGCCATTGGCGTCGTGGCGCACGGCGATGCCATAGGTGCCCGCAGCCGGAACCGGCATGCAGAAGCGCATCGTGCCCTGCCTGGCGGGAAGCTCGATCCGGTTGATCCAGCGGCCCTTTTCGAGCCATTCCGACGGCGTGGCGCGGTAGCTCTGCACACGCACCTTGCCCGTCGAGGACTTGATGCCCTCGACCGTTACCATGACGGCTGGACCCGCTCCGGCGCTGCACTTGCTCATGTCGTTGCCGATCGGCTGGCGATACTGGGCAGCGGCAGGAGCAGCCGTGGCAAGGCCAAGCGCGCCAACGGCCAGCGCAGCCGCAGCGAGGGGCCGGACAGAGCCGGAAAAAGTCAATCTGGTCAAATTGGTCATCGGTTTCCTGTTCAATGCCGGGGCTTGGCGCGTCCTGCAAGACTTGCCTGATCCTGACTGTTTCCAAGAGGTGCGAGATAGTCCTGGCGCAAATAGGGCAAATGCGCTGAACCGGCTGTGAATTGGGCGAAACCGAAGCGTTCATGCATTCCGCCGCACCCAGACCTTCGCATTGTCGCAATTTTGCAATCGAGCATGTGGAAAAGGCAAGGCTACGCCTTGTCGGGCATGTCGGGTCTACGTACTCGCCAAGACAAGGAGCAATCGAACCGCACATGGCCCCCCCGCTTATCTCGCCGTCCATCCTGTCGGCCGATTTCGCGAAACTGGGTGAGGAAGTGCGCGCAATCGACGCGGCCGGTGCGGACTGGATCCATGTCGATGTCATGGACGGCCATTTCGTCCCCAACATCACCATCGGTCCGGCGGTAGTGAAGGCGCTCCGTCCGCACAGCTCCAAGCCCTTCGACGTCCACCTGATGATCTCTCCGGTCGATCCCTACCTCGAGGAATTTGCCGAGGCGGGTGCGGATATCATCACCATCCATCCCGAAGCCGGGCCGCACGCGCACCGCACGGTGCAGGCGATCAAGGCGCTGGGCAAGCAGGCGGGCGTGTCGCTCAATCCCGCGACTCCGGCCAAGATGCTCGACTATCTGATCGACGAAATCGACCTCGTGCTGGTGATGAGCGTCAATCCGGGCTTTGGCGGGCAGAGCTTCATTTCCAGCCAGCTTCGCAAGATCGAGGCAGTGCGTAAGGCCATCGACAAGTCGGGCCGTGACATCCGGCTCGAAGTCGACGGCGGCGTCAACACGGAAACCGCCCGCCTGTGCGTCGATGCCGGAGCTGACGTGCTCGTTGCCGGCTCCGCAACTTTCAAGGGCGGTCCGGATCGCTATGCGGCCAATATCGCCGCACTCAAGGGCGCGGGGTAGCAGCATGGCCGAAGGCACCTTTCCCGATCTGGCAGCGCATGAAGTAGACGACAGCGATGTCACGGCAGTGCCGCTGGCCAGCGAAGGGCAGGCCGAAGGCGACCTGATCCTCCCTGCGAACGATGCCGATGCAGCCAGTGAGGAAGTCCGGCAGGAAGTGATCGAGCCGGGCCGGGCGCTGGCCATCGCCGATTTTCCCGCAATCTCCGCCAATCCGGCGGAGCGCCTGATCCGCCTCGCCTATCGCATGGGCGTTCCCGGCTCGATGCTGTCGATGCCGATCGGCAAGAAGGTCGGACCGCGCCTTTTGGCGACGGTCACCAACCCTCTGCCCGGCGATCGCGCCGCCGGTATCGCGCTGCGGGCAGGGCACTTCCTCGTCCACGGCGTCAAGACACCCATCGCGCAGGCCGACTTTGCTGGCACCGCCCGCATGACGCCGCCGGTGGAGCGCGTGGTTCATTCGTTCGAGTGGCTTGCCGACCTCGACGCCTGCGCTCCGCGCGAAGACGTCGCCCCGGTGGCCGAGCGGATCCTCGGCGCATGGCTCAAGGCCAATGCGAAGACGCCGTCCCGCCCCGGCAAGGGCGCGGCCTGGAGCGTCGGCAACACCGGCGAACGCCTGCTCAATTCGCTGGTCCATGCGCCGCTGATCCTGTCCGGAGTCGACCGGCAACTGCGCTCGCGCACGCTGCATGCCCTTGCCGATACGGCGCGCTGGCTCGACCGCAACGTGGGCCGCGCCGAAGACCGGCTGGCCGAGACGGTGGGCTGGTGCGCGATCATCGCGGCTGGCCTCCTGATGCCGGGCGGGCGTCCGCGCCGGCTCTATGGCGAGGCTGGCCTCGTGCGCGCCATGGGCGAGGCGGTGGGCGACGATGGCGGCGTGCTGTCACGCAGCCCGATCGCGCAGATGGATGCGATCGCCGCTCTGGTGAAGCTGCGCGCCTGCTACGAGGCGACTCGCCGCGAGCCACCGCAGGCGATCGAGGACATGCTGGCGATGCTGGTGCCGCCGCTGCTCTCGCTGGTCCACGGCGACGGTTCGCTGGGGTCGTGGCAGGGTTCGTGGGCCGTGCCTGCAAGCACGATCTCAACCCTCGTCGAGGCGAGCAAGGTGCGCACGCGGCCGCTGCGCGAAGTGCGCCAGTGGGGTTTCCAGCGAGTCGCTGCGGGCAAGTCCGTTCTCCACTTCGACACCGCGCCTCCGCCGATGCCGCGCCATGCCCGCTATGGCTGCGCCTCGACACTGGCCTTCGAGTTTTCGGCAGCCGGACAGCGCATCGTGGTCAACTGCGGCGGCGCGGCTTGCGCTGGCGGGATCGTCCCCGTCCGGCTGGAGCAGGGGCTGCGGGCGACCGCTGCGCATTCCACCCTCACGCTCGACGACGCGAATTCGACGGCCATTCTCATCAACGGCGGGATTGGTAACGGCGTCTCGGAAGTCGAGATCGAGCGCCGCGACCTGGAGATCGAGGGGCAGGGTCCGGCAACCCGGATCGAGGCCAGCCACAACGGCTATGCGGCGCGCTACGGGCTGGTCCATCGCCGCATCCTGATCGCGCGCGCGGACGGCAGCGAACTGCGCGGTGAAGACCTGCTGGTGCCGACCGGCCGCAAGGGCAAGCGCGGCAAGGTCGGTTATGCGATCCGCTTCCACCTCGGCCCCGATATCGAAGCCCGCCTGTCCGAAGACCGGCAGGGCGCTGGCCTCGCTCTTCCCGATGGCAGCTACTGGCAGTTCCGCTGCACCGAAGGCGAACTGGCCATCGAGGAAAGCCTGTGGGTCGACGGCAATGCCCGGCCCGTTCCCGTGCAGCAGCTCGTTATCCAGGGGCTCGTCTCGCGCGGAGGCGGCAACTTCTCGTGGCTGCTCAAGCGGATGGGCTGACTCCCCGTTCAGCGACTTGCCGCGCCCGCCGCGGGTGACTAACAGACAGCCGACTTTTGCATTGGGGCTATGCCAACCATGACCGATTCCGTTCCCGTCAAACGCGCGCTGCTTTCCGTTTCCGACAAGCAGGGGTTGGCCGAACTCGGCGCAGCACTCGTCGCTCGCGGTATCGAACTGGTCTCGACTGGCGGGACAGCGAAGACGCTGCGCGATGCCGGGCTGGACGTGCGCGACGTTTCGGACCTGACCGGCTTTCCCGAGATGATGGACGGGCGCGTGAAGACGCTGCACCCGATGGTGCATGGCGGACTGCTCGCGGTGCGGGACGAGCCCGAGCACGCCAAGGCGATGGAAGAACATGGCATCGGCGCCATCGATCTGGTGGTGGTCAATCTCTATCCCTTCGAGAAGACCGTGGCTGGCGGTGCTGACCGTGACACGATCATCGAGAACATCGACATCGGTGGCCCTTCGATGGTGCGGTCTTCGGCCAAGAACCACCGCTACGTCGCGATCGTCACCGATCCAGCGGACTATCCCGCGCTGGTGACCGAGCTTGACGCCAACGCGAATGCCACGCGCTTCGATTTCCGCAAGGCGATGGCGGCCAAGGCCTTTGCCGCGACGGCTGCCTATGATGCCGCGATCTCGAGCTGGTTCTCCTACGCCGATCAGGGTCTGAAGTTTCCGCCGCGCCGGATCGTCGCTGCAAAGCTGGCCGACACGCTGCGCTATGGCGAGAACCCGCATCAGGAGGCCGCGCTCTATATTCCCGAAGGCCCGCACGTCATGGGCCTGCCGCAAGCCGAGCAGGTGCAGGGCAAGGAGCTTTCGTACAACAATTACAACGACGCCAATGCCGCGCTTGAACTGGTGGCGGAATTCGACGGTGGCGATCCGGCCATCGTGATCGTCAAGCACGCCAATCCCTGCGGCGTCGCCCAGCGCGCAACCCTGCTCGAAGCCTGGGAAGAGGCGCTGGCCTGCGATTCGGTCTCGGCGTTCGGAGGCATCGTTGCCAGCAACGTGCCGCTCGACGGTCCGACAGCCGAGGCGATCTGCAAGATTTTCACCGAAGTCGTGGTTGCGCCCGGTGCCGACGAGGCTGCCAAGGCGGCCTTCGCGAAGAAGAAGAACCTGCGTCTGCTGCTGACGCAAGGCCTGCCCGATGCGCGCAGGCCGGGCCAGACGCTTGCGCTGATCGCTGGCGGGCTGCTGCTACAGGACCGCGACAACGGCCACATCACCGCCGACATGCTCAAAGTCGTGACCAGGCGCGAACCGACGGATCAGGAAGTGAAGGACTGCCTGTTCGCCTGGACCG